>NZ_JBKAGV010000006.1:0-243779 GCF_046290545.1 Pikeienuella sp. | reverse complement strand
CCGTGAAGCGTTTCTTGGGCATCTGGGCATTCCTCCGTTTCCAGATTCATGCCCGAAAAATCGCAATCGGTCCGGACCAGTTCTCCGGGTCAGGACCCGCCCCTCTTTCACTCACTCACCACGCGAAGCCAATCTGGCCGCTGATTACCTCGGGGCGGCCGCGCCGTCAGGACGCGGACCTGCCGAGGCTCAACCTCCGCCTCGTCCCGAAGCTCACTTACTGTCTCGACAACATCTTGCTGTCTCAGCGAGTAGGGGATGGGCGAACGCCCTCCCTCGTCGCAGCGATCCGGCCATTGCCGATGAAAAGAGCGGGTTAGCGCGACCTCCCCAGCATCGAAACCCTTGCACCGAGGCGCTTCTTACCGAAGGTTCTGTTGGGGAGACGAATTTGCTCGATCAGACGATTCGAAAAGTTCTCGGACTTTACCCGCGCGGGGCGACGAGCGCGCAGTTACTCAGCCGCCTATCGGCGAGTGGCCTTCGCTTGTCGGCCGAAGACGTGCTCGACGCTCTGGTTTCACTCACTCAAGGCGGTGTGGTGCAGCGAACATCCACCGGACGCTGGGCCCTTGCCTCCCTTTCCTCACTCACCGGCCAGGGGAACGACCACGCCGGAACACCGGAGACGAGCGACGGCACCATGCTCGCCGTTCCGATGCGGATCGAGGCAGTTTCCGGCGGCGAAGCTGAAGCATATGAGTTGGGGCCGACAGACGTGGAAACCTCGTCGCAGCCCTCCTGGGATCAGTTCTTCGGCTATCTGGCCGCCACCCAAAGACAGGACATCCGGGGCAAGGTGACGGCGTTCGCTGACGGCCACGGCCGCTTGTGGCAATTGGTTAGCGGCCGCGGACCTTGGTGGGAGCCTGCGCTCCTCCGGATGGCGGTCGATCTCGCCCCCGCGGACTTCCGCGAAACCCTTTCGCGATCAAAGACGGGCGCGGCGGCGATCGGCTGGCCGATCTCGCTATTCCTCGGAGCGGAAGGCGCGATGTTCGTCCCGGCGCTCATTCTGCCTGGGCAATGGAGGTTTGACGGGCCCGACATCGTCTTTGAGCACCCTGGTGGCGCGCCGTCGCTCAATCCAGATTGGCTGCGCGGGATCTGCCGGCGAACGCGATGGACCGAGAGCGAACTAACGGACGCGTTGTTTCCCGAAGGCGAGCCTGACGATCTGGCGTCGACAGCCGAACGACTTCGCCGCGCTCTGGCAACCTTTGGCGGAGGTGCGCTCCGACACGGCGACCTCGACGGGGCCATCGTAGCGGACGGCGAGGGCATGCGGAATGCGGCGGCTTTCTTTTTGCCAGGAGAGAACAGCTTCACGCGCGGCGCCGCCCGTGACCTCGAAGAGATGCGCGCGTGGACTGCAGAGGCGCGCGGAGCCTCGTCGCTTAGCACCATTTGGCTTGACGCCGCCGACCGGAGGGGCGAACCGGAGCTGGAGTTGATCCAGCTCTCCACCGCCATGACCGACGTCCAAGTCGCGGCGGCGGAAGCCGCGCTCGAAGGACCGTTGACGGTGATCCAGGGGCCGCCCGGAACCGGAAAGAGCGACGTGATCCTGACGCTGCTCGCTTCTGCGGCCTTGCAGGGCCGGAGCGTGCTCTTCGCATCCAAGAACCACCAGGCGCTCGACGAGGTCGAGCGCCGGCTACGAGATCTAGTCGGCGAAACGCCGCTCCTCACCCGCGGTAGGGACGCCGGCGGCGAACGGGACGCCAGCCTGCTCGCGGCGCTAGCGGAGATCGGGGCGACCGAACCCCAGCGCACCGGATCGTCCCGTCCCGATGCCGACGCGGAGCTGCAGCGCAGCCTCGAAGCTGCGAGGCGGGCGCGTATACGACGGCAGTCCGAGGCTGAGCGGGCCAAGGCGGATCTCGAACTCTGCGACCTAGCGGAACTACGTCTGGCTCATATGTCCATTGGGCTGGAGCCCGCTCCCGCGGGAGCGAGTTTCTTGCGACGCCTGTGGAACTGGATCCGCCGCGCCTTCACGCGCCGCGCTGCCGGTCCGGTCAACGCCCAGGCCTCGCTCGCCGAGATCGAGCGACGGATCGCTGAGCTGCACCGCCAACGAGAGACGACGGCCGCGGTTCCGGAAATGCCTTCCCGAGCCGGCGTCGACGCGAAGGCGCTCCTCGCGCGCCTCGCGCCCGACCTTGTCCGCCCGGACGCGGCGCAACTCGAGCAGGTGCAGGCGCGCTGCAAGGAACTGGATTTCGCCGACGTGAGGGAGCCCCGGCGGCTGCCCTCCGAGGACGCGCGCCTAGTGCTGCGCTTGCGGCCGCTGTGGGCCTTCAGCACGCTGTCCGTTCCCGCTCGAGTCCCGCTTGTCGCCGGCTTGTTCGACTATGTTGTGTTCGACGAGGCGAGCCAGTGCGACGTGGCGTCGGCCATCCCGCTGATGGCGCGGGCGCGGCGCGCGGTGGTCGTCGGCGATCCGGAGCAGCTCCGGTTCATCCCTTCGATTTCGAGGAGCGCGGAGCGCGCTCTGATGGATGCGAACGGAATGCCGCGGGAAGGTCGCTCCGCATGGTCCCAGCGCGTGAACTCGCTCTACGATTTCGCAGTACGGAGGCCAGCCGCTCGGCGCTTCTTCCTCTCGGACCAGTTCCGCTCCGCGCCGCCGATCGTCGACTACCTCGGAGAGGCGTTCTATGCGGGAAAGGGGCTTTCTGGGCGTCGCGAGGAGACGGAGTTTCGGGCGCCGACCGGCTACAAGCCGGGCCTCGTCTGGGAGCACGTCGCCGGCGCCGCTCGACGGGAGGAGGGGGGCAACGTAAATCCGGCCGAGGCGAACCGCGTCGCGGACCTTCTTGCGCGGTTCGCCGCGGATGGCTTCGACGGATCGGTCGGCGTCCTGTCTCCATTCAATGCGCAGGTCGCGCTTATCGAACGGATCGCGCGCTCGCGGCTCGCTGAGCCCGTGCGAGGCAAGCTCGGCCTCCGGGTCTCCACGATCGACAGGTTCCAGGGAGGCGAGGCGGACGTGATCCTCTTCTCGCCGGTCGCGGCGCCCGGCGCCCACAGTTCGGTCGTCACCTTCCTCCAGATGGAACGGCGGCGCATCAACGTCGCGATCAGCCGGGCGCGCGCCCTCTGCCTCGTCGTCGGCGACGTCGACTTCGCCAGATCATCGGGCATCCCGCATCTTCGTCGGCTGGCCGAACGGGCGACGACGCCCTGGTCGCCACCCCGCCCGCCGTTCGACAGCCTATGGGAGCGCCGGCTCGACACGGCGATGCGGGCGAGAGGGCTGGACCCGATCCCACAATACCCGGTCGGCACGCGGTATCTCGACTTCGCGCTCGATCCCGAGGTGCGGAAGCTCGACGTCGAGGTGGACGGCCGGCGATGGCATGTCGGCCCCGACGGCGCCCGCAAGGTCGCCGACCGACTGCGCGACCGGGAGCTGACGGCGCGAGGCTGGAAGGTGCTCCGCTTCTGGGTGCACGAGCTTGAACGAGACATGGAGGGATGCCTTGACCGCATCGAACGGGAACTCCGCGGCTGAGGGGCGCGGCGGGCGGCTTTGGATCGTCCTCGCCATCGTTCTGGCGGCGACGGCGATTCTCACAAACGGAGCGTTGTTCCTTGCAACGCGCTCCCAGGATGCGGCTGTTTCGGCCCGAGAGGCCGATCTTTTCATCCGTGAGCGCCGTGTTTCGGACGATGAGCGTCAAGCGGAGTTGCTGAGGCAGGAGATCGCCGACTTCGAGACAAGACGAGAGCGGGCGCGCGGCGAGGCCCTGGACGCGGAGGCGGATCTGCGCGGACTGGAGGCGCGGCGGACGGAGCTAAGGGAGGCGGAGGCCGCCCTCGAAAAGGCCCGGGAGGACGCACAGACGGCGAGGGCCGAGCGCGATGCGGCGGCGAGCGCCGCCGCGGCGGCGAAGGCGGCGGTCGACGCGGCGGAAGCCGAACGAGCCGAGCTAGAACGCGCCAATGCTCGAGCGACGGAGACGCTTGTTTCGCTCCGTCGCGATACTGAACGAGCTACGGAAGAACGAAACGCGGCCGTCGAGGCAAAGCGGCAAGCCGAGACGGAGCGGGACCGTGCGCGGCGCGAAGCTCAGGATGAGGAAGGCCGAAAAAACACCCTGCGAGGCGACATCGCTCGGTTCGAGCAAGCGCTCGAAACAGCCAAGAGGGAGCTCGCCGAGGCATCGGCCGCGGCGCAAGACGCAGAGCGCAAGAAGGCCTCGGAAGAAGCGGCGGAACGGCGCGCGAGAGAGGCCGCCGAGCGGGAAACCGAGCGCGAAGCCGCAGCGTCGGAGCGAGCGCGGACGGCCGGCGAGGCGGAAGCGGCGGCGCGACAGCAGGTCGAGGAGCTCCGGAATGAGGAGGTGCAATTGGGGCAGTCCATCGCCACGCTTCGCAGTGAGCTTACGGCCGTCGTCGCGGCGAGCGATGCGGCCGAAAAGGAGCGAGACGATGCGTCTCAGGCGGTGCAGGTCGCTCGTGGCGAAGAGGCGGCGCTTCGCGGTAGCATCGAAACGCTAAATCGCGAAGCTCAGGCTCTTGCCGCGTTGGAGGGCGCGCTCACTCAGCGGAACGTCGAATTAGTCGAGATCGAGCGGCGCCTTTCCGAGCTCCGTGCGGCGGCAACGGAAGCCGAGGCGCGGCGAGACCAAGCCCGGGCCGCAGCAGAAGCCGCCATCGCCGAGGAGGCCGCGATCCGGGCGCGCGCAGCGGAAGCCGCTAGGCGGGCGGACGAAAGCGTGGCGTTGAATGCGCAGATCGCTGCGCTGAATGAGGCCAAGGATGCGGTGCTCCAAGACGTTGAGAACGCCCGTGTCGCACTGTCTTCCGCAAGGAGCGAGCTCGAGCGGGTCAGGGAAGAAGCGGCGGCAGCTGCGGCACGCCGAGACGCAAATGCGGCGCGCGCGGCGGAGATCGAGGCGAGCATAGCCACCTTGAACGCTCAGAAGACGGAGGCGGAGAATGCAAGGGACCGAGCCTTGAATACGCTCGCGGCGGCGCAACAACAACTTGAAGATCTAAAGAGGCAGGCGACTGAGCAGCCTGCCTCGCCTGAGGGGGAGCCGTCAGTCCCGTTGGAACCGGCGCGGACGGGTCAGTGAGCGACGGGTGAACGACATGATTCTCGGAAACGCTGATCTCGTTCTCTTCGGCTCTATTGCCGCCACCCTGCTTGCGCTCTGCATGGGGGTTGCGATGGCGACCTATGCGGTGCGGGTTGCGCGCCTTGACCCGGCGACAAAGCTTACCAACGTTCGGTCGCTGCTCGAGATCGCCGAGGACCAGCTCAAGCTGAAGCGGGAGGAGCTTTCGATCCTCGATCGGAAGATGACCGATCGTGATTTCCTCATCGCGGAGATCGCGGGGCTCACCGCGACGCTGGAGAGGCTTCGCGCCGAATACGCCGCGCTCGAGGATGCGCGGCGCGAGATAGAGGAGGTTCAGCGGCTCGCGGCGAATGCAGCAGAAGAACTCGCAGAGAAGACCCAGGCGCGCGACGCGATCCTCGGCGAGCACGAGCGGATGATGGACGAGGTTCGCCGGGGCAATGAGATGCTGGAAGGTCTCGTTGACCGGGAGCGCGCGGCGCGCGAGGGGCTGGAGGCGGCGCGGGCGTCGCTAGCGGAGGCAGAGACGGCGCTTGCTCCGCTCCGGATCGAGCGAGACGCCGCGCTCCGCGTTATCGACGAGGCGCGACATGCGAGTGAGCGGATCGCCGACCTTCAGCGCCGTGAAGCGGAGCTTGCAGCGGAGGCGGCGCGCCTGCAGTCGGCGCTCGATCCGCTGAGACGGGAGACTGATGCGGTTCTGGCGAAGGCAGCCGCGGCCCGGGCGGCTCTCGACGCGGTATCAGACACTGTCCGCGGTCTCGAAGCCCGAAAGGCGGCGCTCGAGACCGAAATCGAGGCGCTGGCGCGAAAGTCGGCGGCGGTCCGCAGAGACCCCAATGACCCACCGGAGCCGCTGGACGAGGCTGCACTGCTTGGCGAACTCCTCCTGCCTCCGGACTGCGTCAAGAAACCCGCGGTCCTTCGCGGCAAGGCGTCGAGAACGGAAGAGGACGCGATACAGGATGTCGCGGCCAAGCTCCGCGGACACGGGCTTAACTACCACGAGCGGACGCTTCGCGGCTTCCACACCTCGCTCAAGATCAACGATGTGGCGCAGATAACCGTGCTCGCGGGCGTCTCTGGCACGGGGAAGAGCCTCCTGCCGCGTCGCTACGCTGAGGCGTTGGGTATCCACTTTCTCCAGATCGCGGTGGAGCCACGCTGGGACAGTCCGCAGGATCTGCTCGGCTTCTACAACTACATCGAGAAGAAGTATCGGGCGACTGATCTCGCGCGTCTCCTCGCCCACATGGACCCCTTCGATACGGCGAAGCTTCTCGAAGAAAGCGGTGAGAAGGGCAAGAGTCTCGGCGACCGCATGGCGCTCGTACTCCTCGACGAGATGAATCTGGCCCGCATCGAATACTACTTCTCGGAGTTTCTCAGCCGACTGGAGGCACGCGCGCCTTATGGGGAGGGCCGAGAACCCGGTCTCGACGCGACGATCCCGATCGATATCCGTGGGCTCGACCGCAGCCTGAGACTCTTCCCGTCACACAACGTGCTCTTCGCCGGCACGATGAACGACGACGAGAGCACCCAGGCGCTCTCGCCGAAGGTAATGGACCGCGGAAACGTGCTTCAGTTCGCGGCCCCCGCCATTCAGGCAGACAAGGCTGGGAAACCCGCTCCGCCGACACAAGCCGAGGAGGCGCAGCGGTTCGGCGAGTGGCGAACCTGGGTCGGGACTTACGGTGCTATGACCGACAGCCAGAGGAGCCAAGTCGATTCCGCCATCGCGAAGATCGCAGAGATGATGGAGCGGTTCGATCGTCCGATTGGCTACCGCATGCGGGACGCTATGCGCGCCTACTGCGCAAATTACCCGCCACCTGGAGGGCGCGACCTCGACGTGCGCCGACCGCTCGCCGATCAGGTCGAGTTCCGCATTCTACCGCGTCTGCGTGGCGTCGATATCGAGCGAAACAGGCCGGCGTTCGAGCAACTCGACCGACTGCTTAGGGATCTGGATGACGCGCCACTCGCCGACCGGCTCGGTAAGCTCGTGGAGGACCAGGGCAACAGCCCGGGCCTCTTCAGTTGGCGCGGCTTCACCAGGGCATGAGCGCCGCCGAGATCTGGACGAGGCCGTGGGCCGGTTTCGTCCGGGCGCGGCGCCATGCGCTCGATGGGGACGCCGCGCCGCCGGACGGCTACAAGGGTCCTCTGTGGCTGGCGGGAGAAGGCTCCTCGCCGGTTCCCGTGAACGGCCGGCCTGGCTACGCCGCTCCCGTCGCCGGCTATGGTCGCGGCGCGAGGACGCTCGGGCTGCTTCCATTGCCCGCGGGAGTAGCGCCGCTCCTACTGCCGGATGGCGTTCGACTCTTCCAAACGGATGCTGCGCGAAAATGGCGGCTCGGGGTGGAGCCCGAGACCGAAGAGGAGAAGGCGGCCGCCGCGCTCACGGCTCGGACGCGGGACGTCTGGGATCGCATCGAGGACATGCAGGTGTCCCTCGCCGACCCCAAGGAGCTGTGGACCGGGCTTCGCGACAGGTGGCTGAACGACGCCGAGCGCCTGCCGCACATGCACCTGATCGTGAAGCAGGCGCGCGCTCTGAAGCACGTGATCGACGCGCTGGAACGTGCGCCACGCCGTGTACTTCGGCGCACGCACCGCATGCTTCCGGTCGCCCGCGTGCAAGAGATAGACCGGCGGAGCATGGTCTGGTCCGCGCGGCAGCCCGGTGAGACGTTAGCGGAACGGGCCGGGGACGCCCAGCGACTTCTTGCCGTCGCCCGCGAGGAGAGCTTCGACACTCTGGAGAACCGGGTGTTGCGAGCGTACGCCGAACTTGGAGCCGCACATGCGCGCGACTACGCAGCGCGAAATCGTCGTCGAAAGGCGTCCGAGCGCGGTCGCCGCGTGGCCGAGTTCGGGCTTCGGCTCGCGGGGCTGGCGCGCGACCTCGCGGCCAAGGGCGTCCGCAAAGCAGAGGCCGATGTTGCTCCCAACTTCGTCCTGCTGGAGGACGCGCGCTATCGAGAGATTTGGTCGGCATGGCGGGACTTGCTCGGGAACGACTCCAAGGAAGACGATCTATGGCGCTGGCAAGCGCGGAGTTGGGAGGAGTTCGCCGCCCTTGCAGTGATCGTCGCACTCCTTACTCTTCCGGGTGCCCGACTTCTCGCCGCTGCCCCTGTGCGGTTTCGCGAAGAGCAGGACCGGGGATTGTGGATCGAATCCGCGAACCCGATGGTGACGGTTCATTTGCCGGAGTTGAAGACCGTCGTCGAGGCGCAGGTGCGCCTAGAACGTCCGGGAGATTGGCGATGCGACCTGGCGGCTTGCGCCTGGCTAAGGTTCGAGCGCACGGACCGACCGGAAAATCCCCCACGTAACGTCGCGATCTGGCCGATCTGGAGCCCGGATGGCGGGCTCCCCCGCGGCGAAGTGCGAGAAGTCGCAACGGTCGTCGATCTAGCGAGGCGAGGCGCGGCCGGCGCTACGACGTTCTCGCGCGCCATTGTCATTCGGCCCGCAGAGGCTGGAGGCGATGCCGACTTCCAGGTTGAGGGCCGCGGCGTGACCGTATCACTCGGCACGGAGGGTGCGGCGCTGCGCGACGGCCTGACGACGCTTGGCGAGCTCCTAGACGAAACTTTCCGCAGGGAGGCCGCCTTTTGAGCCGCTGGATGGGCCTGTCGCTTGACGGATGGCATGACTTCGCCGCGCGGGACTGGGACCCAGAGGATCAGGACGCGCGGCTTGTTGCCCCAGTCGCCGTGGACGGCGGGCCATGCAGCGTCGTTGTCGATATCGGTGAGCGGAAAGCCAGCGAGCCGTCAGTCACGATTCAGAGCGAGTGGATCGGCGGGCCGCAGGCTGCACTCGCCCCGCACGGAAGAGGGAATGGCTGGGGCCGCGGAGTCGGCGCGCCAGAGCACCGCAGAAGACTTCGCGATTCGCTTCGGTCATTCGCGAGCAGCGAGGCGAGTCCATCGGCCGCTGCGCATGTAGCCGCTGCCGCCGAGGCGCTAACGCGAGGCGCTGAGCGGCTAATGGTTGCTGTGCCCGACTTTCCGGAGTTCGCCGAGGCCGCGCAGCGACGCATGCTAGACGCGCTCACAGGTCCTCGCCGACCCCGCGCTCGGCTGCTCTGGCGGAGCGTCGCGACCATTCATGGAGCCGAAGCGGCGGAGCTCGTTCCGAGGCGGTTGGGATTTCGGGTGCGTATCCTCGTTCATTGCGACGACGGGGTGGAGGTGCAAACGCTGACTTGGGGCGAAGCGACGGCGCATCAGGGCTGGCTTGCGCCGGTTCGCGACGGGTATGGCGCGACCCTGTGGCCGGAGCTCGGGCTCGAAACGGCTCTCGCCAGAGCCGACAGCGTCATAAGGGCTTTGGAGCCCGAAGTTGCCGCTGAACGAACAGAGCCTTCTAGTCTCGCCGCTCGGCTCCTTTTCGGCGAGGGTGCGCCTGGCGAGACGGAGCTTCTCAGACGGAATGCAGGCGGCTGGATCGAGATCGAGGCGCCTCATCTTGATCCGGCAACGATTCTCCCTTTTGCGCCTAACGATTCCATCGAGGGTAAAGCGGACGCCACCCTTCTTGTCTCCCCACTTGTCGGGCCGTTCGCGAAACGGCTGCACTCGCTCGTGGCGACACGAGTGAGAGACGCCGCCCTCATCCACTCGACGTTGATCGCCAAGGGCGCGCTGATCGCCGGCAGGATAATCGATCGCGGGCTCCCTCATTATCTTGATCGGCTGGAGCCCATCGCGCTGGCAGTGCTGGTGCGTGACGGTCCGCGCTGGGAGCGTCTGACGCCGCCGGACGACCGGCATGTGCCCGCCAACGAGGAGTTCGTCTCGGAGGAGCGACGCGACTTCTTCCTTCGGAAGGGTCAGACCGAAATCGTGTTCTTCGTTTTGAAAGGAGCCGGGGAGGTGCGGCGTTGGCGCGTTGAGTTCTCTACTGGGCCGGAGGCGCGCGCCGACCTCGTTCTCCGTCTCCGCCAAACTCCGGGCCAGTCGTGGGCGAGTCTGTCGATCGGATCGGAAAGCTGGGAACTTCTGCGCCGTGAGCCCATCCTTCTCAACTGGGAAACCCTCGATCCCGAACCGCGGTCGCCTGATGATGTGCTGGCCGAACTCGAACCAGCAGCGCCGCCTGTTCCATCTCGAAGCGTCGAGGAACCCCACGGCGGGTTCTGGCGGGGCGAGTTCAAGGGTGTGCCACTTGCTGCTCTTGTAGCCAAGAACGCAACAGCCGATGAGCTTTACAAGCAGTTGCGCCGGCAGAGTTCGGAGCCGAACGAGGGAGGTACAGGACGGCGGAAGATCAGGCCGGTCGGAACGGATGGTGCGCTTCCGCCGGACCTGCCGCGAAAAATCACAGAAGCGTTCCATGAGGTGTTGGATCGCATGGGGCGGGAAATCGACGAGGAAGTCCGCGGCGACCACTGCCAGCAGGAGAACCGCCGGTTTCTCTGTCTAACTTGGAGCGCAACGCTCTGCCCCGCCGCCGTACAGGATCATATCCTTGACGCACTGGCGGCAGACAATGACGATCGTCCACATCCGCTCCTGCGCATGACGTCTGCCAAAAAGATTCTTCAGCAAGGGGCTGGACGGGCGGTCGCAGGGAGCGAGCGCGTCAGGCGCGCACTCGGGCTGCTTGCGAGCCGGCCCCGACCAAACAACGATACCTTCGCCGCGCTTGGACACCTGCTCACGCGACGCGCAGAAGCGCCGAATGCGCTCACAATCGCCCTCGCACAACGCCTCGGGGAGCTCGCTCGTTTCGAGCTGGCGGATCTGAACGAGAGCGGAAACTACAAAGGGAAGTTCATGTCGCAGCTCGGGCTTATTGCCGGCCTGCTCCGTTTTCGCGAAGTTGAATCGAGTTTCCTGATCCGATCCCGCGATCATCTCGCTGAGGAGATCGCGGGCGAACTGACAAAGGCGAGTGAGTGGATCAAGGCCTATCCACGAAGGGTGGCGCGCGGCCCCGCCAAGTGCATTGTAGTGGAGAACCTTCTCGTATGGCTTGAGGGTGAGGGGGGAGACCCGAACATTATCGGCATGATCGACGCGATCGAGGAGGACGACTAGGGATGGCCGCTACCTAAGGTCGGCCAAGAACTCAGACCCGGGGTTGACCCCCGACACCAGAAGGCTGTCCCGCGCCCGCGTGCAGGCGACGTAGAGGAGGTGCCGCTCGGTCTCGTAGATCTCCTTCAGTTCCGCCTCGGTCGCCGCCTCCGCGAGGCGTGGCCCGAGGGGGACAATGGCTTCGTCGCAGGCGACTACGGCGACGGCGCGGAATTCGAGGCCCTTGGCTTCGTGCATCGTGAGAACGAGAGTGGCGGGCGAGCCGCCCTCCGCCTTTGCGGCCTCGGCGCGGGGCCGCTCGGCATCAGACCGCACGATCACCGCGATCTCGCCGGGCGAGACGCCGTCGGCGACGCGCGCCCGCAGCCATGCGCCGACGGCGCTCCGCTCGTCCGCCTCGTTCGCGACGATCGCGATCTCGGGCGGCGGGCCGCGGAGGAGCGAGACGACGCCCTGGCGGCTCTCCTCGTCGCCGTCCATGTCGGAGAGGCGCGTGGGGAGCAGGCGATCCGCCCGCTCGCGGATCTCCTGCGAGGTGCGGTAGTTGACCCGGAGAACCCGGGAGCGGCCCCGGACGTCCACCCCGAGCGAGAGCCAGGAAAAAGGCTGGCGGAATATCCGCTGGCCGATGTCCCCGGCGAAGAAGAGCGCGCCGCCTCCCGTCGCTGCGGCGAGGAAGCGGAGTTCGGCGACTGAAAGGTCCTGCGCCTCGTCGATCACCGCGGCGTCGAAGGGTGGGTTGGCGGCGGCGAGCGGGGCGAGACGGGCGAAGGCTTCGGCCCAGGTCGTAAGGCCCTCCGCGGCGAGCCGGCCGCGGACGCGCTCCATGACGCGCCAGAGCGCCTCCCGTTGCGCGCCGCCCACGCGGGTCTTGCGGCCGAGGCGTGGGACAGTCGCATAGGTCTCGAAGTCTCTTACGCCCCAGGCGTCCACCACGTGCGTCCACTCGTCGATGAGGAAGGCGGGCGTGAAGCGGGCGGCCTCCTCGGCCCGCGCTGCCGCGAGCGCGGCCGCGATTTCGGCCACCGAGGCGATGGCGAAAGGGCCGATCCGCTCCTCGTGGAGCGCCCGCGCGAGGGCGGTCAGGGAGCGGGTCGCGACGCGGGCGCGCGCGTCCGGCGCCGCGCGGAGGACGAGATCGATCTTCGCCTCGAGCGCCGCCGCGAGCGGGTCGGAGAATGTCGCGAGAAGGACGCGCCGCCCCTCCCGCGCCAGCCTTGCAGCGCGGTGGAGGGCCACCACCGTCTTTCCGGTGCCGGCGGAGCCGGTGACTCGCGCGGGGCCGGAGAAATCACGCTCCACGAACTCGCGCTGGGAAGGGTGCAGAAAGATCGTCCAGGCTTCCCACGGCGCGTCGAGCGCCGCGGCGAGCTCCATCTCGTCGGCCATGACGCGGAACCGGCGGAGCGCGTCGGGGTGCGAGTAAGGGTCGGCTGTCGGCTCCGGCGCGGGAGGCGGGAGGCCATAGGCGAGATCAAGGAGCGCCTCCGCAGCCTCCTGTGGGAGATGGGCGGAGAGGTCGAGAAAGCTCTCTTCCGTCGCGGCGCGGATATCCGCGAGCCAGTCCTCCGGAGCGCCGCATGCGAGGAGCGCGTCATCGTCAAAGCCAGCGAAGGGCCTAGGCTCGGCGGAAGGCGGCGGGGCGGAGACCTCCTCGACGAGTTCGCGCACCTCGACGAGCTGGGCGGCGCCGGTGCGGGGATGAACGTCAAGCCGCCGCCGTTGGGCCCAGCGATACGCGTCGTCGTGGCGGTCGACATAGCAAAGTAGGAAGTCCATCCCGCGCTTGTGCACGACGATGCGGATGTCGTCGTTCACGCGCGCCGTCCAGAAATCGGGGTCCTTGGCCCGATCCACGCGATGGAACGAAAAGCCTGGGCGGGATGGATTGATCTGGAGGTCGAACGCCGCCGCCTTCGCCACCCTTTGCGCCGGGCCTGGGAGGCGGGCGAGACTGGCGGTGAAGGTAAGGGCGATGCGGAATTTCATCACTTCAACGCTGACAATCCGTCCAATTTAATAGAAAGATCATCTAGGCTACCCCTCGCTATGGCAGCATCTTTTTTATACTTCTCTGCAAACGACTTAATCTCTGAAAGTTGATCTCTTAATTTCATCAACTCTATCAGGAAGTCCTCCTCTACCTCTGATGTATGAAAGAAAGTGCCACAAATTTGACACTGCCGTCCCCTTCTGAAAAAATTAATGTCAGGATGATTAACGTAGTGTAGTCGCCTTACATTCGTTTTTCCTTTCTTCGCTGGTGCCTTCGCTGCACAAACGCGGGTGCGCTTGCAATATGGGCACCACATCTGTGTGCCACCTTCTTTTCCACCCATCTTGCGCTCCCCTATACCTCAAACACCTTCATCACCTCATCCCCGAGGTGGTTGATCGCCTTCACGGCCACCCGGCCGCCTTTCGGTCGGTCGAAGGGGCGGCTCACGTTGGAATTGAGGCTCTCCCATGCCTCGCGGTCAATCTCATCCTTCAGCGTCGTCTTCAGCGCCTTGTAGGGGTCGCCGGCGCCGAGGAAATAGGCGTGGCGGACGAAGAAGCTCTCGCCGGTGTAGTCGGTGTCCACGAACCAGCAGGCGATGCCCTCCGAGCCGACGCTGTCGACTTCACCGGTCTGCGGTTTGAACACATCGACGCCGTTGATCTTCACGCGGAGCCGGTCGCCCTCCTCCAGCAGCTCCACATCCGGCTCGCCGAAGACGACGAAGAGGTTGCCGCCGCCGGCCTTCAGTTCCCCGGCCATGTGCAGGTCGGGGTTCATCCGGGCGCGGAGGATCGGGAGTTTTCCGATGTTCCCAATCTCCGCGATGTGGGCGTCGAAGTTGAAGGCGCAGGCGATCAGAACGTCGAAGCCCGCGTCGATGGCCTCGCGCGCCGCGGCGACGAGGTCGGCGCGCTGAACGGTGCCGTATTCGGAGCCGATCATGATCGCGGCGCGCCGCTCCGCCTCGCCCTCCATGTAGCGCCCCTCGGCGCCGACGAAGCGGCCGGGCCAGGGGGTGAGGGCGGTGAAGCGGATGCGGTCCTCCCGGTCCCGCTGGTGGACACCGGCGGCCTTCAGGTTCTCGAGGATCGCCTGCTGGTAGTTCTCCGCCTCCGCCCCCTTCTCCCGCCGCCCCTCGGAGGCAGCGAGCAGGTCGATCAGCTCCCCGTCCGGGCCGATTGCGGGGGTGCGGTGGGGCGAGAGGCTTTCCACCGTGAAGGGCCCGGCGACGCGGACGCGCTTCGGGTCCTCATAGGGCTTGTCAAAGAGATATTCCGTGTCCGCCTTTGCGGCGATGGAGGCATCGATTTCCTTCTGCCGGGCGATCCGCGCCTCCCAGAAGGCTTCGAGCGCCGCCTCGGCCGCTTCGGGCCAAGGGTCGATCCCCTCCTCGGGGAGCGTGGCGGCGGTGAGGGCGGCGCCGCGGAGGGCATTCAGCTTCGCCTGCGCCTCCCCCGTTTTCCGGCGCTGCGCCGGCGTCTTCGCCTCGGCGCGGGCGGCGGCAAGGAGCTTTCGGTGCTCGGCCGGCCAGGGCGTGCCGGGGCGGCGGGGGATCTCCCATTCCATGAAGCCGCCGGCCGGGGCGGGTTCGCCGGAGGGGAGGGCGATCTCCCCCTCGGCGCGGAAGTCGATGTAGGCGCCGGCGCGGCCGCCATTCTCCACCTCGAAGCGCTGGGGGAGGCCCTTCAGCGCCGCGTTGAGCCGGGCGCGGGCGGCCTCGACGGCGGGCTGCATCCGCTCCCAGATCACGTCGATCTCGGCATTGTTGGCGATCGACTTGAGCGTCACGTGCGGGACGCGGGCGTAGACGAAGCCGTGGCGGAGGTCCCCGTGCGTCGGCGCCGTCGAGGGGGCGGAGCGGGCGACCTCCGCCTCCTTCCGCCGGCCCTCGGGGCTGTCGGCGAGGAGGTAGAAAGGATAGCGCGCCCCCATGATCCGGGCGCGGGCGAGCGCGAGGGCGACGCGGGACGTGTCCACCGTGATCCAGCGCCGCCCCCATTGCTCAGCGACATAGGCGGTGGTGCCGGAGCCGCAGGTCGGGTCCAGCACGAGGTCGCCGGGATCGGTGGTCATGAGAATGCAGCGTTCGATAACGCGCGGATGCGTTTGAACAACATAGGTTTTCTCAGGCCCAAATCCGGACGTTACTGTGTCATCCCACAGATTATTCATCGGAATAGCAGCGAAATCATCAATAAATCTAACGTACGATGGCGTCCTGCCAATTGCAATTACTCGATCTGCAATTTGAAGCCGCTTCATTCCCTCTCGATTTGTTTTCCATCCGTTCTGCTTAACCGGGAACGTGTCACCGTTTATTGTCAGATCAAAAAACTGAGGCCCCCCAGAGCTTTGAGCGGTCAGCTGATCGCCGCGATAAACTCTTGCCCCGCTTGGCGGAGCCTCTCGCTCTTCCTTACTCGCCGGACGTCTCAGCCCGTCGGGAAACTGAATCTTAGTGTACTGCGCGCTGCCGTCACCTCCGGCGCGCTTTTCCGAGTATGACCGTCTATATCTTATACTGTCTTTGCTCTTTGCGTACCAAGCGACGTAATCAAAAATTGATGCAAGGACGTCAGTAGAGCCAGAGGGACTGCCTGCTCCAGTTGTCTTCTTGTAAGCGATAAGAGAACAAAAATTCTCCTCCCCAAACACCTCATCCATAGTCGCCCGCACGCGATGCACGTTCTCGTCGCCGATCTGGACGAAACAGGAGCCGCTCTCGGTCAGGAGCTCGCGGGCCGCGATCAGCCGGTCCCGCAGATAGGAAAGGTAGGAGTGGATGCCGTCCCGCCAGGTGTCGCGGAACGCCTTCACCTGCTCGGGCTCCCGCGTCAGGTGGTCGAGCTTTCCGTCCTTCACGTCGCGGGAGGTGGTGGACCACTGGAAGTTGGAGTTGAAGCGGATGCCGTAGGGCGGGTCGATGTAGACGCACTGCACTTTTCCGCGCAGCCCTTCGCGTTCCGCGAGCGAGGCCATCACCTGGAGCGAATCCCCGAGGATCATCCGGTTCGACCAGCGCATCGGGTGGCGGTAGAATTCCACCTCCGCCTCGAGGTCCGCCTCCTTCACGCCGAAATGGGCGAAGAGGTCCTCCGCCTTCTCCCGCCCCGCCCGAAGGTCCTCGATCAGCGCCTTCGGATGCACCTGCTCCTGGAGGTAGATCGGCGGCGCCGCAGCCTCGAGCGGCCCCTCGTCGAGCGACTTCCCCCGCCATATCAGCTGCGGGTCGAGATCCGGGTTCCGCCGCTCGTATTCGACCCGGAGCGGCGCCTTCGCCCGCTCCTCCATGAAGGGCTCCATCTCCGGCGTCGGGATGTTGAGCCGCGGCGGGCCGGCATGGGCGTGCGTCTCGATCTTCTTGGTCATGAAACAGGCTTTCCGAACAGGTCGTGGATTGCGCGCAGAAACGAATGTCCGCGCTCGTGCATCCAGTCTATCGCGGCGTCAACGTCGGCCGGGTCAGCCATGTCAGTGGGGCGAAACACGAAAGGATGGTTCCGCTCGTCGCCCAGGTTCAGGTCTTCCCCAATCATCGCTCTCAGCCTCTCGGCATGAGTGGCGATCTTCGCCTGCACGTCCGCCGCCTTCGATCCACGCTTGCCGCGAAGAAACACTCCGACGCTGCTCTGTGTGCGGTAGATGCTGACGATCAGCCCGACATCCTCCGGAGGCGTCAGCCAATTGTAGCTGCCTCCGCCGACCATCACGCCCAGATCGGCATCCTGAGGATATCTCTGAAGGTAGCGCCCCCAGAATTCACGGCGCGCCGGAGCGAAGACGCCGCTCTCCCCGGTGGTCTCCCGCACCACTTTCTGCATCCGCCGCTCCCAGGCGTTGGGGCGGACGACGACATCGAGGATCGGCGCCGGCGAACTGTCCCCGATCCGCACGACGCGCAGCTTCACGGCGAAGAAGGCGAAGGGCTCTACAGTATGGTCGTTCAGCCACTTGAGCGCAGATAGATGCGCCTCCCGGAACCCGGTCGCGACCCATACGACCGTCGTCGCCTGAAGGCCGGCGAGATAGGTCATGATCTGCCCGAGATGCCGGTGATCCGTGCCTTCGAGCTGGTTCTCGATGAGGACAAGATTGCCCTCGAGGTCGCGCGCTAGAATGTCGGCGGAGAACTCGCTGACGGAAACCTCGGTTCCCTCCGCCTCCATCGGCAGGCCGATCGCCTCCCCGAGCAGGTCGAGATTCTGCGCGAGCCAGGGCGTAAAGTCCCGCGCCTCATCCTTCCACGCGTCCCGCGTCGGCGCCTCGATCAGCCTTCCGATGACGGTCATTGAGCGCCCCCCTTCATCGCTTCCGAGATCGCGGCGTCGAGCGCCGGCCCGAAGTCGAACACTTCCCGCAACTCCGCAAAGGCCCAGCGGCCAAACCGGCCGAGCCGGTTGACGCCCGGAATCCACTGGTGGTTCATCGCATTCGCCTTCAGCATCGCATCCTGTCCGCGATACCCCTTCACCTCGATCACCAATGTCGTCCCGCCTTCGAGCTTCACGACGAAGTCGGGGCGATAACGCCTCGGCGCGCCTTCCATCAGATACGGAACCTCGAAGCCGAGCCCATGGTTCTTTGCATAGGCGAGGACCTTGGGGTGGCTGTCGAGCCGCTCCGCAAGGTTCCGTTCCCAGGCGCTGTCCCAGACAATCCAGTTGACGTGCGAGCGCAGCGGGTTCGCCCAGTGGCGCTGTTCGGTCGACGTGTTGAACCCTACGTCCCTTGTCGAGCCGAGGGGAGCCCAGGGCGCCAGCAAGGCGCGAAACGGAGGCTCCTCCGTGTTTGACGGGTGAACGTTAATCGCGCCGAGCACGATTTCCGCGACCTCGTCGGCGAGCTGGAGGTGCAGAAGCTGGGCTTTCTCCGTCCCGCCGACCGTCCTCACGAAGTGATCGAGGAAATGGCGGACGAGCGGCTTGATCTTCGGGAACAATGCGATGCGCGGTCGTTCGTTCGCGTCCCTAAGTTTCTGGGTCACGATATGCGCTGTCAGCTTGAGGATAATCTCATTCTCGCGGACCGCCTTCAGATGGTCGAGGTCGAGCTTCGCAGGGGCGCCGAGCACACCCTGCATCACCACCTCGCAGGGCCCGACCCTCTCGGGCGAGAGCACATACGGTTCCACCTTCGACCAGTCCGCCGCGATCTCGTCCTCGCGGAGCTCGATCCGATAACCCTCGACCCGCGGGAAGAGGATCTCGCACTCGTCGCGTTCGGGCGAGACTGCCTCGACTCGGACGACCGGGCGGGGTTTCGCCGCCGTCTTCACCACGGCGTCCTGCGGCGCGAGGTTGAGCCCGTCGATCCCCATAATGTCAGCGTACTCGACGCGAAGAAGCCCGTCCTCCCCCGTGTCGTAGCTGAGCCGCCGCAACGCCCGGCCCATCACCTGTTCGCAGAGGAGCCGGGAGCCGAAGGCGCGGAGGCCGAGGATGTGGGTGACCGTGTTCGCGTCCCACCCCTCCGTCAGCATGCCGACGGAGACGACGCAGCGCACCTGCTCGCCAAGCCGGCCCTTGCGGCCGACTGTGTTCATCGCCTCGCGGAGGAGGTCGGCATCCGTCAGCGCGCGGGCGGCCTCGGGCCCGAGCCGGTGCGCCGTCTCCCGTCGGAAGAGTTCGATCTCCGCCTCCGCAGCCTTTCGGAAGCCTTCATCGACCGACTCGCCCGCCTCGATTTGCCGACTGTCGATCAGGAGCGTTCTGGGGCGGGCGTATTTCTCGCCGTTCGCGTCGAAGTTGCGGAAGAGAGGCAACTTGCCGGCGTTGAAATGAGTCTCGTCGTTCGCGTCCGTCCGCTCATAGCCGGCGATGTATTCGGCGACGAGTTCCGACGCGACCGTGTTGGCGCAGACGACGATGAAGACAGGCGGCGTCTCGACGCCCGCCTTCTCCCAGGCTTCGAAAGTTTCTTCGTAGTGGCCGTAGAGAGCGTCCAGCGCCGTCTTCACTTCGAGCGGCAGATCCTGCGGGTCGAGCCTGGCTGCGGTGCGCGCTCCAGTCGGCATCCTGTCCCGCACCGTGGGCCAGAGGTTACGGTAAAGCGGCCGCTCGCCTGTTGGCAGATTGTCCGACACAGGGACACGGGGGAGCTTCACAATCCCGCATTCGATCGCGTCAATCAGCGAGAAATCCGAGGCGACCCACGGAAACAGAGCGCCCTCAGGGTATCCCGACCCAGAGAGGAAGAACGGCGTCGCCGAAAGGTCGTAGACCATGCGGACCCCGAGCACCCGGTTCACCGCCTCAATTCCGGAAATCCAGAGCCTCGCCGCCTCGTTGTTTTCCTTTGCCTCTCGACCTTCCTCGGTGCGGCGGCGCTCCGCCTCCTCCGCCTCCGGTTTCGGGCGGTAGCAATGGTGCGCTTCGTCGTTGATGACGACGACGTTCCGCATCCCCATCAGGTCGCCGCATACGCGACGGACCATCTGCCCCTCGGTCTCCAATGTCTCCGGCCCAACCCCATGTCCGGCGAGCGCCTGCCGGCCCCCAGCCGAGAGCTGCATCGTCTCGCGCCGGCGGAAGGCGTGGTAGTTCGTGATGACGATCTTCGCCTGATTGAGGTCAGCGAGCATGTCGGCCGGCACCAGACCGCGCTCGCGGTAGTAGCTCTGAGGGTCGTTAGGCTGGATCACGCGCAGCCGGTCCTTGATCGTGATGCCGGGCGCAACGACGAGAAAGCCCTTGGTCCATTTCTGGGAGTTCGGACGACGCACCGCGTTGAGCACCTGCCACGCGATCAGCATGGCCATCACTGTCGTCTTTCCGGCCCCTGTGGCGAGCTTCAGCGCGATCCGAAAGAGGTCCGGGTTGGCGGCGCGGCTGACATCGGCGAGGCGGTCGAGGAATCGTTTTGTCTGAGCGCGTAGCGGCGCAACCTCCGCGAGCCAGATTGCAACTTCGGCCGCTTCCACCTGACAGAAGAACGGCCTAAGCCCCTCGAATGCAGGGTTGCGCCAATGCCTCAACAAGCGCTCCGTCTCCGGAGTCACCCGCCAGTCCACCGGGTTCGGCAAGGATCTCCACCGCTCAACCTCCGCCCGCATCTCATTGATCGCGGTCTGGAGCGCGCCGCCATCGGTTATGTCGTCCAAGTCAAGAAGATCGCCCTGGGCGCGCCGCTGCTCCCCTCCGGGAACCGCCGAGATAAACGCAGCACGCCTGCGTCTCTCGACGATCAGATTGGTCGGGCGCCCTTCTCCATCGAGCTCCCAATGCCGCGATGGGGGATCATATGGAGTATTCAAGATCGGAGCGGTGAAGAAATCTGCCAAGGCAACGGCTCCAAGCGATACGGCGCTGAATCGCCCCTCCATTGCTACATACGTTCAGCAGCAACACGCAAGCGCCCGCGGACACAGTGGTGATCTCTAATTCCTACATTGAAATGGCGTTCTGTGCAGCGCAGGACCATTTCACATCTAGGACTGAAAAGCCCCAGTCGTCGAACAGCATTCAGTTGCTGGCGGTGATGGTCGCGCTGAGGCGACAGAACGGCATCCCGATGTCCGCCATCCCGGTTTTTGCCGCCATAGCGGTATGGTCCGACTCACCCTGTTGCGTGCAAGCCTAAGGACTTCACGTGCAGCAATATCCAGATCACAGTGGCGCGCCTGCAGTCCGCCAGTCAATTTTGCGTCGTTCTTTCGACCATTAAAGCCGCAGAACGAGGCGCAACTGGGGATTCACCTACCGTTGCAACAGGAGTATTCTGACGAGGCGTTGATTTCGCGACGCCGCTCTTGAACCGATGCTCGAGGACGACATGAGCCATCCAATATCCATCAGAAAGAGGCCCACGCCCGGCCGTCCTTCGACTTTCTCCGAGGCCGTCGCCGACCTCATCCTTGGCCGCCTTATGGAAGGCGAAAGCCTCCGCTCGATCTGTGCCGATCCTGACATGCCGGGTCGCACAACCGTTCTGAGGTGGCAGGCAGAGAATGCGAGTTTCGGGGCCAGGTGCGCGCGCGCGAGGGAAGTTCAGGCCGACGCGATCTTCGACGAGATGCAGGACATCGCAGATTCGGCCACGCCCGAGACGGTGCAGGTCGCCAAGCTCCGTATATCGACGATGCAGTGGCGCGCTGCGAAGCTCGCCCCGAAGCGCTATGGGGACAAGCTGGACATCAACGCACACCACGATGTGCAGCATGCCAGCACCGAGGAGCTCATCGCCGAACTCGCCACCCTCCTCGATATCTCGCCCGTCGAGGCGACGCGGATGGTGGGGCTTCCGGCCTCGGAGGCTTGAACGGTTCGGAGCTGCTGATGGCGGTGGAGCGAGTTGCAGCGGCGCCGCTTGGCGAATGGACGATGCAAGCCGAGCCTTCGGCAGTGCGCGCGTGAAGCGCTGGCCCGAGACGGCTGCGCTAGCTGATGGCTACGCCGCCTCGGGCCAGCTTACGTCGCGCTCCTGTGCATGCGACAGTGCCTTGTGGCTGAGTGCGGATTGGCCATCTGCCTTGGCGTTTCGGCACCCCCTCCGGGTAGATATAGTAGACACCCCCAGATCAGGGGGTAGGGCGCGATCTTTGAACCCCATGACATGGGCGTCACCGCTTTAAGGAAGGATTGTTGAAACCCGCAGTTCTGGGGGTGGCGGCGCCCTCGGATCAGGGGGTTTGCTTCGATTTTTGGGGACGGAGAGCAACGACCTTGCCCGCGTCCCGTGACCGGACTCGAGCTTCATGCTCGTTCTTTACGCGCTCAAGCTCGCGACGGACGTCATCGGCGCTTCGGCCCTTCCATTCGTGAGTGGGGCCCATCCTTTCCCCGTCGGGCCTCCATGCGCCCAACCATGTGAGACGGTAAAGCAAAGGCTGGTTTCGACCGTCAGCGATACGCCCACGCCGTTGCACCGAAACAAGCCCCGCCGCTTCCGCCTCGCGGATCGCTTTGGCGACGAGGTTCTTAGTTACGCCAGACTCTTCAAACTGCTGGTAACTGACAACGAGTTCGCCGTTCGCTGTTCCACCGTGGGCGGCATGCTCAAGGAGCAGCCGGTCGACGACCCGTCGCGCATTGACGCTGAGAACACGGAACGCTGACGACGCGAGCAAGTCGACAGGCAGCCAGACGAACTGATTGACGCCGCAATCTGCCGGCCGCGAGACGGGATTGCCCTTCCGGGCTCTTGCGCCGTCTCGCCCGGTCGCATTGGGTTTTCGAACGGCGCGGCGTTTTTCAGGTATGCCGTTCTCTTTCACGGCAGTGAGCCTAGGCGAAACTCCGGGTTTATGCCCCGTTCGTCCTCCGACTGGCCCTCCCCCCCCATCCGCGTCGCCTCGTACGTCTCCTCACGATGCGCCTTGCGCCGGAGCCGCAGCAAAGCAGATGCTGCCCGAGTCTCGCGCCTCGCTCCGAGCTTCGCCGGCACGCGGAGTGGGATCGGCTCAATGCAGTCGGAAGTCGCCCCCTCATGCCGCATGGTGACGAGCGTCTCGGGATCGGCTCCGCCGCGAAAGAGGGCAAGCGCCCCGTCCGCCAGCGGCCATTCGGTGGAGGCGGCGAGGAGATCGCCCGTCTCATCGAATGCGTCCCAGCGCAGCCGAAGCCCGGAACGCTCGGGCCGCTCGGCGTGCGAAGGCCAGGCGACGCGGTGGGCGATGATGCGAAGCGGAGCGCTCATCTCACGCCCCCGCGCCGCGCCGCGACGACGCGCTCATAGTCGGACGGCGCGCGAGCGACGCCGCCTTCGATGACCATGAGAGAGGCGAGCGGCGGCTTCGGTTTGATGTGTTCGTTGCTCTGCCGCGCCGGATCGGGCGCGACGGGCTCTTGCTGAGTGTGGCGAAGGGGCCTAGTTTCATGAGCGTCAACTGATGAAACTTGACGACCCTCCGCCTCGCCGGTCAGACCCGGCGGGGCGGTTTTCGTTTTCGCCACAGCCTCACCGCCTTTCCGAAATGGCGGTCGAGAAGGGGAGGCTCGCTTCGGTGTCCGTGATGTGATCGCGCGCGGCCATTACTCGGCCCCCTCGATCAGCGCCTCGATCTCGGCGCGGCGCCAGACGGTGCGGCCGACGATCTTGATCGGCTTGGGAAGATCGCCGGAATGAACCTTCCGCCAAACCGTCGCAACGTGGCAGCCGAGATAGGCGGCGACCTCATCGGCGTTCCAGGTGACAGCGGTTTCGAGGTTCTTGAGAATGCGCTCGCGCTTGCGCTTGCCACCCACAGACAGCGACTTGTCGCTGCGGCTCCAGCTTCTCTGAGTCGTTTTCTCAGCGCCCGACATATAGACCTCCGCATCGGTGAGACATTCGATGCGGCGGGGATATGCGAGGTGCGTTTGACGGCGCGACGCTGCGCACCATTACGGACTGCGAGGGGCTCCGATAGTCCGTGTTGCCACTCCGAAGAGTTCTGCGCATGCATCACAGGCTCGCCCCACCTGCCGTGCATTCGGGCGCGGTAGTTCCAATAGTTCATGAATCTCGGCAACCGCTCGCGAGAACGGATTGGACGGCTGAACCCCATGGAAGGCAGCGGCAGGAAGCTCGCCGGTCGCCTTGCGAAACCATATTGCCATTCGACGAACTACCTGCTCAGCTTGAAGATCAGCAGGATAAGCTCCTCCATCTGGCCTCTTTGGGACAAAAGCGGAAATCTCTAACTCTAATTGCTCAACTTTATTTGCTACAGCCAAAGCCATTATCGCATTTGATAGATCAAGAGTATCTCTAATTCCCAGTGTGGTTACAATGCCGAGAAGCGGTTGTCGCTCTGATTTTAAGAATTGTGGCCCCTCCAAAAGCTTTATGGTGTCGTCTAAAGAGGCTATATCTTCATTAGAAAGCTCCTTCATCCAAGATCTTAGAGAGAGAGCGGCACTCAGGATTGCCTCATGTATCTTTAAAGAATTATTGTATTCTTTTTTAGTTTTACGTGAAGGAAGAAATTGAAGATTGGGTGCAACGGCCGGGCCGAATCCTCCGGCAGCGCCAAAATGGCTCACGTCGTCCGTCCAAGGGCGCACTTCCCTGCCGATAAGCCTGGAAAGAACATTACAGACTGCCTGATCGCGCTCCGGTCCGGGTGGCAGTTTCTTTTTACGATCCATAGCCATCACATTCCACCTGCGCGGAGTGCTACGACTTCTCCAGTCGCGCCCGTCACGAAGCGCGCCCAGTGGTCCATCAGCGGCGTCCTCTCCTTGAGAAGATCACCCCTCCGATAGGCCCGCTCCACCTTGTCCTCGACCTTGTGCGCCAGCGCGGCTTCCGAGACCGCACGGCGGGCGCGCGCGCGTTCTTCGCACCAGTCGCGGAAGGTGCTCCGGAAGCCGTGGACGGTCACGCCCACATCCAGCCGCTTCAGCACTGCGGCGAGCGTCATGTCAGAGACAAGGGTTCCCATTCGGCTCGGGAAGACCAATCCGCCACCGCGGACATTCGCCAGCGGCTTCACCCGCTCGATCTCGGTCAGCGCGGCGGCGGAGAGGGGAACGCGGTGGTCTTCGCCCGCCTTCATCCGCTCGCCGGGGATGGACCAGACCTTCGCCTCCTCGTCGATCTCGTCCCATGTCGCGCCGCGGACCTCGCCGGAGCGGGCGGCGGTGAGGATCGCGAAGCGGAGCGCAGCGGCGCCCATGCCCTCGACAGCGAGAAGGCGCGGCCAGAGCGCGGGTAGTTCGTCATAAGGAAGCGCCGCGAAGTGCTTCACCTTGTCCCGCTGCTTGGCGAGGCCAGCCCCGGGCTTCACACGATCCACCGGGTTCTCGCCGCTCCGATGGCCGGCGGCGCGGGCCCATTCGAGCACTTGCGCCATGCGCCGGCGGATGCGGCGCGCCGTCTCCGGCGTCTCGTGCCAGATCGGGGAGAGCACCTTGAGCACGTCCGCCTCGCCGATCAGGTTCACGGGCGTCTTGCCCATGGTCGGGAAGGCGGCGCGCTCCAGCGAGCGGAGCCATTCGCCCACATGCCGCCCTGGCTTGGCGACGGGCTCGACCTGCTCGCGAAAGACGGTCTTCGCCGCCTCCTCAAAGGTCGGCGCGTCGCGCTTCGCAGAGTCTCGCGCCGCTTTCGGGTCTCCGCCGGCTCGTGCGATGGCGCGGAGGCGCCGCGCCTCGGCCCGCGCGTCGGCGAGCGAGACATAGGCCGCGCCGCCGAGCCCGAGGTCGATCCGCCGGTTTCCGGCGACGATCCTGAGCAGCCAGCGCCGCGCGCCGGTGGAATCGACGACGAGATAAAGGCCGTTTCCGTCCGCATGGCGGCCTGGTTTCGCGTTCGCGACCGCTTTCGCCGTGAGGCGGTCAACCGGATGGCGGCCCTTGGACTTGCCGCGTTTTTGTGGGGCAGGCGCGTCGGTCATCGGAGGCCCTTCCGGGAAACCCACATTCCAACCCACATATCATCTGCGCTTCCCCGCGTCCAGATGCGACACAGGGCGACGCTGTTTCGGCGCAAAACGAAGCATTCCTTGCGGTTCAGCGATGTCTGGCGATGGGGTGCAAGGGGCGGGTGGTGGAGGGGGCTGGATTCGAACCAGCGTAGGGTTGCCCCGACGGATTTACAGTCCGTTGCATTTGACCGCTCTGCCACCCCTCCGAGGGCCGCGGCGAGGTGCGTAGCGCCCGGGCGGGGAAATGGCAAGAGCGGGGGGGCGGTTTTCGCGGGGGTTCAGCCGCCCGACAGGCGCCGCTCGCGGAGCCAGACATAGAGGCCCGAGGCGATGATGATCCCGGCGCCCGCCACCGTCCAGAAATCCGGCGGCTGGGCGAAGATCAGCCAGCTCGAAAGCGAGATCCAGACGATATGCGTGTAGGTGAGCGGCGCCAGCGTCGCCGCGCCGGCGAAGCGGTGGGCGAGGGTGAAGATCTGGTGCCCGAGCCAGCCGAAGACGCCGATGAGGAGGAAGGCCGCCCAGCTCCAGCCCCCTTCCGGCCAGGTCCAGTCCCCGAGCGCGAAGGGCGCGAGGATGACGACGGGGATGAGCGCGGCGTAGAACTGCATCGTGTCCGGCCCCTCCACGCCCGCGAGGCGGCGCGTGATGAGGGTGTAGACCGCGCTCGCCGTCGGCGGGATCAGGCTCACCAGCATCGCCCAGTGGAAGGCCGCGCCCCAGGGCCGGGTGATGACGAGGACGCCGAAAAGGCCGACCACGACGGCCGCCCAGCGCCGCGGCCCCACCCGCTCCTTCAGGAAGAGCGCCGCCATCGCCGTGATGATGAGCGGCGAGATGAAGAAGATCGAGGTCGTCACCGTCATCGGCAGATACTGGAGGGCGGTGAAGTTGGCGAAGGTCGCCGTCACCAGCATCGTCCCGCGGATCAGCGTCAGCCCGGGCTTCCGCATCCTGAGGAGCCCCCATCCCTCCGACCGCGCGGCGACGAGGCAGACCATGAGGAGATGCCCGAGATAGCGGACGAAGACGACGACGGCGACGGGCATCGCCGCCTCGATCAGCCATTTGGCCGAGGTGTCGATGCAGGTGAAGGCGATGTAGGTCGAGAGCGCGAGGCCGACCGCGAGGCCCGGCCGGTCCTCCCGCCCCCGGATCATTTCCTGATGTCGTCCTCGAGGAACCAGCGGATATTGTCCTCGAAGGTCGCATCCTGCCGGAAGCCGAGCCGGAGCGCCTTGGCCGGGTTGATATGCGCCCGCCAGCCCGCGCAGATCTTCTGCACGAAGGGGTCCGGCTTCCAGGTGATGCGCCCGGCGGCGTTGGAGCCGGCGACGCGGGTCATCGCGTCCACCATCTCCCGCACCGTGTTGGTCTGGCCCGGAATGGCGAGGCAGCGGTTCTGGCCCCACTCCTCTTCGGGGATCTCCGCGGCCCAGGCGATGTTGGCGACCACGTTGCGCGGCGCCGAGTTCCAGATCGGATACTCCTCGGAGACCGGGCAGTTCGCCTCCTCGCCCTGCAGCGGCTCGCGGAAGATCGAGGACATGAAGGAGGAGGCCGCGGCGTTCGGCTTGCCGGGGCGGACGGTGACGGTGGGGAGCCGGAGCCCCCGCCCGTCGATGAAGCCCTTGCGGCTGTAATCCGTGACCATCAGCTCGCCCGCCGCCTTCTGCGCGCCATAGGAGGTCTGCGGGTTGAGGATCGTCCAGTCCTCGATCATCTCCGGAATCTCGCCGCCATAGACGGCGATGGAAGAGGTGAAGACGAAGATCGGGCGGTTGCCGGCATGGCGCGCGGCTTCCAGCAGGTTGAGCGTGCCGTGGAGGTTCACGCGCATCCCGATGTCGAATTCCGCCTCGGCCTGCCCGGAAACCACGGCGGCGAGGTGGAAGATGCAATCCGGCTTCGCGGCGAAGGCGGCGTCCACCGCCGCCCGGTCCGCAATGTCGAGCGCGACGCCCTCGGTCGGGAAGGGGGCCTTCACCGGCTCGGGCGCGAAGAGATCGGCCTGCGTCAGCTTCGTGATGGCCTTGCCCCGGACCGTCCCCTGCGCCGCCAGAAGCCGCGCGAGCTTGACGCCGAGAAAGCCGCCGCCGCCCGTGATCAGAACATGCATGTGTGTCTCTCCCCGATTCCCCGGTCCCGGCCTTGAGCCGGGACCTCGATGTTGTTGGCGCTCCGCTCCGCGAGGCCCCGGCTCAAGGCCGGGGACATGCGGGCGGTCTCAATAGGTCGCGCGGCCGCCGGAAATGTCGAACACCCCGCCGGTCGTGAAGCTGTTCTCCGCGGAGGCGAGCCAGCAGACGAGCGAGGCGATCTCCTCCACCTTCACGAAGCGCCCGCGCGGGATCTTCGAGAGCATGAAGTCGATATGGCTCTGGGTCATCTGGTCGAAGATCGCCGTCTTCGCCGCCGCCGGGGTCACGCAGTTCACCGCGATGTCCTGCCCCGCCAGCTCCTTGCCGAGCGATTTCGTGAGCGCGATCACGCCCGCCTTGGAGGCGGAATAGGCGGAAGCGTTCGGGTTGCCCTCCTTCCCCGCGATGGAGGCGATGTTGACGATGCGGCCGTAGCCCGCCTTCGTCATGATCGGCGTCACCGCCTTGCAGCAATGGAAGACGCCGTTGAGGTTGATGTCGAGCACGCGGCGCCATTCCTCGACCGGGTATTCCGCGACGGTCGTGTTCATGCCGGCGATGCCGGCGTTGTTCACGAGGATGTCGATCCCGCCCATCTCCGCCTCGGTCCGCGCGGCGGCGGAGCGCACGGCGTCCCAGTCGGTCAGGTTCGGCGTGACGTAGCTCGCGCCCGTCTCGGCGCACATCGCCTCGGCCATCGAACGGTCGACGTCCCAGATGGTGACTTTCGCGCCCGCCTCGATGAAGCGCTCGGAAATGGCGCGGCCGATGCCCTGCGCCCCGCCGGTGACGACGGCCTTGCGGCCCTTGAGATCATAGGCGTTCACAGCGACCACCCCCCGTCGATCAGATGCGCCTGGCCGGTGACGAAGGCGCTTTCGTCCGAGGCGAGGTAGATGGCGAGCTTCGCGATCTCCTCCGGGCCGGAAAGGCGGCCCATCGGCTGCCGCGCGATGAAATCCTTCATCGCCTTCTCGTAATCGCCGGTGGCGCGAAGCCTTTCATGCAGGGACGGCGTGTCCACCGTGCCGGGGCAGATGATGTTGACGCGGACTCCTTGCGTGATGTGGTCCCGCGCGACGGCCTTGGAGAGCCCCTCGATCGCGGCCTTGGTGGCGCCGTAGATCGCGCGGTTCGGCGCGCCGACATGGACGCCCGCCGCCGAGCCGATGTTGACGATGGAGCCGCCGCCCCGCGCGATCATCCCCGGAATCGCCGCCTTCATCACCCGGAACTGCGAGCGGACGTTGAGGTTGAAGGCGAAGTCCCATTCCTCCTCGGTCGCATCCAGCACCGTGCCGGCATGGACGAAGCCGGCGGCGTTCAGCACCACGTCGGGCCGCGCCCGCTCCACGCCCGCCCGGATCGAGTCCGGGTCCAGCGCGTCGAGCGCGAAGACCTCGCCGCCGTTGAAGCCTTTCAGGAGATCGGCCTTCACATCGGTCGCGAAGACCTCCGCGCCCTCCGCCGCAAAGGCTTCGGCGCAGGCGCGCCCGATCCCCTGCCCCGCCGCCGTCACCAGCGCGCGCTTGCCCTTGAGCCGCATCCCGTCCCTCCCGTTTCCGTTTGGAGACTTGATAGCGGCCGTAACGGAAGGCGGAAAGGGGCGGGGATGATCTTCCGTCTCTTTTCCCCGGTCAGGCGGCGGGCGTGTCCTGGCTGAAAATGTTCAGCCAGCGGCCATCCCGCAGCGCCCAGAGCGAGGAGACGAACATTCGCTGATCGGCGCCGCCCGGCTTGGCATAGAGCGCCTCGTAGCTGAGGAGCGCCGCGCCTTCGCCGAGCGCAATCATGCGGGCGTCGCCGATTTCGTAGCGCGCAATGCTTGGCCCCGCCGAGAGTTGCGCGGCGTGGGCCGCGCGCCCGGCGAAGCCGTCGGGATAGACGCCGACGAAATCCTCGGAGAGAAGAGCGGCGTCCGCCGCCGCGTCGCCGCGGCGGAGCGCCTCCCAGACTTCGCGTTCGAGCGCGAGCAGCGCCTCCGGCGTCGGGCCGCTCACGCGGCCTTCGCCCCCTTCGCCGCCTCGAGCCAGCCCCAGACGCGGTCCGGCGTCATCGGCATGTCCACATGGGTCACGCCGAGGCTCTTCAGCGCGTCGAGCCCGGCATTCGTCACCGCCGCGAGCGCGCCGACCGTGCCCGCCTCGCCGCAGCCCTTCATGCCGATGGCGTTGGCGGTGGAGGGCGTGCCCTCATGCGCGAAGGCGATCATCGGCATGTCGTCCGCCCGCGGCATCGCGTAGTCCATGAAGGAGGTGAAGAGCGGCTGCCCGTCCTCGTCATAGGCGACCCGCTCGGTGATCGCCTGCCCGATCCCCTGGGCGACGCCGCCATGGACCTGCCCCTCGGCCAGCATCGGGTTCATCAGGATGCCGAAATCGTCCGTCACCGTATAGCGGACGACCTTCATCAGCCCCGTCTCCGGGTCCACCTCCACCTCCGCGATGTGGCAGCCGTTCGGATAGGAGCGGCCGGGGACGGTGTTGGAGCCCTTGTGGCTCAGAAGCTCCGTCTTGCCCTCGCGCCGCGCCTTCTCGGCCAGCGCCATCACGTCCACGCTCTTGTCCGTCCCCGCGATGCGGAAGGCGCCGTCCTCGAACACGATGTCCGCCGCCGCGGCCTCGAGCTCATCCTCCGCCAGCGGGCGGAAGGCCTCGATCATCTGGTCGGCGATGGCGTTGATCGCGCTGCCCTGCATGGTGACGGAGCGGGAGCCGCCGGTGCCGCCGCCCTTGGCGATGCGGTCCGTGTCCCCCTCGATCATCGTGATCTTCTCGAAGGGGATGCCGGCGCGGCTGTGCAGGAACTGGGCGAAGACCGTCTCGTGCCCCTGCCCGGTGGACTTGGTGCCGACATAGAGGTTGACGCCGCCATCCTCCGCGAACTCGATATGCGCGCCCTCGGTCTGGTCGCCGAGGATCGACTCCACATAATAGCAGGTGCCGAGGCCGAGCGCCTTGCCCTCAGCCTCCGCCGCCGCGCGGCGGGCCGGGAAGCCGGCGACATCCGCCGCCTTCAGCGCATGGGTCATCACCCGGTCGAAATCGCCCACGTCATAGGTCTCGCCGGAGGCGGTGACATAGGGGAACTGCCGGATGAAGTTGCGCCGCCGCAGCTCCGCCGCGTCCACCCCGATCTCCCGCGCCGCATGGTCCATGAGCCGCTCCAGCGCATAGATCTGCTCGGGCCGCCCGGCGCCGCGATAGGCGTCGATCGGCGTGGTGTTGGAGAAGACGCCCTTGCAGGCGAAATAGACGGTCTGGATGTCATAGGCGCCCGTCAGCACCTTCAGCGCCAGCTCGGAAGGGATGTATTGCGCATAGGTGGAGCAATAGGCGCCCATCCCCGCCACGCAGTCGAAGCGCAGGGCGGTCAGCTTCAGCTCCTTGTCGAAGCTGGCCTCGCAGGTCGTGTAATGGTCCCGCCCCATCACGTCGGAAAGCGCGCCCTCGGAGCGCTCCGCGACCCAGCGGATCGTGCGCCCCGTCTCCTTCGCGGCGAAGGCGACGGCCGGGTATTCCGGGTGGATGAAGCTCTTGGTGCCGAAGCCGCCGCCGACATCGGGGTGGCTCACATGCACGTTCTTCGGATCGAGCCCGAGGATGCCGGAAAGCTCCGCCCGCACGCCCCAGGGCCCCTGCCCGCCATAGGCGACGCGAAGGTCCGTCCCGTCCCACGAGGCCATGCAGCCGCGCGTCTCCATCGAATGGGCGACGACCTTGTTGTCCACGATCGTCAGCTTCACCTTGTGCGCGGCGGAGGCGAAGGCCTTCTGCACCGCCGCGTCGTCCCCCTTCGCCCAGTCGAAGGCGATGTTGCCGGGCGACTCGGGGTGGATTTCGGCGGCGCCGGGGAGGAGGGCGCGGTCGGTGTCCGCCACCACGGGCAGGTCGTCATATTCGACCTCGATCAGCTCCAGCGCGTCCCGCGCCTCGGCCAGCGTCTCCGCCGCGACGAAGGCCACCGCCTCGCCCACATGGCGCACGCGGCCCGAGGCGAGGCAGGGGCGCCGCCCGGCCGTGCCGTTGGAGCCGTCCTTGTTCTGCACCACGCCGAAGGCGAGCTCGTTCTTGATCGCCTTGTCGAGGTCCGCCCCGGTCCAGACGCCGATAACGCCCGGCGCGGCCCTAGCGGCCGAGACGTCGATCAAGGCGATTTCGGCATGGGCGACCGGGCTGCGGAGGAAGAGGCCGACAGCCGCGCCCTCCGCCTTGATGTCGGCCAGATAGCGGCCCGCGCCGGTGAGGAACCGCGCGTCTTCCTTGCGCCGGACCGGCTGGCTCACGCCGAACTTGCTCATGGGGCTCTCCTCTTCCGAATGGTCGCCGCAGACGATAGCGGCGGAAACGCGCGCCGCCAGCCCCCCGGCGCGGAATTTCCGCCGGGCCGCGCCCGGGCTGCGATTGTGACGAAACGCGCAGAGCCATGCGCGGCGCGCATGCCCGATTTGCTCGACTTCCCTCTTGCCTCTGTTGTTGCGGTGCACCATCTGCAGCAGCGTAGCAACAAAACGGAAGCAGGAGCCGATCATGGCTTACATGAGTGAAACCCACGCCGCCCGCGGCGACAGCGCGCTGGGCGGGTATGTTCCGACCCTTGTCGCGCGCTGGCGCGCCTGGCGGTCCTATCGCGCGACGGTCGCGGCGCTGTCCGCGCTCACCGACGCCGAGCTGGACGATATCGGCGTCACCCGCGGGGAAATCCGCGCCGTGGCGCGCCGCGCGCGCTGAGCGCAGGGACCGGACGGGACGGGGCGGGCCGGAAGGCCCGCCCTTTTCGTTTTCGGGGGCCATGCGTTAACCGCATGGCAAGATATCCGCGAATGGGGTGACGTTGACGTCAGCTTCCCCTGTTCATGCTGCAAGGCGGCATGGACGGAGCCAGCCATGACGACTCCCGGGCGCAACCCGCTCCCGCCCGCCGAACATCACGCCGCCGAAGCCGGCTCCGGGCTCCGGGGCCCCGCGCGCGCGCCTGAGTCAGAAAGGGATGTCCTCCGCCGCGGTGACGAAGCGGGCGACGACCTTCTTTTCCCCCGCCTTCTCGAAGGCGACGGTCAGCTTGTCGCCCTCGATCTCCGTCACGGCGCCATAGCCGAATTTCTGGTGGAACACCCGGTCGCCCAGCCCGTAGCCGGAGGCGGCCTCGGCGTCGATCACGAGGCCCTTCGCCTCGGCGGGCGCGCGGAGATGCCGCCGCCCCGCATTGGCCTGCATCCGCGCCCAGCCCGGCGAGTTGTAGGCCGAGGCCGCCGCCGCCCGCTCCTCCAGCACCGAGCCCCGCGCCATGCCCGCCGCGCCATAGCCGCCGCCATAGAGGCCCGGCGGCGTCAGCACCTCGACATGCGCCTTCGGCAATTCGTCCACGAAGCGGGAGGGCAGGGCGCTTTGCCACTGGTTGTAGACGCGCCGGTTGGCCGCGAAGCTGATCGTCAGGTGCCGCCGCGCCCGCGTCATGCCGACATAGGCGAGCCGCCGCTCCTCCTCCAGGCCGGCCTTCCCGCTCTCGTCCATCGAGCGCTGCGAGGGGAAGAGCCCGTCCTCCCAGCCGGGGAGGAACACGCAGTCGAATTCCAAGCCCTTCGAGGCATGATAGGTCATGATCGAGACCTTGGGCGCGGCATCCTCCTGCTCGTTCTCCATGACGAGCGAGACATGTTCGAGGAAGCCCTGGAGATTCTCGAACTCCTCCAGCGCCTTGACCAGCTCCTTGACGTTTTCGAGCCGCCCCGGCGCCTCGGCGGACTTGTCGTTCCGCCAATGGTCGAGATAGCCGAAATCCTCCAGCATCTGCATCGCGCCCTCGACATGGTCGAAGCCGGGCGCCCGGGCCCGCGCGATCCATGTGTCGAACATCGCGACGAGGGAGCGGAGCGCCGCCTCCGCCCCGCGCGGCAGCCCGCCCTCGACCGTGAGAATGCGCGCCGCTTCGAGAAGGCTCACGCCGTTTTCCCGCGCCACCGTGTTGATCGTCGCCTGCGCCTTGTCGCCGAGGCCGCGCTTCGGCGTGTTCACGATCCGCTCGAAGGCGAGCCCGTCATCCGGCGAGGTCACGACGCGGAAATAGGCCATCGCGTCCCGTATCTCCATGCGCTCGTAGAAGCGCGGGCCGCCGATGACGCGATAGGGCAGGCCGATGGAGAGGAAGCGGTCCTCGAAGGCGCGCATCTGGAAGGAGGCGCGGACCAGCACCGCCATCTCGTCGGGGGAGACCGGATCAGCCCCGCGTGAGCCCCTCTCCAGCCGCTCGATCTCCTCCCCGATCCAGCGCGCCTCCTCCTCCCCGTCCCAGAGGCCGGTGAGCCGCACCGCCTCGCCGCCCTCCTCCTCGGTCCAGAGCGTCTTGCCGAGCCGCTCCTCGTTCCCGGCGATGACGGCGGAGGCGGCGGCGAGGATGTGCGGGGTGGAGCGGTAGTTCTGCTCCAGCCGGATGACCTTCGCGCCGGGAAAATCCTTCTCGAATTTCAGGATGTTGCCGACCTCGGCGCCCCGCCAGCCATAGATCGACTGGTCGTCGTCCCCCACGCAGCAGAGGTTGCGGTGGCCCTGCGCCAGCAGCCGGAGCCAGAGATATTGCGCGATGTTGGTGTCCTGATACTCGTCCACGAGGATATAGCGGAACCGGCGCTGGTAGCGGGCCAGCACGTCCTCGTGCTCCTGGAAGATGCGGACGACATGCAGCAGCAGGTCCCCGAAATCGCAGGCGTTCAGGACCTTCAGGCGCTCCTGGTAGAGCGCGTAGAGCGCCGGGCCATGGCCGGCGAAGGCGCGCGCATCCGCCGCCGGCACGCGGTCCGGCGTCACTGCGCGGTTCTTCCAGCGGTCGATCACGGCGGCGAGCTGCCGTGCGGGGAAGCGCTTGTCGTCGATCCCCTCCGCCTGGATGAGCTGCTTCATCAGGCGGAGCTGGTCGTCCGTATCGAGGATCGTGAAGTTCGGCTTCAGCCCGACAAGCTCCGCATGGCGGCGGAGGAGCTTGACCGAGAGCGAATGGAACGTGCCGAGCCAGGGCATCCCCTCCACCGCCCCGCCGATCAGCGCGCCGACCCGCGCCTTCATCTCCCGCGCCGCCTTGTTGGTGAAGGTGACGGCGAGGATCTCGTTCGGCTGCGCGCGGCCCGTGGCGAGCAATTGCGCGATGCGGCAGGTGAGCGCCTTGGTCTTGCCCGTGCCCGCGCCGGCGAGCATCAGGACCGGCCCGTCCAGCATCTCCACCGCCGCGCGCTGCGGCGCGTTCAGCCCGTCGAGCCAGGCCGCGCCGGCGGGCCCGGGCGCGCGCGCCATGTCGGAGAGGCGCCGCCCCTCCCATGCGTCGAAAGCGTCCCCGAGATCGGGGTCGAAGGCCGGATCGCTCATGGGGCGCGAGTCTAGCCCGAAGCCGGCCTCAGGCAAAGCCCCTGTTCGCGGAATGTTCATTTCGAACGGGCTTTTCCCGCGGCCTCGCGGGATTACATTGGAGCGCAGCACAAGGAGCCTTCCGATGTTCAGTCTCTTTCGCAAGCCCGAACTCCCCGCGCCCGGCATGGCCCTTCGCGGCCGGACGGAGCCGATCGCGACGGCGGAGGCGCATTTCCTCAACGGCCGCCCGCTCCAGCCGATCCCCGGCCATCTCGAAAAGGCGATGTTCGGCATGGGCTGCTTCTGGGGCGTGGAGCGGATGTTCTGGTCGCTCCCCGGGGTCTGGGTCACCGCCGTCGGCTATGCCGGCGGCGAGACGCCGAACCCGACCTACCGGGAGGTCTGCACCGGCGCGACCGGGCATAACGAGGTCGTGCTCGTCGCCTTCGACCCGGCGCAGATCGGCTATGACCGGCTGCTCAGGACGTTCTGGGAAGGGCATGACCCGACGCAGGGGATGCGGCAGGGCAACGATGTCGGCACGCAGTATCGCTCCGGAATCTACGCCTTCTCGCCGGAGCAGCGCGCCGCCGCCGAAGCCAGCCGCGAGGTCTTCCAGAAGCGCCTGGCCGGGTCCGGGTTCGGGCGGATCACGACGGAGATCATCGACGCCCCCGCCTTCTACTATGCGGAGGATTACCACCAGCAGTATCTGGCCAAGAATCCCGGCGGCTATTGCGGCGTGGGGGGAACTGGCGTCTCCTGCCCGGTCGGCCTCACCGCCTGAGGCCTCACGCCGCCGCCGCCGCGTGGCGGCGGCTCAGCGGACGAGAACGGCGTAGACCGTCTCCGTCATCTCCGACTGGCCGATGAACTCGGAATAGATCGTCGAGCTGACGAGATCGCGGTTGAGGCAATTCTCCGAACCGTCGGCGCAGGCGGGGACCGGCGGCTGGAGCAGGAAGAGCTCGGCAAACCCGACGACCGGCGCCCGCGCCACGCCGTCATCGCCGACCTGCGCCGCACCGCAATTCACCACGGTCGCGTTCATCACCCGCCGCTCCAGGCTGCGGTCGATCGGGCTGAGCGGCGGATTGTAGGTGAAGTTGGAATAGGCCGGCTCGACATCGAGCGCATTCACCAGCCCGTCTTCGTTCACGTCGATCGGGTTCCCGTCCGCGTCATAGGCGCGCCGGGTCTGGATCTGCGCCACGAATTCGTCCGGCGCGCCGAGATGCGTGTCGAGCGAGCCGTCCTCCCCCGCCTCGGCGAGGGACTGGCCCGCAAGCACCGTGATCCCGGTGGGCAGGGTATAGGTGTCCCGGCTGTGCAGCCAGTCCTCCCGCTCCAGCAGATAGGCGTCGTAGAACGTTGTCGTCTCGAACGGCGGCAGCTCGAAATCCCGGAAGAAGCGGTTCGGGAAATAGGAGGTGTAGAAGTTCGCGACGTTGGAATAGGTCGTCGGCTGCGCGACGTAGTCGAAGATCTCCCCCGTCCCGTCGTCGAGGCAGTTGCTGGCGAGCCCGGAGCGGAAGCACGGGTTCAGGCGCAGGTTGTAGTCGTCATATTGCGCGATCTTCGGATGGTTCAGCCGGGACGAGGCGGGAATGCCGAACGCCGCGTTCGCGATCGCCGTCGGCTCGTCCCAGATGCGCCCCTTGAGGATGTCGAGGTCCGGCTGGAACAGGATCGATTCGTCCCGCAGCGGATGCGCCGTTCCCGGGTTGAAGAGCGAATTGCCGTCGGAATCGACAAGCTGGCTGTGCTCGCCCTCGGCGTCGAGGTCCCAGTCCAGCACGCCGGAGATGGGCTCGTCCCACATGTCGAAGGCGGTGCCGAGCGCGGTCGTCACCTCCTCGGGCGAGGCGGCGACGAAGGCGACGTCCTCGCCGATGCAGAACTCCTCTTCCCGCGCGGAGGCCATCATGCAGATCGCGAAAGCCGTCGCCGCCTCCTCCGCCGTCATCGCCGGGTCGGCGCCCGGCAGGGTGAGCGGATCGGAGCAGATCGCGCGCACGGCCGCCGGGCCGTTCAGCGCGAGCCGCCGCGCGAGGCTGTTCGGCCGGGTCAGCGCGCCGTCCAAATCCATCTGGCCGTCCGCGACATGGCGGAACTGGATGCCGACATTGGCCGGGTCGCGCGTCGCCTCCTCGAAGGAGCCGCCCTCCGTCCCCTCCCAGGGGTTGCAGACGACGAGGTTGGAAAGCGCGCCGCAGGCGAGCCGCTTCCGCGTCGCTGCCGCGACGGTCCGCACCACGTTGGTCTCCCGCACGGTGTCGGAGCCGGCCGAGTTGATGAGCCGCATCAGGGAGTTGCGAACGGATCGCTCCTCCGCGACGGCGACGACGAAGCGCGCGGAGGCGGAGGCGGCCGCGTCCTCCATCCCGGAGGAGCCGCCATTCGCGAAGGCGGTGTGCAGGAGGTCCGGCCCGCCGATATCCGCCGCGAGATTGTATTGCGCGCCGCTGTCATCCGAAAGGTCGGAGAGGAAGAAGAGATGCGAGATGCCGAACTCGGCGCCGTCGCCCTCGCTGAACGCCGCGGCCTTGGGCGCGAGGCCGCCCGCGAACACCGAATCAACGGCCCGCTCGATCGCGTCGCTCGCGCCGTCGAGCTCCGCCGCGGCGGCGAGCGCGGCCTGGTCCGTGAAGGCCTGCATGCGCGAATGTTCGGAATAGACGCGGCCGAAATCGATCACCACGCCGGACGTTCCGAAGAGAAGGACGGAAAAGACGACGACCTGCGTCGCCATCGACGCAGCTTCATTCTGAAGGAACTTCGTGCTCTTCCTCAGGATCACGCAACACCCCAACACGCAAGCCGCGCATGGCTTGCTATAGCAGCCTGCGCCGCACTATGGAAGCGTCGAGCGGGTGCGGCAAGTCTGCGCCCGCTCCATCATGCCGCAACAAGCCTGATGAGGCGTGAACGCGCGGCGGAAGGAAGAAGAGATGCCGATCTGGAGCGCGATCACGACCCTTCCGGGCGCAGCGGAAGCCGCCGCGCTGGGCGAGGCGCTGGAGGCGGCGGAGCCTGCGCCCTACGGCGTCGGCGTCATGGAGATCGAGGACGGGAGCGGCCTCTTCGAGGTCGCGGCCTGGTTCGATACGGCGCCGCCCGGCGCGGCCCTCGCCCTCGCCGCCGCGGCCTTCGGCGCGCGGCCCTTCGCCGTTTCCGAGATCGGGGAGAGGGACTGGGTTTCCGAGGTGCAGCGGGAGCTTGCGCCCGTCTCCGCCGGGCGCTTCCTCGTCCATGGCGCGCATGACCGGGCGCGCGCCGCCGGCCGCCGCCATGCGCTGGAGATCGAGGCGGCGATGGCCTTCGGCACCGGGCATCACGGCACGACGCGCGGCTGCCTCCTCGCCATCCATCATCTCGCGAAATCCGGCTTCCGCCCGCGCCGCGTCGCGGATATCGGCGCGGGGACGGGCGTGCTGGCGATGGCGGCGGCCTCGCTCTGGCGCGCGCCCGCCCTCGCCTCCGACATCGATCCGGTCGCGGCGGAGACGGCGCGGGCCAACGCGGCGGCGAACCGGCTCGGCCCCTGGATCCGGGCGCTGCGGGCGCCGGGCTTCGCGCATCCGGCGCTCCGCGCTTCGGCGCCCTATGACCTCGTGCTCGCGAACATCCTGGCGAACCCGCTGAAGCGCCTCGCGCCCGCCATGCGCCGCCACGTGGCGCCGGGCGGCGTCGTCGTGCTTTCCGGCATCCTCAACGGGCAGGCGGCGGGGGTGGAGGCGGTCTATCGCGCCTGGGGCTTCTCCCGCCGGCGCCTGACGCGGGACGGGGACTGGACGACGCTGACGCTCGACGCCTGAATCGAAACGGCCGCCCCCGGGGGGGCGGCCGCTCCGGTCCCTGGCGGGGATCAGCCCCGGCGGCGGGCGATCTCGGCGGCGAATTCGCCGAGGTCGCGGTCGCCCAGCCCGATGTCGCGGAGCTGGGCCGGGGAGAGCTTGACGAGCTCGCTGTGCGTCCGCTCCGCGACGATGCGGGCGCGGACGGCGCGGATGACACGCTCGCCGAACTGGACGGCGCGGAAGACGGAGATGGCCCCGAAGGGCGCGACGCGGGAGGTCTCGATGACGGCCATGACGGGCTCCTGATGCAGGGGCTGCAACGCCCCGGTGTTCGATGTCGCGCATCTAGGGGCCTTGAAATCGCTCCGCAAATGCGCAGCCGTCATGCCCGTCATGCGTGCGGATCATGGGTGTTTTGTGGCGCCGCACAACGCGCCGCGCATGTCGCTTTCAGCCTTTGCGCTGGCCGTTGTTCATGCTTCGTGCTAGGAGCCGTAAACGCGGCGTCAACAAGGTTTCTTCAATGCGCGTCATCGGAATCGACCCGGGCCTGCGCCGCATGGGCTGGGGGGTGATCGAGGCGGGCGCCGGGGGGCGCCTCCGGCATGTCGCCTCGGGCGCGGTGGCCACCGATTCGGGCGATCTCGCGCCGCGGCTGGCGCTCCTCGCCGCCGGGCTCCGCGCCGTCCTCGCCCGCCATGCGCCAGAGGTCGCGGCGGTGGAGAAGACCTTCGTGAACCGGGATCCGGCCGGCGCGCTGAAGCTCGGGCAGGCCCGCGGCGTCGCGCTCCTGATCCCGGCGGAGGCGGGGCTCGCCGTCCACGAATATGCGCCCAACGAGGTGAAGAAGACGGTCGTGGGCGTCGGCCATGCCGAGAAGGCGCAGATCCTCCACATGGTCCGCCTCCTCCTCCCCGGCGCCGACCCGGCGAGCGCGGACGCGGCGGATGCGCTGGCCGTCGCGATCTGCCATGCGCAGCATGCCGGCCCCGCGCTCCGCGCCGCATCGGAGGCTGCGCGATGATCGGCAAGGTCTCGGGGCGGGTGGACCATGTGGCGGAGGATCATGCGCTGATCGAGGCGGGGGGCGTCGGCTACGAGGTCCACGCCCCGCCGCGCGTCCTCGCCGGGCTCCGGCCGGGGATGGAGGCGGCGCTCTACACCGTCCACATCGTGCGGGAGGATGCGCAGCAGCTTTTCGGCTATCCGACGCGGGAGGAGAGGGACTGGCACCGCCTCCTCGCCTCCGTCCAGGGCGTCGGCGCGAAGGTGGCGCTCGGCATTCTCGGCGCGCTCGGGGCGGAGGGGGCGGCGCGGGCCGTCGCGCTCGGCGATGCGGCGGCGATGAAGGCCGCGCCCGGCGTCGGCCCGAAGCTCGCGCAGCGGATCGTGCTGGAGCTGAAGGGCAAGGCCCCCGCCGGCGCCGCGCCGCTCCCCCTTCCCCGCGCCGCCGCGCCGAAAGGGGAGCGGAGCGCGCGGGAGGATGCGCTCTCCGCCCTCGCCAATCTCGGCTACCAGCCCTCCGAAGCCTCCGCCGCCGTCCTCGCGGCGGAGGAGGCGGGGGCCGAGGGCGCGCCGGCGCTGATCCGCGCCGCGCTCAAGTCGCTTGCGCCGGGCCGGTGATGCGGGCGAGAGGGGGGAGATGACCGAGCCCGACCCCCTCCTCCGCCCCGACCCGCTGACGGAAGACGCGCCGGAGCGCGCGCTCCGCCCGCAGAGCCTCGCCGAATTCGTCGGCCAGCGGGCGGCGCGCGCCAATCTGGAGGTCTTCGCCCGCTCCGCCCGCCAGCGGGGGGAGGCGATGGACCATCTCCTCTTCTACGGCCCGCCCGGCCTCGGCAAGACGACGCTGGCGCAGATCATGGCGCGGGAGCTCGGCGTCGGCTTCCGCATGACCTCGGGGCCGGTCATCGCCCGGGCGGGGGACCTCGCGGCGATCCTCACCAATCTCGAAGCGCGGGACGTGCTCTTCATCGACGAGATTCACCGGCTCAACCCGGCGGTGGAGGAAGTGCTCTATCCCGCGATGGAGGATTTCGAGCTCGACCTCGTGATCGGGGAGGGGCCGGCGGCCCGCACCGTGCGGATCGAGCTTCAGCCCTTCACGCTGATCGGGGCGACGACGCGCCTCGGCCTCTTGACCACGCCGCTCCGGGACCGGTTCGGCATCCCCGTCCGGCTCGAATTCTATGACGAGGCGGAGCTGGTGCAGATCGTGGAGCGCGGCGCGCGCCTCCTGAAGGCGCCGGCGACGCCGGACGGCGCGCGGGAGATCGCGCGGCGGAGCCGCGGCACGCCCCGCGTCGCCGGCCGCCTCCTCCGCCGGGTGATCGACTTCGCGCTGATCGAGGGCGACGGGCGGGTGGACCGGGAGATTGCGGACATGGCGCTCACCCGCCTCGGGGTCGACGCGCTGGGGCTCGATTCGGCGGACCTCCGCTATCTCTCGATCATCGCGGAAAACTACAATGGCGGCCCGGTCGGGGTCGAAACCATCGCCGCGGCCATGGCGGAGACGCGGGACGCGGTGGAGGACGTGATCGAGCCCTTCCTCCTCCAGCAGGGCCTGATCCAGCGCACCCCGCGCGGCCGCATGGTGGCGGAAAAGGGCTGGCGCCATCTCGGCCTCGCCGCGCCCGGCGGCGCGGGGCGGGCGGGCGACCTTTTCGGGGAGTGAGCGGGCGGCGTCGCGTCGCGGCGACGCGCCGACCGGTCAGGCTCAGCCGATCCGCACCATCCCGTCCGCGCCCGTCGCAACCGGAACCGGATCGAGCGCGAGCCCCGCCCCCGGCCCCTCCACCCCCTCGCCCGTCTCCGCGAGAAAGCCCGCGCCGTGGCTCGTGCAGCGGAGCACCCGCCCGTCCGCCGAAAGGAGGCGCGAGCCCTTGTGGTCAAGCGGCAGGTATTGATGCGGGCAGGCGTTCACCCAGGCCCGGAGCGCGCCCCCCGCATTCACGAGGAGCAGCGGGAAGCCCCCGAGATTGAGGCAAAGCGTCCCCGCCTCCGGAACCTCCGAAAGCGGGCAGACGGGCGTTCCCGGCTCCGGCGCGTGGCGATAGCCCTTCCAGGCCTCGCTCAGGGCCATTTCGCTTCGGGCGGCAGGGACATCAGCACCGCCTCCGGGTTGTGCCCCGTCTCCAGCCCGAACTTCGTGCCCCGGTCATAGACGAGGTTGAACTCGGCGTAGCGCCCCCGCTTCACGAGCTGAACCTCCCGGTCCTCCGCCGTCCAGCTCTCGGTCCGCCGCTTTTCCGTGATCGGCAGGAAGGCGTCGAGGAAGGCGCGGCCGACATCCTGCGTATAGGCGAAATCCGCCTCCCAGTCTCCGGTGCAGAGATCGTCATAGAAGATGCCGCCGACGCCGCGGGGCTCGTTCCAGTGCCTGATCATGAAGTAATCGTCCGCCCAGGCCTTTTGCGCCGGGTAATAGGCCGCGTCGTGCCGGTCGCAGGCGGCCTTCAGCACGCCGTGGAAGAAGGCGGTGTCCTCCGCCACCTCCACCATCGGGTTGAGGTCCGTCCCCCCGCCGAACCACCAGGCGCCCGGCGTCCAGAACATCCGCGTGTTGAGGTGGATCGCCGGCGTCTTCGGGCTCCGCATATGGGCGACGAGGCTGACGCCGGACGCCCAGAAGCGCGGGTCCTCCGCCAGCCCCGGAATCTCCTTCCGCGCGGTGAGCGAGCGCTGCGCCAGCGCGCCGAGCTGGCCGTGGACGGTGGAGATGTTGACCCCCACCTTCTCGAAGACGCGCCCGCCGCGCATCACGCTCATGACGCCGCCGCCGCCCTCGCCGCCGCCCTCCGCCGCGCGGCGCGTCTCCTTCCGCTCGAAGCGGCCGGGGGGGAGACCGGCATGCGGCCCGGTTTCCTGCGTGTCCTCCAGCCGCTCGAAGGCGGCGCAGATCATGTCCCGCAATTCGGCGAACCAGGCGGAGGCGCGGGCCTTTTCGGCCTCCATGTCGCGGATGCGGCTTTCGGGCGCGTCGGTCACTCGCTCTCTCTCCCTGATGCTTTCCGGGGTTTATCGCCGCCCGGCGCCCGGCGCGCAAGCCGGCGGCTCAGTCAACCCGGACGAGGGTCCCGTGATAGAGCGGCTGCGTGGGCGCGCCGGTGGGCGAGCCGCCTTCGGGTTCGAGGCTGATGGCGAAGATCTGCCCCTCCGCCGCCGTGAAGCCGGGCCGGAGCGCGGCGCCCCGCGGCAGGAGCCCGAGGGAGACGGGCTGCGTCCGCCCCTCCGGGATCGTCCACATCTCGTAGGAATTGCCCGCCGGCGGCGCGGTGACGGGGATGACGGTGGCGAGCCCCGTCCCCGTGTCGAACTGGATGATGAGCCCCGCCTCGCCGCCTTCGTCCGCCGTCACCACGGCGACATAGCGCGCGCCCGCCCGCTCCGCCGGAACCGCGATCCAGAGCGCGAGCGCGGCGGCGGCGGCGAGCGCGAGGCCGGAGACGGCGCGCCAGAGCCTGACCTGCCGCCTGAGCGGAACGATCTCCGCCCCGCCGTCGAGCGCCGCCTCGATCCGCGCGAAGAGCCCGGGCGAAGGCGCCGCCTCCGGCGCGTCGAGGAGGGGCGCGAGCCGGCGCTCCCAATCCTCCCGGAGCCGGGCCTCTTCCGCGCTCTCCCGCTCCCGCGGCTCATGGCCGAGGGCGCGTTCGGCGGCGATGTAATCCCGTTCCTCCATGCCCCTCACCCGTCCAGGCAGGTCTTCAGCGCGGCGAGCCCGCGGCGCAGCCAGGTCTTGATCGTGTTCACCGGCGCATCGTAGCGGGCGGAGAGTTCCTCCCGGCTTAACCCCTCCACATAGGCGAGCAGCACGAGCTCCCGCGGCCGCGGCTCCAGCCGGCCGAGGCATTCGGAGAGCGCCATCGCCTCCGCCCCGCCGTCCGGGCGCGCGAAGGGGTCGACGAGCCCCGCCAGCGGGTCCTCCCCCTCGCCGCCGCCGCCCCAGCCCGGGGCGCGGCCGCGGCGGCGCACGAGATCGATCGCCCGGTTCCGCGCGATCACGGCCATCCAGCCGGCGGCGGAGCCGCGCGCGGGGTCGAACCCCCCGGCCTTCCGCCAGATCTCGACGAACGCCTCCTGCACCGCATCCTCCGCCAGGGCCCTCTCCCGGCATATGCGCAGCGCGAGGCCCATTAGTTTCGGCCCCGCCTTGTCGAAAAGCGCGCGGAAGGCCGCGCGGTCCCGCTGCGCGACGGCGAGGAGAAGGGGTTCGAGCGCGCGCGCCTCGTCCATGTCCCTTCGCCTCCCGCGCCCTGATCCTCGCTCCGGCCCCTTCTAGCCGCCGCGAGGGGCGCCGTCGATGCGAACGGATGCGGCGCCGTGAAACCTTTCCGCCGCCTGACGCGAAAGCGGGACGGGCGAGGCGCGCAGCGCGCCGGCCCGGCCGCGGGTTTTCCTCTCCCCGCCTGCGGCCGGAGCCCGGGCCGGGCGCGTGTGTTTGCGCCCGGCCTACCTCCCCCGATCTTCCGGAGGCGGCCGGGAGCGCCCGGCCGATCTGACCCGCGTCAGATCGGCCCGCGCCCGCGTCGGTCGTATACGCCCGACCCCGGCGGGCGCGTTCCCCGCCCACCGCGGCGTGCGCGGCCCGATCTTCGACGTCCGGACAAGCCCGGCGCCCCTCGCCCTCCGGCCTTCGCCTCCGGGCGACGGCCTCTGCGGCTTTCCCCCGGAAAGCCGCTGATCGAGGCCGGGGAGAGGATGGAGGGCGAACGCGCTTGCCGGGCGGGCGATCCGGCGGCAGGATCGGGGAATCGGGAGGGGCGCGATTGGCGAAGATCGGGGAAAGCTGGGGAAGCGTCGCGGGCCTCTGCGCAGGGCTCACGGCGATCGGCTTCGGCGCGGCCATCGCCCCCGGCGCGACGGAGGCGGCCATCGGAGCCGGCGGGCTGATCGGTCGCGTCCTCGGCGCGCGGCAGAAATTCGGCCCGGAATGCGACAGGACGCGGCGGCGGATACAGGAAAGCGTCCGCACCGGCTTCACCAGGATGCTGGAGATCGAGGGGGATGACTGGTCCGCCCATCCCGACCTTGCGGAGGCGGACGCCGCCCTCTCCGCCGCGCTGAAAGGGTGCATGATCGACCGCCGGCGCCTCGCAGCCGCCGCCGTCTCGCGCGCGGGCTTCCCGGAGGGGGCCGTCGCCGCGGTGATGGAGGGGCTGGCGGCGGAGCGGCCCGACCTCTTCTCGCCGGAGCGGGAAGGGACGCTGGCGCATCAATACGCCGGGGCCGTCGTCTCCGCCGGCATCCGCGCCGCGGCGGAGAATGCGGACTGGTATCGCGCGCTGGAGCCCGACCTCATCCTCGCCATCGGGCAGGGGGTGGGCGAGACGCGGGAGGAGGTGAAGGCCGGGCGGGCGGAGAACCGGGAGGGGTTCGCCGCGCTCATGGCGAAGATGGAGGCGCTGGAGGCGAGGTTCGGCGGCGCCGAAAGGGTGGACGAGACGGCGGAGCGCCTCCACGTCTCCCGCCCCGAGCTTCTCGCCCTGCTGGAGGCGATCCTCGAGGAGGAGACCCCGGAGGATCAGATCGACGCCGCCCTCATCCGGGGGCGGGAGCGGCTGAGCGAGACGAAGGCGGAGATCGCGCGCCTCCGCCGGCAGGGCAACGAGGCGCCCGAGGCGCAGGCGGACCTCGAAGCCGCCGCCGCCGCCCTCGCCCGCCCCGACATCGCGGACCTCGCCGCGGCGCAGGAGGCCCTCGCCCTCGCCCGCGCCCGCTGGCTCGAAGGCCGCGCCCGCGCCCGCGCCGCCCGCGCGGCGGAGGAGGCGGCGGCGCGGGCGCGGGAGGATGCGACGACCTTTCAGTTCTTCACTGCGGAGGCCGACCTCGCGAAGGCGCGGCTGGATCATGAGGGCGCCGCGCGCCTGCTGGAGGCGGGCGCGGCGGAGGTGGAGGCGGGGAGCCGGGAGCGGATGCTGCTCTTCCGCGCCGCAGGCGACGCCCGCGCAGTGGCCGGCGGCGTCGTCGCTGGCGGCCCCGCCCATATGCACGCGCTCGAAGTCGCCCGCGCCCGCCTCGCCGCCGCGCCGGAAGATGAGGAACGGCTGCGGGACGTCTCGGTGAGCCTTGACAGGATCGGCGACGTCCGCGTCGCGGCGGGGGACCGGGCGGGGGCGCTGGCGGCCTATGAGGAGGGGCTCGCCATCGCCCGCGCTCTCGCCGCGCGCGATCCGGGGAATGCGGACTGGGCGCGGGATGTCTCGGTGAGCCTGAACAGGGTCGGCGGCGTCCGCGTCGCGGAAGGGGACCGGGCGGGGGCGCTGGCGGCCTTCGAAGGCCATCGCCGCGTCTCGCCGCGCGCGATCCGGGGAATGCGGGCTGGGCGCGGGACGTCTCGGTGAGCCTTGACAGGGTCGGCGACATCCGCGTCGCGGAAGGGGTCCGGGCGGGGGCGCTGGCGGCCTATGAGGAGGGGCTCGCCATCCGCCGCGATCTCGCCGCGCGCGATCCGGGGAATGCGGGCTGGGCGCGGGACGTCTCGGTGAGCCTTGACAGGGTCGGCGACGTCCGCGTCGCGGCGGGGGACCGGGCGGGGGCGCTGGCGGCCTTCGAGGAGGGGCTCGCCATTCGGCGCGCTCTCGCCGCGCGCGATCCGGGGAATGCGGGCTGGGCGCGGGACGTCTCGGTGAGCCTGTTGAAGGTCGGCGACGTCCGCGTCGCGGAAGGGGACCGGGCGGCGCGGGGGCGCTGGCGGCTTATGAGGAGGGTCTCGCTATCGCCCGCGGTCTCGCCGAACGCGATCCGGGGAATGCGGGCTGGGCGCGGGACGTCTCGGTGAGCCTGTTGAAGGTCGGCGACGTCCGCGTCGCGGAAGGGGACCGGGCGGGGGCGTTGGCGGCTTATGAGGAGGGGCTCGCCATCGCCCGCGCTCTCGCCGCGCGCGATCCGGGGAATGCGGACTGGGCGCGGGACGTCTCGGTGAGCCTGAACAGGGTCGGCGACGTCCGCGTCGCGGAAGGGGACCGGGCGGGGGCGTTGGCGGCTTATGAGGAGGGGCTCGCCATCGCCCGCGATCTCGCCGCGCGCGATCCGGGGAACGCGGGCTGGGCGCGGGACGTCTCGGTGAGCCTTGAGAGGGTCGGCGACGTCCGCGTCGCGGAAGGGGACCGGGCGGGGGCGCTGGCGGCCTATGAGGAGGGGCTCGCCATCCGCCGCGCTCTCGCCGCGCGCGATCCGGGGAATGCGGGCTGGGCGCGGGACGTCTCGGTGAGCCTGAACAAGGTCGGCGACGTCCGCGTCGCGGCGGGGGACCGGGCGGGGGCGCTGGCGGCCTATCAGGAAGACCTCGCCATCGCCCGCGATCTCGCGAAGCGCGACCCCGGCAATGCGGGCTGGGCGCGGGATGTTGTCGTTTCGCTGGCGAAGATGGCGCAGGCGGATGAGGCGCGGGCGGCGGAGTATTGGGCGCAGGCGGTGGATCGGCTGGAGGCGATGGAGGCGCGCGGGATCATCGCGCCGGTGGATGCGTGGATTCTGCCCATGGCCCGTGAGGAGCTGGCGAAGGCCCGCGCCCGCTGAGCCGGAGTTTCGAAATTTTCGATTATCCAATCAGATCAGGCAGATGACCCCCCTGCGCACTGTGCGCACACACCCCGCTCACCCGGTCCCGGCCCTGAGCCGGGACCTCGCCGAGCGGAGCGAAACCGCGCCGCCGCGCCCCGTTCGTCGGGGCCCCGGATCGGGTCCGGGGCCGGGAGCCCTATTCCGCCGCGAGGCTCCTTGTCCGGGCCGCGAGGAACCCGTCCACGTCCCGCACCGCCCCTTCCGAGGCCGAGGTCGCGAAGGCCGCGAAGACCTTGAGCGCGGGGGTGATCTTCCGGGGCCGGACCTCCACGGGCTGCCAGGAAGCCGCCCCCTTCGCCTCCATCGCCCGCCGCCGCTCCGCCAGCACGGCGTCCGAGACGTTGAGGGAGAGGCTGCGCCCGGAGATGGAGATGCGGATCTCGTCCCCGTCCTCGACGAGGCCCACCGCCCCGCCGAGCGCCGCCTCGGGCGAGATATGCCCGATGGAGAGGCCGGACGAGCCCCCCGAAAACCGCCCGTCCGTGATGAGGGCGCAGGATTTCCCGAGCCCCACCGCCTTCAGGTAGGAGGTCGGGTAGAGCATCTCCTGCATCCCCGGCCCGCCCTTCGGCCCCTCATAGCGGATGACGACGACGTGGCCCGGCTTCACCTTGCCGCCGAGGATGCCTTTCACCGCGCTGTCCTGGCTCTCGAACACGATGGCCTTGCCGGTGAATTCGAGGCATTCCTCGGGCACCCCCGCCGTCTTCACGATGCACCCGTCCTCCGCGATGTTCCCGTAAAGGACGGCGAGCCCGCCATCCCTGGAATAGGCGTGCGCCCCGTTCCGGATGCAGCCCGCCTCCCCGTCAAGGTCGAGGTTCTTCCAGAGGTTGGACTGGCTGAACGCCTCCGTCGTCCGCACCCCGCCCGGCGCGGCGCGGAAGAATTCCAGCACCTCGGGCGAGGGGTTCCGCATCACGTCCCACGTTTCCAGCGCCTCGGCGTAGGTTTTCGAATGGACGGTCGGCCGGTCGCGATGGATCAGCCCCATCCGGTCCAGCTCCCCCATCAGCCGCATGATGCCGCCGGCGCGGTGGAAATCCTCCATGTGATATTCCGAGGTCGAGGGCGCGAGCTTGGAGAGATGCGGCACCCGGCGCGAGAGCCGGTCGATATCGTCCATCGTGAAGGGCACGCCCCCCTCCCGCGCCGCGGCGAGGAGGTGGAGGATCGTGTTGGTCGACCCGCCCATCGCGATGTCGAGCGTCATCGCGTTCTCGAAGCTCTCGAAATTCGCGATGCCCCGCGGCGTCGCCGTCACGTCGTCCTCCTCGTACCAGCGGCGGGCGAGCTTCACGATGGTCCGCGCCGCCTCGAGGAACAGCTCCTTGCGGTAGGCGTGGGTCGCGAGGGTGGAGCCGTTGCCCGGCAGCGCGAGGCCGAGCGCCTCGGTCAGGCAGTTCATCGAATTGGCGGTGAACATGCCGGAGCAGGAGCCGCAGGTCGGGCAGGCGGAGCGCTCCGTCTTCTCGCTGTCCTCCTCCGAGACGTTGGGGTTCACGGCGTTCATCATCGCGTCGACGAGGTCGACCTTCCGCTCCGTCCCGTCGAGGATGACCTTGCCCGCCTCCATCGGCCCGCCGGAGACGAAGATCGCCGGAATGTTGAGCCGCATCGCCGCCATCAGCATGCCGGGCGTGATCTTGTCGCAATTCGAGATGCAGATCACCGCGTCCGCGCAATGGGCGTTGCACATGTACTCGACGCTGTCGGCGATGATCTCCCGGCTCGGCAGGGAATAGAGCATGCCGTCATGGCCCATCGCGATCCCGTCATCCACGGCGATGGTGTTGAACTCCTTGGCGACGCCGCCCGCCTTCTCGATCTCGCGCGCAACCATCTGGCCGAGATCCTTCAGGTGGACATGGCCGGGCACGAACTGCGTGAAGGAATTGGAGACGGCGATGATCGGCTTGCCGAAATCGGAATCGCCCATGCCGGTCGCGCGCCAGAGCGCGCGGGCGCCCGCCATGTTGCGGCCGTGGGTGGTGGTGCGGGAGCGGTATTCGGGCATCTGGCGTCCTCCGGGCGTGGCTTTTGCAAGAGGGTATAAACCTTCGCCGGCCTCAGGAAAAGCGAAGGCGGCGCTGACGGAAACGTGACATGATGCCATCGCCCGCGGCAGCTATGAGCAACCGGGTCGCGAGGGTCATCGCCGTGCAGACAGCCGCCCTTCTCATGGATCTCGCCCGCCTCTGGCTCTGGGCCGGAGCGGCGGTTTCCGTCCCCTTCCTGCTCTGGGGCGTCGGGCGCGTGGAGCCGAACGCGCGGGGCGCCTGGGCCTTCCGGCCGCTGCTGATCCCTGGCGTGCTGCTGATCTGGCCGCTCGTCCTCTGGCGCTGGTTCCTGCTCGAGACGGGGCGGGACGGCTGGGCGAAGCGGCGCCTGCCGCCCCGGCGGGCGCATGGCTTCGCTGCGCTGCTCCTGGCCGTCCTGATCCCGCTCACGATCCTCGCCGGCCTCGCGATCCGGCAGGCGCCGCCCACGGGCGCGCCCGTTCTGCTGGAGGCGCCGGAATGAGCGTCTCCTACATCCCGGTGCAGTGGAACGGGTTCAAGCACCGCTACAATCTGGCGCTGGCGCTCGCCGTCGGGCTCTATCTCTGGATCTTCGTGCAGCTTGGCCCGGCCCTCCTCGGCCACGCGAGCCCGGTCACGCCGCAGATCCACAACGCCCGCGCCTTCGGCTCCTGCGCCTTCCTGATGATGAGCGTGATCCTGATGATCGGCCCGCTGGCGCGGCTCGACGCGCGGTTCCTGCCGCTCCTTTACAACCGCCGGCATTTCGGGGTGATGACGGCGCTGGTGGCGCTGTCGCACTTCCTGCTGATTTTCGGCTGGTATTACGCCTTCACGCCGGTCTCCTCCTGGGAGGCGCTGCTCTTCTCCAACACGGCCTATGACCGGGCGCTCGGCTTCCCGTTCGAGGCGTTCGGGATCTTCGCGCTGGTCTCGCTCCTGATCCTCGCGGCGACGAGCCATGACTTCTGGCTCTCCTTCCTCACGCCGCGGCTCTGGAAGTCGCTCCACTACCTCATCTACCCGGCCTACGCCGCCGTCGTCGCGCATGTGACGCTCGGCGCGGCGCAGGGGGTGCGGGGCCTCGCCTTTCCCGCGCTGGTCTGGGCGCTCGCGCTCCTCGTCGCAGGGCTGCATCTCGCCGCCTGGCGGAAGGAGCGGGGGGGCGCGGCCGCTGCGGGAGACTGGGTTCCCGTCTGCCGGCCGGAGGAGATCGAGGAGGGGCGGGCGCGGGTCGTGCGGCTCGCCGGGGGCGAGCGGGCGGCCGTCTTCCGTCATGAGGGACGGTTCTCCGCCATCTCGAACGCCTGCGCGCACCAGAACGGGCCGCTCGGCGAGGGGCGGATCGTGGATGGCTGCGTGACCTGCCCGTGGCACGGCTTCCAGTACCGGGTCGAGGACGGATGCTCGCCGGCCCCCTTCACCGAGAAGGTGCCGACCTACCGGCTGCGGCTCCGCGCCGGGCTGATCGAGCTTGACGCGCGGGCGAACCCGCCCGGAACGCCGGTTCAGCCGCTGGAGGCCCCGGGATGAGGGCGCGGGACGAATTCTTCATCGGGTTCTTCCCGATCCCGCCAGGGCTCCGGCCGTTCCTCGCCGCCATTGCGGCGGCCTTGATCCTGCTCTTCGCCGCCGCCGGCTGGTTCGCGGCCTCCACCCAGGCGGCGCCGGAGGAGGCCGGGTTCCGCTTCGATTTCGGGCGGCAGGAGGTGACGGGCGTCCTCTCCCTCCATCCCTATCCGCTGATCCGGGTGACGGAGGGCTCCGAACGCCTCGCCGCGGGGCGGACTGTGATGCTCTCGGGCGGGGGCAAGTTCGCGCCGCCGCAGGCGGCCTCGCTTGACGGGAAACTCGTGAAGGCCGGCGGCGTGATCCTGAAGCGCGGCGATCTCGACATGCTCCAGATCGGCGGCGGGGAGCGGAACCTCTCCGCCGCCGAAGGCGAGGCGCCCGCGCTCTCCCCTCCCGAACGGCTCGGGCGGTGGCGCCTCGAAGGCGAAATCTGCGACGGGAAATGCGCCGCCGGGGCGATGCGGCCGGGGCGCGGCCTCTCGCACAAGGCCTGCGCCAATCTCTGCATCACCGGCGGGGTTCCGGCCGTCTTCGTCTCGGCCGCGCCGGTAGAGGGCGCGGCGTTCCTGCTGATGGCCGGGCCGGAGGGCGGGCCGCTCCCGCCCGAGGCGCTCGCCTTCACCGCCGCCTATGTGTCGGTCGAAGGCGAGATCGAACGGATCGGCGACCTTCTGGTTTTCCGGATCGACCCGGCGACGCTGAGGGCGCTCTGAGATGCGCGGGCTGCTCGGCGCGCTCCTGTTTCTCCTGCTGGCGCTGGCGCTGGCCTATATCTCCCGGTTCTGGCCGTTCCGCCTCTGGGGGCCGGAGCCGCTCCTCGGCGCCCTGCCGCCGGGCGGGGATCTCTGGCGCGGCTGGATGCGGATGCTCGGGCTCGGGGCCTATGACCTCATCCTCTGGGGCGTCTTCGTCTTCGCGCTCCTGACCGGAGCGGAGAGGCTGTGGTCCCGCCTCGGAAAGCACGAATGACGCATTGGATTGCGGCGCCCCTTTCGAAGAGTCTTCGACATATCTCACGGGACACGCAAGAATCTGCGGAAAGCTCCGTGGCGAGGCGTCGCCCCCGCAAGCGCGTTGCGATTTCGCTGCGGCGCAGCAGCGGCGCTTGACTCGAAGCGCCGTTAACCCCCGAATTCAGGCTTTCGACACGGAGGCCCCAATGCTGCGACAGCCCTATCTCCTCTTCCTCGGCGACGCGCCGGACGCCCTCGCCGCCAAGGTGGCGCAGGGGATCAAGGACTGGCGGCCCGACGCCTCTGTCGGGCAGCTGCGCCTGCCGGGCTGCAAGGCGGACATGGGCCTGAAGGAGATGAGTGTGGCGGAGGCCGCCGCCGCCGGGGCGCAGACGCTGGTGATCGGCGTCGCCAACCGGGGCGGGATCATCTCGGACGCCTGGATGGCGGTGCTCGTCGAGGCGATGGAGGCGGGGATGGACATCGCCGCCGGGCTCCACACCCTGCTGAAGGACCAGGCGCCGCTCGTCGCCGCCGCGCAGCGGACGGGGCGGCAGCTTTTCGACGTGCGTCTGCCGGTCTTCAAGTATCCGATCGGCGAGGGGAAGCTGCGGAGCGGCAAGCGCGTGCTCGCCGTCGGCACCGACTGCTCCTGCGGGAAGATGTACACCACGCTGGCGATGGAGAAGGAGCTGCTGGCGCGGGGCCGGAAGGCGACCTTCCGCGCGACGGGGCAGACCGGCATCCTCATCACCGGCGGCGGCGTGCCGCTCGACGCGGTGGTGGCGGATTTCATGGCGGGCGCGGTCGAGGTGCTGACGCCGGAGAACGACGAGGATCATGTCGACCTGATCGAGGGGCAGGGCAGCCTCTTTCACCCCTCCTATTCGGGCGTGACGCTGGCGCTCGTGCATGGCGGCGCGCCGGACTATCTCGTGCTCTGCCATGAGCCGACGCGGACGCATATGCGCGGCCTGCCGCATTACCCCTCTCCCGGCCTCGCCCCGCTCCGCCCGCTGGCGGAGACGCTGGCGCGGGTGGTGAACCCGGATTGCGTCTCCATCGCCTGCTCGGTCAACACCGCGCATATGGGCGAGGCGGAGGCGAAGGCCTATCTTGCGAAGCTGGAGGACGAGATGGGCCTGCCGGCGACCGACCCCTATCGCTTCGGCGCGGCGAAGCTGGTGGACGCGCTCCCGTGAGGGGGCCCGTTCGCGGCGTCGTCAGGCGCGAGCTTTTCCCCATCGCCGGGGTCTTCACCATCTCCCGCGGCTCCCGCACGGTTTCCGAGGTGGTGAGCGTCGAGCTGATCGACGGGCCGCACCGGGGCATGGGCGAATGCGTGCCCTACGCCCGCTACGGCGAGACGCAGGAAGGCGTGATCGCGGAGATCGAGGCCTGGCTCGCTTCGGGCGGCGGAACCCGCGCGGCGCTCAATGCGGAGATGAAGCCGGGCGCGGCGCGGAACGCGCTCGACTGCGCCTTCTGGGACCTTGAAGCCAAGCGGGCGGGCAAGCGCGCCTGGGAGCTGGCGGGCCTGCCGGAGCCGAGGCCGCAGGTCACCGCCTATACGCTCTCGCTGGCGAGCCCGGAGGAGATGGAGGCGAAGGCGCGGGAGAATGCGCATCGCCCGCTCCTCAAGATCAAGCTCGGCGGCGGGGAGGAGGATCTCGACCGCCTTCGCGCCGTCCGCCGCGGCGCGCCGGGCGCGACCATGATCGTGGACGCCAACGAGGGCTGGACTCTGGACCTCTATGCGGAGATCGCGCCGCTTCTCCTCGGCCTTGGCGTCGCGATGGTGGAGCAGCCGCTGCCGGCGGGGGAGGACGCGCCGCTGATGGGCGCCGCGCGCCCGCTTCCCGTCTGCGCCGACGAGGCGGCGCATGACCGCGCCTCGCTCGAAGGGCTGGTCGGCAAGTACGACATGGTCAACATAAAGCTCGACAAGACGGGCGGGCTGACCGAGGCGCTCGCGCTTCGCGAGGCGGCGCTGGCGGCGGGGCTGAAGGTGATGGTCGGCTGCATGATCGGCTCCTCCCTCGGCATGGCGCCCGCCGTGCTCGCCGCGCAGGGCGCCGCCTTCACCGATCTCGACGGGCCGCTCCTCCTCGCGAGGGACCGGCGGCCCGGCCTTGTCTATGACGCGCAGGGCGTTCATCCGCCGGCGCCGGAACTCTGGGGATAAGCATGAGCCGCATCGTCTATGTGAACGGAGACTACGTGCCCGAGGCGGAGGCGAAGATCTCCGTCTTCGACCGGGGCTTCCTGATGGCCGACGGCGTCTATGAGGTCACCTCGGTGATCGACGGGAAGCTGGTGGATTATGCCGGCCATGTCGCCCGGCTGCATCGCTCGCTTTCCGAGCTGAAGATGAAGCCCGCCTGCTCGGATGACGAACTCCTCGAAATACATCGCCAGATGGTCGAGCGGAACGCGCTCGGGAACGGCATGATCTATCTTCAGGTCACCCGCGGCGCGGCGGACAGGGACTTCGCCTGGCCGAAGGATGCGGAGCCGGGCATCGTGCTCTTCACGCAGGCCAAGGACCTCGTGAACGCGCCGGCGGCGAAGACCGGGCTCAAGGTCGTCACGGTGGAGGACCAGCGCTGGGCCCGGCGGGACATCAAGACCGTGCAGCTCCTCTTCCCCTCCTTCGCCAAGATGGAGGCGAAGGCGCAGGGCAAGGACGACGCCTGGCTGGTGACGGACGGGCTGGTGAACGAGGGCACCTCCAACAACGCCTGGATCGTGAAGGGCGGGACGATCGTGACCCGCCATCTCGGCAACGAGATCCTGCACGGCATCACGCGGGCGGCAGTGATCCGCTTCGCCAAGGAGGCGCAGATGAAGGTGGAGGAGCGGGCCTTCTCCATCGAGGAGGCGAAGGCGGCGGACGAAGCCTTCTGCACCGCCGCCTCCGCCTTCGTCACCCCGGTGGTGGAGATCGACGGCGCGGCCATCGGCGGCGGCGTTCCGGGGCCGATCGCGACGCGGCTGCGCGAAATCTACATCGAGGAAAGCCGGAAGATGGCGATCTGACCGGGCGGCCGGGCCGTGCGCACACGCTGTGCGGAGTAGTTATCCATATGATTCATATGGATGATCTGAAAGATGGCTCGGCGGGCGGCATGGACGGAGACGCGCCCGCCCGCGCCTTGCCGCCCGGCTCCGTCATGCCGGTTTGAAACCGCCCGCAGCCGGGACTATGCATGCGGGGCATCCGCACGGAGGCCGCACCGGCCTTCGCCACGGGAGAGGGAACCGCAAATGCGCCGCGTCTGGGGATTTCTGGCGGAGTATTCCGCGCTTCTGATACTCGGCGCGCTGATCGGCCTCGCCTGGGCCAATATCGACTATGCGAGCTATCACCACCTGATCGAATACGTGATCGTCGATCACGCCTGGATCGGCCACGCCCATGTGGACGCGGAGGGCCACGTTCATCGCACGCTGACGCTCCACTACCTCATCAACGATGTCGGCATGGCCTTCTTCTTCGCCATCGCGGGCAAGGAGGTGTGGGAGGCGGTGGCGCTGAAGAACGGGAGCCTGCGGGGCAAGAAGGCGCTGACGCCGCTGATCGCGACCTCGGGCGGCATGTTCGGGCCGATCGCCGTCTATCTCGGCCTCGCCGCGGCGATGGGCTCCACCACTTTCGACGCGGTCTCGAATGGCTGGGCGATCCCGACGGCGACGGACATCGCCTTCTCCTATCTCGTCGGGCGGCTGATCTTCGGCTCCGGGCATCCCGCCGTGCGCTTCCTCCTCCTCCTCGCCATCGCGGACGATGCGGCGGGGCTGCTGATCCTCGCGATCTTCTATCCGTCCGGGGAGCTGGCGCCGGAATGGCTGCTGCTCTCGGCCGGCGCGGCGTTCGGCGCCTGGTTTCTCTTCAACCGGCTGCCGCGGATCATGGACCGGGGCAAGCGCGCCAAGACCGCGACGACCTTCTGCAGGAAGGTCCTCGGCTTCTGGCCCTATCTCGCCGGCGCCTGCCTCTCCTGGTACGGGTTCCAGGAGGCGGGCATCCACCCGGCGCTCGGCCTTCTTCCGATCATCCCGGCCATTCCCCATGCCGATATCGACTTCGGCCTCTTCGAGGAGGCGGAGCATCACCAGACCGACCTGCTCAATCACAGCGAACACCTGCTGAAGAGCCCCGTCGAGGTCGTCCTCTTCTTCTTCGGGCTGGCGAATGCGGGCGTTCAGTTCTCCTCGATGGGGACGGCGACCTGGCTTGTCCTGCTCGGGCTCCTTGTCGGCAAGCCGGTCGGCATCTTCCTCATGGGCTGGCTGGCGGCGAAGCCGATGGGCCTCGGCCTGCCGGACGGGATGCGTATGCCCGATCTCTTCGTCCTCGGCTGCGTCGCCGCCATCGGCTTCACCGTCTCGCTCTTCGTCGCCTCGGTGGCCTTCCAGACGGGGCCGGTGCAGGACGCGGCCAAGATGGGCGCGCTCTTCTCCTTCTTCGCGGCGGTCATGGCTTTCGCGGCAGGCGCTGTCTGCCGCGTCGAGAAGAAGGCCTGAGCGGTGGGCGCGGCGGACTGGGCGGCGGCGCTCGGGCCCGCGCCCGTTCTCGTCACGGGCGCGGCGGGGTTCGTCGGCTATCATCTCGCAGAGCGGCTGCTGGCGGCGGGGGTTTCCGTCGTCGGCTATGACGACGTGAATCCCTATTACGACGTTTCGCTGAAGCGGGCCCGGCTGGCGCGGCTCGCCGGGCGCGAGGGGTTCCGCTTCGTCGAGGCGGGGCTGGAGGACGCCGAAGCGCTTTCCCGCGTCTTCGAGGAGGCGCGGCCGCTATATGTCGCGCATCTCGCGGCGCAGGCGGGGGTGCGGTATTCGATCGAGAACCCGGCAGCCTATGGCGCCTCAAACCTCACCGGCTTCCTGAACATCCTCGAATGCTGCCGGCGGGCGGACGTGGCGCATCTCGTCTACGCCTCCTCCTCCTCCGTCTACGGCGCGGAGGGGCGGGCGCCCTTCACCGAGCGGCGGAGCGTCGACCATCCGCTCTCCCTCTACGCGGCGACGAAGAAGGCGAACGAGGCGATGGCGCATTCCTATGCGCATGTGCACGGGCTGCCCTGCACGGGGCTTCGCTTCTTCACCGTCTACGGCCCGTGGGGGCGGCCCGACATGGCCTATTTCCTCTTCGCGGAGGCGATCGAGGCGGGGCGGCCGATCCGGCTCTTCAACGAGGGGCGGATGGAGCGGGACTTCACCTATATCGACGACGTGACGGAAGGCGTCGCCCGGCTCCTGCCCCGCCCCGCCGCGCCCGACCCGGATTTCGACCGGGCGGCCCCGGACCCTTCGCGCTCCTTCGCGCCCTGGCGCGTATTCAACATCGGCAACCGGCGGATGGAGCGGCTCGGCGCGCTCGTCTCCATCCTGGAGCGGGAGATCGGACGGAAGGCGGTCATCGAGCTCGCGCCGATGCAGCCGGGGGACGTGGAGCGGACCTGGGCGGATGTGAGCGGGCTGATGGAGGAGGTCGGCTTTCGCCCCGACACGCCGCTCGAAGAGGGGCTGCGCCGCTTCGTCGCCTGGTGGCGGGACTGGAAGGCGGGGGCGTATCGCGCGGATTAAGGCGATTTTGCCAATTGACGCCCATGATTGTAGTCTCCCGCACAGCCGGCGGGCGAGGTCCGGGCGCGGATGCTGCAATTCGAGGATGTCAGCAAGTCCTTCTACTTTCGCGGGCGCATGCGGCCGGTGATCGCGCACGCGACCTTCACCGCCCATTTCGAGGAGAATTTCGGGCTCGTCGTGCCGCCGCGCGCGGGCGTCACGACGCTGGTGAACCTCATCATGGGCGCGGAGCAGCCGGATGGCGGGAGGATATACCGCTACGGCAAGATCAGCTGGCCGGTCGGCGGGGTCAGCGGCCTCATTCCCGCCCTGTCGGGGGCGGAGAATTGCCGCTACATCGCGATGATCTACGGGCTCGACCCTGACGACGTTCTGGCCTTCGTCATCGACCTCGCGCGGATCGGCCGCTACATGGACATGCCGGTGAAGACCTATTCCTCCACCTTGCAGAAGCGGCTCTCGCTTTCGCTGCTGCTGGCGCTGGATTTCGACATGTATCTCGTGGTTGAGGGAACGACGCCGGGCGACCCGGAATTCGCCGGGCGGGCCGGGCCGATCCTCAGGGAGAAGATGAGCGCGACGCCGATCCTCTTTCTCGGCGGCTCGACGGAGAAGATGCGGGATTTCTGCCACCAGATCGCGGTGATCGACGACAGCCGGCTCCACACCTTCGGGGCGCCGGAGGAGGCGGAGCGCTTCCTCGCCGAGGAGGCCGTCAGCTATGGATGAGGCGCGGCGGGACCAAGAGGCCGAGGCGGAGGAGATCCGCGCCCGGCGGGCGCAGCGGCGGCGCGAGCGCCGGATGATCGAGGAGGCGGCGCTGACCGCGGCGAACGACGCGACGCGACAGGAAGCGGCGCGCCGCGAGGCGGAGCCCGAAGAGCCCGAGGCGGAGGAGGCGCGGCCGGCCGCGGGGGGCGCGCTGGCGCGGGCAGGGGCCCATCAGCCGGCGCTCCGGGCCGGGCCGGCTTCCTTTCCCCCCGATCTCGCCCGCGCGGCGCGCGAGGCGCGGATGCAGGAGATCCGGGGCGAGCTTCGCCGCCGCCGCAGGCTCCGCGCGCTCGGCATTCTGCTGCGCTTCATGATCTTCGTGCTGATCCCGACCGGCGTCGTCGCCTGGTATTACTACGAGAAGGCGACGGACATGTACGTGTCCGAGAGCGCGATGATCTTCAAGTCGGGGACGAGCACCGCGCCCGGGGGGATTTTCGGCTCCTTCCTCGGGGGGGCGGGTTCGATCCAGGACAGCGTCGCGCTGCAGGAATACATCCTCAGCCGCGACATCCTCGAACGGCTGGACCGGGACCATGGCTGGATCGCGCATTTCCAGGACGAGCGGATCGACGAGTTCCACCGCCTCGCCGCTGACGCCACGGTGGACGAGGCGCATGGTTATTACGCCGGCGGGCTGATCCGCCCCGGCAAGGTCAAGGTCTCCTATGACAGCGCCGAGGGGATCATCCGGATGGAGGTCGTGGGCGCGACGCCCGAGGCCGCGAAGCGGTTTTCCGAGGCGATCATCTCCTATGGCGAGGCGCTGGTGAACGCGCTCAACGAACGCTCCCGCAATGACGGGGTGGAGATGGCGCGCGCCAATGTCGCCGCCGCGCGGGAGGACCTGCGCGACGCGCAGCGGAAGGTGGCGGAGGTGCAGGAGCAGCTCTCCATCTTCTCGGTCGAGAGCGAGGCGGGCGCGCTCCAGACCCGGATCGTGACGCTGGAATCGGAGATCGACGAGCTGCTGGCGGAGATCGCGCGGCTGGAGACGGTCACCTCCAACCCGAACGACAGCCGGTTCACGCCGCTCCGCACCAATCTCGAGGTCAAGACGCGGCAGCTCCGCGACCTCCGCGTGCGGCTTACGGGCGACGGGAGCGCGGGGGGCGACCGCTCGATGGCGCAGCTTTCCTCCGAGCTGGAGCTGGCGCGGGTCGACCAGGCGACGACGCAGATGATGTATTCCTCCGCCCTCTCGACGCTGGAGACGGCGATCGCCTCCGCCGCCGAACAGTCGCTCTATCTCGAGACGGTGGTGCGCCCGGCCGCGCCGGAGAAGGCCTCGAGGCCGGACCGGCTCGCCACTGTGGCGCTGGTCTTCCTCGTGCTGTTCGCGACCTATATCATCGGCCTCCTGACGATCTCGCTGATCCGCGAACAGGCCGCAATCTGAGGACATGACATGACAGACCCCCGCGCCGTCGAGATCGGCGGCGGCGTTCACGCCGGCGCCGGCGCGCCGCTTCTCCTGATCGCCGGGCCCTGCCAGCTCGAATCGCTGGATCACGCGCTGATGATCGCGGAAACGATGGCCGGGGCGGCTGCGGCCGCCGGCATGGGCTATGTCTTCAAGGCGAGCTACGACAAGGCGAACCGCACCTCGCTCTCCGCCACGCGGGGGCTCGGCATGGAGCGGGGCCTCGCCATTCTCGCCGAGGTGCGCGCTCGCATCGGCTGCCCGGTGCTGACCGACGTGCACGAGCCCGGCCATTGCGCGCCGGCGGCGGAGGCGGCGGACATCCTGCAGATCCCGGCCTTCCTCTGCCGGCAGACCGACCTCCTCCTCGCCGCGGGGGCGACGGGCAAGGCGATCAACGTGAAGAAGGGGCAGTTCCTCGCGCCCTGGGACATGGCGAACGTCGCCGCAAAGATCGAGAGCACGGGGAACGAGCGGATCATGCTCTGCGAGCGGGGCACGAGCTTCGGCTACAACGCGCTGGTGACCGATTTCCGCGGTCTGCCGACCATGGCGAGGACGGGCTGGCCGGTGATCTTCGACGCGACCCATTCGGTGCAGCAGCCGGGCGGGCTCGGCGGCGCCTCGGGCGGGCAGCGGGAATTCGCGCCGGTCCTCGCCCGCGCCGCCGTGGCGCTGGGCGCGGACGGGCTCTTCATCGAGACGCACGAGGCGCCCGAGAGGGCGCCCTCGGACGGGCCGAACATGATCCCGCTCGCGGACATGCCGGCGCTTCTGAAGATGCTGGCGGCCTTCCGCGCGCTGGCGCTCGATCATCCGATACGGCTCTGACTCTCCGAAAAGCCTCCGGAAAACGCAGGCGTCGCCGGCCCCGCCGTTAACCTTGCTCCCATCGGCTCCGCCTATCCCCTCCCCGTTGTTCGTGTGTGGCGGGTGTGGCGATGGCTGTGGGGACTCATCATGCGGCGGCATGCTGCTGCGGCGCGTGCGCGGCGCGCGGGCATGGCCCGGAATCGGCGCAGACGGCGAGCTTCGCCTGGCCGGATCGGCCGGAAGGGGCCGGGCTCGTCTCCGGCCTCAAATGGTCGGGCGCGACGCTCGCCTACGCCTTTCCGGAGAGCGCGGCGGCCTATGCGGGCGGCGATGTGCATGAATACGGAGCGGGAGAGGCGGCGAACGGGTTCCGGCCGCTGAACGACGCGCAGGTCGAGGCGGCGCGGGCCGCCTTCGCGCAGTTCGCGGCGGTGAGCGGGCTCCGCTTCTTCGAGGCGACGGGCGCGGAGGCGGCGAATGCGCCGATCCGGCTCGCGCAGAGCGCGGCGCCGCTGACGGCCTGGGCCTATCTGCCCGCGACGGGCGAGGGCGGCGACGCCTGGTTCGGCACGGCCGCGGGCTTCTTCGAGGCGCCGCGGCAGGGCGACTACGCCTGGCATACCTTCCTCCACGAGATCGGCCATGCGCTCGGGCTCAAGCACGGGCACGAGACGCAGGGGCCCGGCGCCCTGCCCGCCGACCGCGATTCGATGGAATATTCGGTGATGACCTACCGCGCCTATCTCGGCGACGCGGTGGAGGGCGGCTACGCCAACGAGCGCTACGGCTTCGCGCAGACGCTGATGCAGGCGGATATCAGCGCGATCCAGCAGCTCTATGGCGCCAACTACGCCCACAACGCCGGCGACAACGTCTATCGCTGGAGCCCGGACACGGGCGAGATGTTCATCGACGGCGCGGGACAGGGCGCGCCGGGCGGGAACCGCATCTTCATGACGATCTGGGACGGCGGCGGGGAGGACTGGTTCGACCTCTCGAATTATGGCGGCGGCGTCTCCCTCGATCTCTCGCCCGGGGGCGCGAGCGTGTTCGAGGACGGACAGCGCGCCTGGCTCAACCGGCTCGAAGGCGGGGCGGAGGCGATCTTCGCCTCCGGCAACGTCTATCTCGCGGACTTGTTCGACGGCGATGAGCGCGCGCTGATCGAACATGCGCGGGGCGGGGCGGGGGACGATACGGTCTTCGGCAATGTCGCGGCGAACCGGCTGATCGGCGGCGCGGGCGACGACCTGCTGCGCGGCGCGGCCGGGGCGGACACGCTGCGGGGACAGGACGGCGAGGACCGGCTGGAGGGCGGTGACGGGCGCGACAGGGTCGCGGGAGGGGGCGGCGCCGATCACCTGTTCGGCGGCGTCGGGCCGGACATCCTGCGCGGCGGCGGCGGGGACGACACGCTCGAAGGCGGGGCCGGGCGCGACAGGCTGATCGGCGGCAGGGGCGACGACCTCTTCGTCTTCGCCCCGAGGGAGGGGCGCGACCTGATCCGCGGCTTCGACCCGGGAGAGGACGCGATCGACCTTTCCGCCTTCGACGCCGGCTTTGCGGAGCTTCGCATCCGGGCCGAGGGGCCGGACGCATTCCTGGCGCTGCCGGGTCTCAAGCTCGTTCTGAAGGGGGTGGATGCGGCGGCGCTGTCGGAGGACGATTTCCTGTTCTGAGCGCCCGCCGCGCGGAGGGCCGGCGCGGCCTTCAGCAGGCGCGCCTCCGACCGGGCTTCGACTCGCCCCGCTCCGCCTTCGCCGCTGAGACAGCGCCGGGAAAGCGGCAGCGGAGCATCCGCCGGCCCGAACCGTCACGACCGATCTTTACCGCTCCGCCCTCGACCCGGACGAAGCGGCGAACGAGCGCGAGGGCGAGGCCCTGCTCCTGCAATTCCTCGCCGACATCGTGCGCGCAGTCGACCACGAGGTCGCCCTTGTCGTCGCGCACCGAGAAACTGACGCCGCCGCCGGCTGCGGCCTTTGTCAGCGCGTCGAGCCCGAGGTTGAATATGATCTGGCGAAAGCGCAGGCGGCAGACGAGCGCGGCGTCCGGCGCGGCCTCGCGGGAAATCTCGATGCGCCGCCCGGCGCCGGCGCGGCGGCGGAGCAGGTCCGACACCTCCTCCACCGCCTCCGCGGGGTCGATCCGCTCCCGCGTATCCTCCGTCGCCTCGGGGCCGAAGGCGATGAGGTCCGCCATGCCGCGGATCGCCTCCAGCAGCTCGCGCGAGCCGTCCAGCACGCCGGAGACGTATTCCTTCTGCTGCTGCGTCAGCGGGCCGTAGCGTTCGGTCTCGAGCAGCTGGCCGAAGCCGAAGATCGAGTTGAGCGGCGTCCGCATCTGGTGCGAGAGCTGGTCGATCAGGGCGCTGCGCATCTCCTCCGCCTGTTCCAGCGCCTCGTTCCGCTCGCGGAGCGCGGCGGCGGCCTTTTCCGTCGCCGTCGCGTCGGAGAAGACGACGAGGGTCGCGCCGTCGGGCATCGGCGAGATCCGGGCGGAGAGCACGCGCCCGTCGCGGAGCGCGAAGCCCTCGGCGGCGGCCCGCCGCTCTCCGCCGCCGGAAGCGGCGCCGCGCAGCGCGTCCCAGAAGGCGTTGGGGCCGGATACGGCGGCGCATTCCGCGATCACCGCGTCCACATGCGCGCCCTCGGCCGGCTGTTCGGCGAAGCCCCAGATCCGGCGGAAGGCGCCGTTGGCGGTGCGGAGCCGGCCGTGCGGCCCGAAGATGGCGATGCCCTCCTCCAGGAGGTCCGCCGTCGCGTGGCGGGCCGCGCGCTCGGCCGCGTTGTCCCGCATCAGCGCGACGCGCTCCGTCACGTCCTCCAGGATCATGGCCAGCCCGCCCGAGGCGTGCGGGCGGAATACGACGAGGAAGGAGCGCCCGTCCGGCAGGTGCCAGCGTTCCTCGAACCCGGCGGTTCCCTCGGCCTCGGTCTGTTGCAGCAGCGCGTCGCGCCAGGCTGCGTAGTCCGCCTGCTCGGGCAGCGCGCGGCGGGCGCGCATCCGGTCGAGGAGGTCACGCAGGCCGGGCCGGCGGAGCAGCCAGTCCGCCTCCTCGCCGAAGAGCTCCGCAATCGCGGGGTTGTGCAGGGTGAGGCGCCGGTCGGCGTCGAAGATCATCAGCCCGACGCGCAGATGCGCGAAGGTTTCCGAGACGGTATGGACGAAGCGGCTCATCGCCCGCTCGGCCGCGATCGTGGGCGTCGCGTCGATGGCGACGAAGAGCCCGCCGGGCGCGCATACGAGATCGTATCCGCGATCCTCCGCCCCGGGGAGGGGGACGCGGCGGCGCGGCTCGCCAATCTCCGCGGCGGCGGCGGCGATCGAGGCGCGCGCCTCCTCCGCCAGGCCTCCGAGCCCGTAGTCGCGCCCGCCGGCTCGCCAGACGACGAGGCCGGCCGCGGCGCGCGCCGCCTCGAGGTCGGCCTCGGCCCGCTCCGCCGCCGCGGCCCGCCGCTCCGCCCGTTCGGCGCGCCGCCAGAGCGCCGTCCTGTCATGGAGGGAGATCGAGACGGAGAGGCCGGTGACGCTTCCGACCGCCTCGATCACGCGGCCGTCCTGCGTCTCCACCATTTCGCGAAACCCGGCGCCTTCGGCGCGGAGGCGCCTGATCGCGGAGTCGAGCGCGTCCCGACCTGCGGCGATGCGGGCGATCACGTCGTCAAGGGTCGATCCGGTCTCTTCCATCCCCAGAAGCGCGCGCGCCTCCGGGCCTAGGATCACGGAGTCGTCCTGCGCGACGCCGAACCACGGCGCGGGCGGCGGAGCGCCCGCCTGGACGAGGGGAGCGATCGAAAGGCCGAAGCTTCGCCCATCCTGTTTCTCAACCGGCGCGAGAGCGCGCCAGATGAGCGCCACGACAGCGGCCGCCATCCCCGCCAGAAAGAGAAGTCCAAGGAATTCAAGGCCAGAAATGCCCTGCATCGAGCGCCCCCACCCCCCGCGGACAAGTTCGACACAAGTGCTGCGCGATCCGCATCACTAAACCTATACGCGAATATACCCCAGAGTCAAACAACCGCTCCGGCGGCCCCCGCGGCTTTTTGCGCGGTCAGTCGGCCTGCGCGGCGAGGGCGATCCGGATCGCTTTCCGCATCGCGGTCGGGGCCGCCGCCAGCGCCTCGCCGGCGGGAAGATAGCGCGCCGCGGGCGCCGCGGGGCCGGCGGCCCAGAGCACGTCGAGCGTCAGCGAGAAATGGGTGAAGACGTGGCGCGCCGAGGCCTCCGCCCGCCGCCACGGGCCGGGGGCGGGCGCCGAGGCGGCCAGCGTCGCCTCGTCCGGCGGGTCGGCGCTCCATTCGGGGCCGGGAAGGCCGATCATGCCGCCGAGCAGGCCCTTTTCCGGCCGCGTGACGACGAGGAGCGCGCCGTCGCCTTCCCGGAAATGCGCGAAGACGACCCCGCGCCGCTCCGGCTTCGCGGCTTTCGGCGCCTTGCGGGGGAGCGAGGCGGCGAGGCCGCGCGCGCTCCCCTCGCAGAGCCCGGAGAGCGGGCAGAGGAGGCAGCGCGGCGCCCTCGGGGCGCAGATCGTCGCGCCGAGATCCATCATCGCCTGTGCGAAGTCGCCGGGCCGCGCCTCCGGGACCATCGCCTGCGCCGCGCGCGCGATCTCCGCCTTCGCGGCGGGGAGCGGCGCCTCGATCGCGCGGAGGCGGCTCACCACCCGCTCCACGTTCCCGTCCACCGCCGCGACGGGCCGGCCGAAGGCGATGGCGGCGATGGCGCCGGCGGTGTAGGCGCCGATCCCCGGCAGGGCGCGGAGCCCCTCCACAGTGTCCGGAAAGCGCCCGCCATGCGCCTCCGCCACCGCCTTCGCGCAGGCGTGGAGGTTCCGCGCGCGGGCGTAATAGCCGAGACCGGCCCATTCGCGGAGCACATCCTCCCGCGCCGCGGCGGCGAGGGCGCGCACGTCCGGCCAGAGCTCGGTGAAGCGGCGGAAATAGGGTTTCACGGTCGCCGCCACGGTCTGCTGCAGCATGATCTCGGAGAGCCAGACGCGATAGGGGTCGGGCGGCGGCGCGCCCGGCGGGGCGCGCCAGGGCAGGACGCGGGCGTTCGCGTCATACCAGGCGAGGAGGCGTCCGGCCTCACGCATCCGTGAGCGCGCGCGAGCGGGCGCGGCGGAAATCCCGCCTCCCCTTTTCCGCTCCGGTATGCGATGCAACGGGCATGAGCGAGGAGACAGCAGAACCGGCGCCGAAGCGCAAGGCGGAGCCGCCGCGGCGCCGCGCGGCGGGCTTCCTCTCCGCCGCATCGCTGACGCCTTCCGTGCTGCGCTCCGCGGGCGCGAAGCGCGGCTTCGCCGAACTGCGGCTCGTGACGGAATGGGAGGCGGTGGCCGGCGCGCGGCTCGCCGCGCTCTGCCGCCCGGTGAAGGTGAGCTATCGCGGCGGCGCGGGCCTCGGCGCGACGCTGGTGCTGGCCGCGCCGGGCGCGCGGGCGCCGGAGCTGGAGATGCTGGCGCCGGCGCTGATCGAGCGGGTGAACGCCTTCTACGGCTACCGCGCCGTCGCGCGGATCAGGATAGACCAGAGCGCGGCGGCGGCGGCGGAGGCGGCGCGGCCCCGCGCGGCGCCGCCGGAACCGGCGCTCGCGCCCGTTGACGGAATCGAGGACGAACGCCTCGCCCTTGCCCTCGCGCGCCTCGGCGCCAATGTCCGGGCCAGGGCCGCAGGCCGCATGGATGGAAGGACCACGGAATGACCTATCGCTCCACACGCCGCGAAGCGCTCGCGCTTGGCCTCGGCGCCGCCGCCCTCGCCGGGCTCCCGGCCTTCGCGCTGGAGGAAAAGGGCTATGCGCTCGGCGACGTCGTGATCGGCGACCCGGACGCGCCGGTGACGATCATCGAATACGCTTCGCTCACCTGCCCGCATTGCGCGAGCTTTCACGTGAACGCATGGCCGCAGATCAAGGCGGAGTATGTCGACACCGGGAAGGCGAAGTTCATCGTCCGTGAGGTCTACTTCGACCAGTTCGGCCTCTGGTCCGCCATGATCGCCCGCTGCGCCGGGACGGAGGGCTATCCGATGCTGATCGGCATGTTCCTCGAACGGCAGCGCGGCTGGTATCTCGACCATGTCGGGGCCTTCAACGAGACGAAGAACGCCGCGCCCATCATCGAGGAGATGATGAAGATCGGCCGGCTCGCCGGGCTTTCGAACGATCGGATGAACGCCTGCCTCGGCGACCAGGAGTTGCTGGAGCGCATGGTGGGGGATTTCCAGACCAATTCGGCGGCGGACGAGATCCGCTCCACGCCGACCTTCCTGATCAACGGCGAGGTCGTCAGCGGCTCCGTGCCGGCCGGGCAGATGGCCGAGGTGATCGAGCGGAAGCTGGCGGGCGGCTGAGGCTCAGACCGCCTCGCCGCGCATCAGCTTCGGCGCCGCGCCGCCCAGGCCGGAGGCGGCGCGCATGAACATGCGCTTGAGCCCCGGCGCCCGGTTCACGAGGCCGAGGCCGAGATCGCGGATCGCGCGGACGGGCGCAACGTCGTTCGAGAAGAGGCGGTTCAGCGCGTCCATCGAGAAGGCGAGCGCCGCGCTGTCGAACCGGCGCCATTGCTGGTAGCGGCGGAGGACGGCGATGTCCCCGATGTCCTCCCCCCGCCGCGCCGCCTCGGCCAGAACCTCCGCGAGCGCCGCGGCGTCCCTCAGCCCGAGATTCAGGCCCTGCCCCGCGATCGGATGCACGGCGTGCGCGGCGTCGCCCAGAAGCGCGACGCGCGGCGCGACGTATTCGTGCGCCAGCGAGAAGGAGAGCGGATAGGTCCAGCGGCCGCCTTCGAGCGCGAGCGGGCCGAGGAAATCGCCGAACCTCGCCTCAAGCTCCGCGAGATACTCCGCGTCCGGCAGGGCGTGGATGCGCGCGGCCTCTGCGCGCCGCTCCGTCCAGACAAGGGAGGCGCGGTTTCCGCGCAGGGGCAGGATCGCGAAGGGGCCGGCGGGGAGGAACAGCTCGTGCGCGACGCCGTGATGCGGCTCCGCGAAGGAGACGGCGGAGACCATGCCGGCCTGCGGATAGTCCCACGCGATGCGGCCGATCCCGGCGGCGGCGCGGAGCGGACTCTCCCGCCCGTCCGCGGCGACGACGAGGCGCGCGGAAAGCGCCGACCCGTCGGCAAGCCGGGCGACGGCCCTGCCCTGCCCGGCCTCGACCGAGACGACGCGCGCGCCGTGGCGGAGCGCGTCCCCCAGCGCGGCGAAGGCGGCGGGGCGGAGATGGCGATCCTCCACCATGCAGCCGAAGCCGGCTCCGGCGATCTCCCGATGGTCGAAATGGAGGAAGAGGGGCGACGCGCCCTCGGAGACGCGGCCGTCGGAGACGAGAATGTCCCGCATCGGCTCCGCCTCCGCCTCGATCGCGGGCCAGACCCCGACGCCGCGCCAGAAGTTCACCGAGCCCGGCGGCGTGGAATAGGCGCGGCCGTCGAACGCCGCGCCCGGCTGCGGCGCAGGCCCGGCGTCGAGCACGAGCGGGGCGAGGCCCGCCGCCTTCAGCGCCAGCCCGGCCGCCGCCCCGGCGAGCCCGCCGCCGGCGACGATCACGTCGCAATCGAGAGCGTTCATCATGGCTTCTATATCGGCGCGGGGCGCGCCATTGTCCACGCGGCCGGGTGCGGCGGATCGAACGAGGGGAAAGATGACCGAACTGACATTCCTGAGCGCGGCGGAGACCGGGCGGCGGATCGAGACGGGCGCGCTCGACCCGCGGGACGCGGCGGAGGCCTATCTCGCCGCCATCGAGGCCCATCCGGCGCGCGATGCGATCTACGCCCGGACGACGCCGGAGCGCGCGCGGGCGGAGGCCGCTTCGGCGGCGGCGCGGGCGAAGGCGGGGCTGCGCCGCTCCCCGCTCGACGGCGTGCCGATCTCCTGGAAGGATCTCTTCGACAGTGCGGGCGTCGCCACCGAGGCGGGTTCGGCCATGCTGAAGGGGCGGGTCCCGGCGCGGGACGCGCGGGTCCTGGCCAATGCGACGCGGCAGGGGCTCGTCTGCCTCGGCAAGACGCACATGACGGAGCTGGCCTTTTCCGGCCTCGGGCTCAACCCGGCGACGGGGACGCCGCCCAATGTCTTCGATCCGGCGCAGGCGCCCGGCGGCTCCTCCTCCGGCGCCGCGGCCTCGACCGCCTTCGGGCTCGCAGCCGCCGGGATCGGCTCGGACACCGGGGGCTCGGTGCGCGTTCCCGCCTGCTGGAACGGGCTCGTCGGGCTCAAGACGACGCATGGCTGGCTCCCGGACGAGGGCGTCGTGCTCCTTTGCGAGGGGTTCGACACGATCGGCCCGCTCTGCCGCTCGGTGGAGGACGCTTCGCTCATTGCGAGCGCGATGGCGGGGGAGCGGGCGCCCGACCTCGCGGGCGCGACGGTTTCGGGCGCGCGGCTCGCCGTGCTGGAGACCGTGGCGCTCGGCGAGGAATGCCGGGACGCGCCGCGCGCCGCCTTCGAGGCGGCGGTCGCCGCGCTCGCCCGCGCCGGGGCGCATGTCGAGCGGATCGAGGCTCCGGAAGTGGCGGCCGCCATGCCGCTCTCGCCCGCGCTCTTCACGGGAGAGGCCTGGGCGGAATGGGGGGCGATGATCGAGGAGCGGGGCGACGTGATGTTCGCCCCGGTGCGGGAGCGGTTCCGCTCCGGCGCGGCGATCAGCGCGTCGGACTACCTCCGCGCCTGGCGGAAGCTGAAGGCGATCCGCGCGGAATGGGCGGCCCGCGTCGCGGCCTATGACGCGGTGCTGATCCCCTCCTGCCCGATCCTGCCGCCGGAGACGGCGCGGCTGATGTCCGATCTCGACTTCTTCGCGGCGGAGAACCTGCTGACGCTCCGCAACACGCGGATCGGCAACCTGCTCGGCCTTTCGGCGCTGACGCTGCCGACGACGACGCCCTCGACCGGGATCATGCTGATGGGCAAGCCCTTCGGCGAGGCGGCGCTCTGCCGGATCGGGGCGGCGGCGGCCGTGGCGCTGGAACGCTAGGGCGATGCGGCTGACGCCAGATTATCCTCCGGTCTGGCTCGCGGGCTCCATGGCGGCGATGTGGGGCCTTTCCCGCCTCGCGCCCTGGCCGGCATGGGAGGGGGCGGCGGCGCTCTGGGCCGGGCGGGCGCTGATCCTCGCGGCCTTGCTCGTGATGATCTGGGCCGCGCTGGAGTTCCGGCGGGCGCGGACGACCATCGTGCCGCACGAGGCGCCGTCCGCGCTCGTCACGTCGGGGCCGTTCCGCTTCAGCCGCAACCCGATCTATGCGGCGGATGCGGCGATCCTCCTCGGCTGGGGGCTCAGCCTCGGGGCGCTCCTGCCTTTCGCGGTCGTCCCCGTCTTCGTCTGGGTGATCGGAGCGCGGTTCATCCGCGGCGAGGAGGCGCGGCTCCGCGCGGCCTTTCCGGAGGCGTTCGCGGCCTGGGCCGCGCGGACGCGCCGCTGGCTCTGAAGCGAGGGCGTCATTCCTCCGTCAACCCGAATCGGCGATGATGCGGACATGCCCGCCGCCTTCGCCTTCGCCGTCTCCTTCGTCATGGCGCCGCTGCTCGTCGCGGCGGCGCTCTGGGGTTCGTGGTGGCTGATCGGGCCGGCGGTCTATGGCTGGGTCGTCGTCTCGCTGCTCGACCGGGCGCTCGGCAAGGCGGAAGACGACGCGCCGGAGGAGGCGCCGGAGGCGGCCCTCTTCTGGCACCGGTTCGTGACATGGGCCTGGGTTCCGGTCCAGCTCGCGCTCATCGCCTTCTGCCTCTTCGCCGCGACGCGATGGCTCTCGACCGCGGAGGCGATTCTGCTGATGTCCGGGCTCGGGATCGCGACGGGGGGAATCGGGATCACCTATGCGCATGAGCTGATCCATTCGCGCCGGCGCTTCGAGCGGGCGCTGGGCGAGATCCTGCTCGTCACGGTCGGCTACGGCCATTTCGCCACGGAGCATCTGGCGAATCACCATGTCCATGTCGCGACGCCGAAGGACCCGGTGACGGCGCGCTATGGCGAGGGATTCTGGCGCTTCCTTCTCCGCGCCGTCCGGGGGACTGCGCGCTCGGCCTGGGAGATCGACCGGGCGCGGCGGCTCCGGCGGGGGCGGCGGTTCCTCCACTGGTCCAATCCCTGGGCGCGGCACGGCGCGGGAACGGCGCTGCTTTTCCTCGTCGCATGGGGGATCGGGGGATGGGCTGCGCTCGGCCTCTGGGCGATTCAGGCTTCGGTCGCGATCCTCCAGCTCGAGGCGGTGAACTATGTGGAGCATTACGGGCTGACGCGGAAGCATCTCGGCGGCGGGCGGTTCGAGCCCGCGGGGCCGCATCACAGCTGGAACGCCGCGCAGCGGATGACGAATTTCCTGCTCATCAACCTCCAGCGCCATTCCGACCATCACGTGAAGCCGGACCGGCGCTTTCCGCTCCTCCGCTCCTGGCCGGAGGAGGCGGCGCCGCAACTGCCCTACGGCTATCCGCTCATGGTGCTGCTCGCGATGACGCCGCCGCTCTGGTTCCGGGTCATGAACCGCCGGGTGAAGGCCTGGCGGCGGCGGCATTATCCCGAGATTTCGGACTGGGCGCCCTATCGAAGCGGCGCGCATCCGGGCCGATCCGCGGCCCTTTAGGCGAAAGCCGCGGCTTTCTTTAACCGGGCGGTCGCGCGGCGGCGTTAGTCTGAAGGCGGGTGACGGTTTCTGTGGGGTGTTTCGATGGACGATGCAGGCGCGAACGGGGCCGGGGGCTCCTTCTCTCTGACCGGGTCGGCGGCGTTGGCCGTCCTCTCCGCGCTGGCGGTCGCGCCTGCGGCGATCTCGGGCGCGCCGGAGGCGCTGGCGATGGGGGCCGGGGCGCTCGGCCTCGCAGCCTTCCTCCAGTTCCGGGTGATCGGCCCGCTCGCCCGGCGGGCGGATGCGGCCGAGGCGGCGGCGGCGGACATGACCGAGCGGCTGGCGCATATCGAGACCCATGATCCGGAGACGGGCCTGCCCAACGCCCGCGCGATGGCCGCGCATCTCGACCTCGCGCTGGCGGCTTCGGCGCGGAGCGGGCGGCGGGTGGGCGTCTGCCAGCTCGACCTCACCGGGCTTCGCCGCGTCGCGGAGCTGCACGGCCGGGAGGCGGGGGAGACGGCGCTCCGCCGCGCCGCCGGGCTGATCCGCATGGAGACGCGAAAGGGCGACCTCGTGGCGCGCACGGGGCCGACCTCCTTCTGCATCGTCTCCATGAACGTCTCCAACGAGGCCGAGGCGGAGGCGATGGCCGCGCGGCTTTCCCGCGCCGTGCGCACGCCCTTCGCCGTCGGCTCCGCCACGGCGGAGATCGGCTGCGCCGCCGGGATCGTCCTCGGCCCGCTTGGCGAGGCGGACGGCGAGCGGCTCGCGGTCGAGGCCGCCGCCGCGGCGCGCGCCGCGCGCGAGACGGGCGGGAACCATGCGCTCTTCACCCCGGCGCTCAAGGCGCGGATGGAGACGGATGCGCAGCTGCGGGACGAGCTCTCCGCCGCGCTGGACGAAGGGCGGATCGAGCCTTGGTTCCAGCCCCAGATCCGTCTTTCGGACGGCGTGGTGACGGGGGCGGAGGCGCTGGCGCGCTGGATCCATCCCGAACGCGGCGTGCTTGCGCCCGGGGCCTTCTTTCCCGTGGCGGAGGAAGCCGGGCTGATGGACCGGATCGACGAGACCATCCTCGACCGCGCGCTCGATTCGCTCGTCTCCTGGCGGCGGCGCGGGCTCGAGGTTCCTCTCGTCGGCGTCAACGTCAACGCGGGGCGGCTGGCGGACGGCTTTCTCGCCGAGCGGATCAAGTGGGCGCTGGAGGCGCGCGACCTCGAACCCGGCGATCTCGCCGTCGAGGTGATCGAGAGCGTCCTGATCGGCGAGCGGGATGACGATATCGTGCGCTCGATCCAGGCGCTGGCGCGGATCGGCGTCCGCATCGACATCGACGATTTCGGCACCGGCCACGCCTCCATCGCCTCGCTGAAGCGGGTGAAGGTGGACCGGATCAAGATCGACCGGGGCTTCATCAGCGGCATCGACGTGGACGACCGGCAGGAAAAGGTTGCGCGGGCGATGGTGGAGATGGCGAAGGGCCTTGGCATCGCCGCGCTCGCGGAGGGGGTGGAGACGCCGGGCGAGCGCGCGAAGCTGCTCGCCATCGGCTGCGCCGAGGCGCAGGGCTTCGGCATCGCCCGCCCGATGCCGGCCGAGGCGCTGGCCGAATGGCTTCGCGCCGCCCGCGCGGAGCGTCTCAGCGCCTGAACGGGGCGGACGCCCTTCCGCCGCCCGCGCTTCGGCCCTATGCCTTTCGAAACAACGAGAGCGCGAAGGGCGGAGCGATGTTCGAGACGGGATGCGACGAGACGGAGCGGGCGCTGATCGGGGAGGCGCGGCGCTTCGCCGAGGAGCGCCTCGCCCCCGTGATCGAGGACTGGGAGGCGCGGCGCGCCATGCCGGAGGCGCTGCTGCGCGAGGCGGCGGGGCGGTTCGGCGGGCTGCTCGCGCCCGAGGCGATGGGCGGGCGCGGCGCGCGGGTCCGGGTCGCGGCGTCCGTGCTGGCGGCGCTGGCGCGGGCGGATCTCGCCTTCGGCTTCAGCCTCGTCGTGCATATCAACCTCGCCGCGGCGCTGTCGCGGGGCGGCACGGAGGAACAGCGCGCGCGCTACCTGCCGGCGCTCCTCTCGGGCGAGACCATCGGGGCCTTCTGCCTCACCGAGCCCGAAACGGGCAGCGACGCCGCGTCGATCTCCACCGCGGCGCGGCCCGAAGGCGCGGGCTGGCGGCTCGACGGGGAAAAGGCCTGGGTGACGAACGCCGCCTGCGCCGGGCTCTTCAACGTCTTCGCGCGGGCGGGCGAAGGGCCGGGCGGCAAGGCGATGGGCTCCTTCCTCGTGGAGCGGGGCGATTCCGGGCTCGAGATCGGGCCGGCCTATGCGATGCTCGGCTGCCATGTGATGGGCGCGGGCGGGTTGACGCTCTCGGGCGTCCGGGTCGGGCCTGACCGGGCCTTCGCGCCGGTCGGCGAAGGGTTCCGCGCGGCGATGCGGGGGATCGACCTCGCGCGCGTGCTCCTTTCCGCGATGTGCTGCGCGATTCTCGACGACGCCATCGAGACGGCGCGCCGCTCCGCCGCGTCGCGCCGCGCCTTCGGCGCGCCGACGCTCGACCGGCAGGGCGTGCTCTTCCCCCTCGCCGATGCGGCGACGGCGCTTCGCGCTGCGCAGCTGCTGACGGAGGAGGCGATCGGGCTTCTCGATTCGGGCGGGGATGCGCGGCTCGCCGCCGCCCATGCGAAGAAGGCGTCCACCCGCGCCGCCTTCACGGGGATCGCCGCGGCGATGCAGGCGATGGGCGGGCTCGGCTTCCGCCGGGAAAGCCGGCTGCCGCGGCATCTCGAAGCGGCGAAGATGGCGGAATATCTGGACGGGACGACCGAGATCCAGAACGTCGTGATCGGGCGCGCGCTCGCCCGGACATGAAGAAAAACCCGCCGGGCGCAGGGCCCGGCGGGAGGTGTGGGCCGCAGCAGGGGCCCCAGGCGAGGGATGGGAGGATCAGGCGGACATTTCCGCCCTGATCTGCTGGCGCAGCACGTCGATCGGCACGCGCGCGCCGTCCTTCCGGAAATGCCAGTAGGTCCAGCCGTTGCAGGAGGGCGCGCCCTCCACCGCGGCGCCGACCTGGTGGATCGAGCCCGAGGCGGCGGCGCTGACGAGGGAGCCGTCGGCGCGCACCTTGGCGGTGTGGCGGCCGTTATGGCTCTCCAGCACGGAGCCCGGGGCGAGCATCCGCCGCTCGACCACGGCGCCGAAGGGCACGCGCGGCTCCTTCCGCTTCGAGGCGGTGACCAGCACGGCGTCCGCCGAGGCGGGCTCCACGGCGGCGATGCGGGCGCGGGCGGCTTCGATATAGCCCTTGTCGCGCTCGATCCCGATCCAGCGGCGGCCGAGCCGCTTCGCTGCGGCGCCCGTCGTCCCCGTTCCGAAGAAGGGGTCCAGCACCACGTCGCCCGGCTGGGTCGAGGCGAGGAGGATGCGGTGGAGCAGCGCCTCCGGCTTCTGTGTGGGGTGGGCCTTCTGGCCCGCGGCGTCCTTGAGGCGTTCGGCCCCGGAGCAGATGGGGAACTCCCAGTCGGAGCGCATCTGCACGCCGTCGTTCATCGCCTTCATGGCGTCATAGTTGAAGCAGTACTTCGCGGCTTCCGAGCGCGCGGCCCAGATCAGCGTCTCGTGCGCGTTGGTGAGGCGCTTGCCGCGGAAGTTCGGCATCGGGTTCGACTTCCGCCAGACGACGTCGTTCAGCACCCAGAAGCCCTGGTCCTGCAGGGCCGCGCCGACGCGGAAGATGTTGTGATAGGAGCCGATCACCCAGAGCGCGCCGTCCGGCTTCAGCACGCGGCGGGCGGCGGCCAGCCAGTCCCGCGTGAAGCGGTCATAGGCGGCGAAGCCGTCGAACCGGTCCCATTCGTCGTCCACCGCGTCCACAAGCGAATTGTCGGGGCGGTGCAGTTCCCCCTTCAGCTGAAGGTTGTAGGGCGGGTCGGCGAAGACGAGATCGACCGAAGCGGCGGGGAGCGCGTTCATCGCGGCGATGCAGTCGCCCTCGATCACGCAATCCGAGGGCAGGGCGCCCTTCGTTTCGCTGTATCCGATCATCCCCGCGCCCTCCTGGCGAATCGCCGTTGAGGGCCAACATGAGTCATGGAATCATAAGCGTCAATAACTGTTTTGAATCAATGATCTCTGAGGTTTTCTTCACACAAGATGTTGAGTATGGGGCGAAAGGACCTACGATGATGTGGTGTGACGCCCTGCGCCCGGAGCGCGGCGAGATGGGCCGGAACGCCGTAGCCCGCGTTCCGCTCCCACCCGTAGCCGGGGTGGAGGGCGGCGAGGGCGGCCATGATCCTGTCCCGCTCCACCTTGGCGACGATGGAGGCGGCGGCGACGGAGAGCGCCCGCGCATCGCCTTTCACCAGCGCCGCCGCCGGGCAGGGCAGGCCCGGGGGCGTGCGGTTGCCGTCGATCAGGGCGAAGCCCGCGGGGCGCGGCAGCGCCGCGAGCGCGCGGCGCATGGCGAGATCGGCGGCGCGGAGGATGTTGAGCCGGTCGATCTCCTCCACGCTCGCGACGCCGAGGCCGATCTCCGCCGTCTCCCGCAAGGCGGAGAGAAGGGCCTCGCGCCGGGGGGCGGAGAGCTTCTTCGAATCGTTCAGGCCCGGCGGGATGCGCGCCGGATCGAGGATCACGGCGGCGGCGACGACGGGCCCCGCCCAGGGGCCGCGCCCGGCCTCGTCCACCCCGGCGACGGGGCTGGCGGGGGCGGCTTCCTCATGCCGGAAATCAGGTTCGCTCATGAGCCCTTCATAGCGGGGCGTGGCGATTTCGTCATGGAAAGCCGCGCGCGCTTCGGCTAACGCGGGGGAAGCCAAAGGAGCCGAAATGAGCCGGAAGCCGCGCGTCGCCCTCTTCGTCACCTGCCTCGTGGACATGTTCCGGCCTTCCGTCGGCTTCGCCTCCGTCGCGCTGCTGACCGAGGCGGGATGCGAGGTCGAGGTTCCCGCGGCGCAGACCTGCTGCGGCCAGCCGGCGTACAATTCCGGCGACAGGGAGACGGCGAAGCGGCTCGCCCGCTCCGTCATCGCCGCCTTCGAGGGCTACGACCATGTCGTCGGTCCTTCGGGGAGCTGCATGGGCACGCTGGTGAAGGATTATCCGGCGATGTTCGAGGGGGAGCCGGCCTGGGCCGCGCGCGCCCGCGCGCTCACCGCGAAGAGCCATGAGATCACTTCGTTCCTCGTGGACGTGATGGGCTTCACGCCCACGGACATGAAATTCGCCGGCGCCGTCACCTATCACGATTCCTGCTCGGGCCTCCGCGGGCTCGGCGTGCAGGCGCAGCCGCGCAAGCTCCTCGGCGCGGTCGAGGGGCTGGAGCTGAAGGAGATGAAGGACCCTGACGTCTGCTGCGGCTTCGGCGGCACGTTCTGCGTCAAGTATCCGGACATCTCCGCCAAGATGGCGGGGGACAAGACGGCGAACATCGCCGCGACCGGGGCGGGGACGATCCTCGCCGGGGACCTCGGCTGCCTGATGAACATGGCGGGCAAGCTGAGCCGGGAGGGCAAGCCGGTTAAGGCGCGCCATGTCGTCGAGGTGCTGGCGGGCATGACGGACGGGCCCGCGATCGGGGAGGGACGGGAATGACCGCGCATGAGCCCACGAGCCGCCTCTTCAAGGAGAACGTGAAGGCGGCGATGGCCGACCCGAACCTCCAGAAGGCGATGAAGAACGCCGGGGAGGGTTTCGTCGGCAAGCGCCGCGTCGCCGCCGGCGGGGTGCCGGAATTCGACGCGATCCGCGATGCGGCGCGGGACCTGAAGAACCATGTCCTCGGCCATCTCGACCTCTATCTCGCGGCTTACGAGGAAAAGGTCACGGCGGCGGGCGGGCATGTCCACTGGGCCGAGACGGCGGAGGACATGCGGCGGATCGTGCTCGAGATCTGCCGCTCGGTCGACGCCAAGACGGTGAACAAGGGCAAGACGATGATCTCCGAGGAGGCGGGGATCAACGACTGGCTGGAGGCGAACGGGATCAGGCCGGTCGAGACCGATCTCGGCGAATACATCATCCAGCTGCGCGGCGAGGCGCCCTCCCACATCATCGCCCCGGCGATCCATGTGACGTCGGACGAGGTGGAGGCGCTGTTCCGCGAGCGGCACACGCATCTGCCGGCGGACCGGAACCTTTCCGAGCTTTCATCGATGCTCTCGGAGGCGCGGACGATCCTCCGCCAGAAATATTTCGAGGCGGAGGTGGGGATCACCGGCGCCAACATGCTGATCGCGGAGACGGGGCAGAGCATCATCGTCACCAACGAGGGCAACGGCGACCTTTCGCAATCGCTGCCGAAGGTGCACATCGTGCTCGCCTCGCTGGAGAAGATCGTGCCGACGATGGAGGACGCGGCGACCGTGCTGCGCGTCCTCGCCCGCTCCGCCACGGGGCAGGACATGTCGGTCTACACCACGCTCTCCAGCGGCCCGCGCCGGGCGGAGGACCCGGACGGGCCGGAGCAGTATCACGTCATCCTGCTCGACAACGGGCGGACGGAGATGGTCGGCACCGAGTTCCAGGAGATGCTGCGCTGCATCCGCTGCGGCGCCTGCATGAACCATTGCCCGGTCTATCAGGCGGTGGGCGGGCACGCCTATGGCTGGGTCTATCCCGGCCCGATGGGCGCGGTGCTGACGCCCTCGCTGATCGGCGTGGAGGAGGGCGGCATGCTGCCGAACGCCTCCACCTTCTGCGGGCGGTGCGAGGCGGTCTGCCCCATGCGCATCCCGCTGCCGAAGATGATGCGCCACTGGCGGGAGCGGGAATTCGAGCGGAACCTCTCGCCGAAGGCGGCGCGATACGGGCTGAAGTTCTGGGCCGCCTTCGCGGAGCGGCCCGCGCTCTACCGGCTCGCCACGCGGGCGGCGGTCTTCGCGCTCGGGCTCATGGGGCGCAAGCGCGGGCGCTTCGCGAAGCTGCCGCTCGCAGGCGGCTGGACGGCGCAGCGGGATTTCCCGGCGCCCGAGGGCGGCACGTTCATGGCGGCCTGGGCGAAGGCGCAGAAGGTGAAGGGCGCACGATGAGCGCGCGGGACCGGATCCTCGCCCGGCTCGCCTCCCGCCTCTCCACGGGAGCCGACAGGGACGCCGCCGTCTCCGCCCGGCTGGCCGGGGAGCGGCCCGAGACGCCGCGCCCGATGCAGAGCCGCACGACGCCGGAGGAGCGGGTCGAGGCCTTCATCGCCCGCGCCGTGAAGGCGGATGCGACGACGAGCCGGATCGGCGCGATGGCGGACCTTCCCGCTGCGCTGGCGGAGGAGCTTCGCCGCCGCAATCTCGGCCCCTCGGTGCGCGCCGGATCGGACCCGGCCTTGGCCGCGCTCGACTGGGGCGGCGTGGAGGTTAGCCGCGGGGTCGGGCGGATCGAGGAGCCGGCGACGCTTTCCGTGGCGCCCTACGGGCTGGCGGAGACGGGCTCGCTCGCCTTCTGCTCCGGCCCGGACAACCCGGTGACGCTGACCTTCCTCGGGGAGACGCATTTCGCCGTCGTCCGGGCGGAGGACATCCATGCCGGGTTCGAGGAGCTGTTCGCCGCGCATCGCGGCTCGGGGCGCGACCCTCGGACGCTGAACTTCGTCACCGGCCCCTCCCGCTCCGCCGATATCGGGCAGACGCTCCAGCTCGGCGCGCACGGGCCGGTGGCGCTGCACATCTTCGTGGTGGGAGAGTAGGGCCTGTTTTTCGCCGCGATCGGGGCCTATATCGCGAACATGAACAGACGCGCCCTCCTCCTCTCCGCCCTCGCCCTTCTCGCCGCGCCCGCCGCCGCGCAGGATGCGCGGGAACTGGCGCGGATTTCCGCCTATCTCAATTCGGTCTCCACCCTTACGGGCGATTTCGTGCAGATCGACCCGGACGGGATCCTCTCCGAAGGGCGGTTCCTGATGAGCCGGCCCGGGCGCATCCGCTTCGAATACAACGAGCCGAATCCGGCGCTGGTGATTGCGGACGGCACCTGGGTCGGCATCGTCGACAAGCGCTATGACAGCGTGGACCGCTATCCGCTTTCCGAGACGCCGCTGAACCTGATCCTGAAGCGCGACGTCGATCTCGGCGCCGAGGGGGCGGTTGCGGGGATCGAGGTGGCGGACGGGCAGATGCGCGTTCGCGCGCTCGACCCGGACCATCCGGAGCGGGGCTCGATCACGATGATCTTCACGCAGAACCCGCTCGAACTCCGGCAATGGATCATCGACGACGCGCAGGGCGGGGCGACGACGGTTGCGCTTTCCGACATGCGCTCGGGCGTCGAGATCGCGCCGAAGGAATTCGTCATCCCCGAACGCTCCGCCGGGACGGGGCGGACGCTGCGCTGAGGCTCAGCGCCCGCGAAAGACGGGCGGCCGCTTCTCCCGCACGGCGGCGAGGCCTTCCCTGAGATCGTCCGAGCGCCAGCAGGCGGCGATCCGCGCGGCGGCCTCTGGCGCGCGGCCGGCGCCGATCTCCGCCAGCGTGGCCTTCATCCCGTCCACCGCCAGCGGCGCGCCGGCGCGGATGTCGGCGAGGAGGGCGGCGAGCGCCTCTTCGAGCGCCGCGGGCTCCGCCAGACGGTCGAAATAGCCGCAGGCGACGAGCGCGGCCTCGTCCATCGTCTCGGCGAGAAGATAGATGCGCTTGGCGGCCTGGAGGCCGAGGCGGGCGGCGGCGCGGGCGAGGCCCTCCGCCTCGTAATGGATGCCGATGCGCGCCGCCGGCACGGCGAGGTCCACGCCCCGCGCGCCGACGCGGAAATCGCAGGCGAGGGTCAGCTCCGCGGCGCCGCCCCTCACCTTCCCGGAGATGCGCGCCACGGTCGGCCGCGGGAAGGATTCGAGCTTGTCGGCGAGAGCGGTGAGGGGGTTCTCGTCCCAAGCCCCGTCCCCCGACACGTCGGACAGATCGACGCCGCCGGAAAAGACGCGGTCCCCGGAGGCCGCGAGCACGAGCGCGCGGAGGCCGGGGCGGGCCGCCGCCTGGTCCAGCATCGCGGACATCGCGGCGAGATCGGCGATGGCGAGGGCGTTCCGCTTTGCGGGGTTGTCGATCAGGATCGTCGCCACGTCTTGGGAGAAGGTCAGCGTCAGCGCTTGCATCGGATCAGACCTCGAACGTGGCGAAGACGGGCGCATGGTCCGAGGGCTGCTCCCAGCCCCGCGCCGCGCGGAGGATGCGGGAGCCGCCGGCGCCGGGCGCCGGGGCGATATCCGCCGTCGCCCAGACGTGATCGAGCCTTCGCCCCTTGTCCGCCCCGTCCCAGTCCGGCGAGCGGTAGGACCACCAGGAATAGACGAGCCCCTCCGGCAAGTCGCGCCGCGTCACGTCCTCCCAGCCGCCGGCGGCGCGCGCCGCCTCGAACGCCCCGACCTCGACCGGCGTGTGGCTCACCACCTTCAGGAGCTGCTTGTGGGACCAGACGTCATCTTCCCGCGGGGCGATGTTGAGGTCGCCGACGAGGATCGCGGGGCCGCGGCGCTTCTCGCCCCAGCGGGCGACATCCTCCACGAAGCGGAGCTTGTGGGCGAATTTCTCGTTCGCCTCCGGGTCAGGCACGTCTCCGCCCGCGGGAAGGTAGACATTGTGGATCTCGACGCCGGACTTCGTGCGCCCGGCGACATGGCGGGCGTCGCCCTTGCCGCCGAAATCCTCGTGCGCGACCGGGTCGAGCGGGATGCGGGAGAGGATCATCACGCCGTTGTAGCCCTTGTCGCCGCGGGCGAGGACATGGGCGTAGCCGAGGGCGGCGAAGCCTTCGAGCGGGAGTTTCTCCACCAGGCTCTTCGTCTCCTGGAGGCAGAGCACGTCCGGCGCCTCCTCCCGCAGGAGGCGGAGGACGAGCGGCTCCCGCAGGCGAACGGAATTGATGTTCCAGGTGCAGATCGTGACAGGCATCGGCGCTCCCTTCCTCGGCGACGGGACCATGGCGGGGCCGACGGGGAATGCCAAGGGCCGCCGGAGCGCTATCCTCCCCGTCAGGCCCACAAGAGGAGAGACCGATGAGACGCGCCCTTGCCATCCCCGCCCTGTTCCTCCTCGCCGGCGCCGCCGCCGCGGAAGAGGTCGACCTCGAACTCGCGCTGCTGGCGGATGCGACCGGCTCCATCGACATGGACGAGATCATGTTCCAGCGGCGCGGCTACGCCGAGGCGATCACCAGCCCCGAGGTGCTTTCCGCCATAGGCTCCGGCCTCCTCGGCCGCATCGCCGTCACCTATGTCGAATGGGCGGATGCGGGGAGCCAGCAGGTCGTCGCCGGGTGGACGACGATCGGGACAGCGGAGGAGGCCGAGGCGTTCGCCGCGCGGCTCATGGCCGAGCCGCGACTCGCCTTCGGGCGGAACGCGATCGGCGCGGCGCTGCTTTTTGGCAAGCGCACGATCGAGGAGAACGAATACGAGGGGCTGCGCCGCGTCATCGACCTCTCCGCCGACAGCGCGAACAACTGGAGCGGGCCCGGGATCGAGGAGGCGCGGGACGAGGTGGTGGCCGCGGGGATCACGATCAACGGCCTCGCCGTGCTCTGCCGCATCTGCTCCGGCCGGCCTGTCGACTACGACCTGGAGCAGGCCTTTGCGGAGCGGATCGTCGGCGGCCCCGGCGCCTTCGTGGTGACGGCGGACGGGGACCGCGCCTTCGCGGAGGCGGTGCGGCGGAAGCTGATCCTGGAGATTGCGGGGCGCTCCCCGGAAACGGAGCTTGCGGCGCGCTGAGAAAGAAAGCGCCCGGCGAGAGGGGGGCCGCCGGGCGCTCGCCTTTTTCAAGGCTTCCGGCGCCGAGGGTTCAGGCCGGATGGCGGGCGGCTCGGTTCAATCCGTCCGCCCTCCTTTCCATCAGGTGGTGAGGGGGGCCCCGGCCTGCAAGCCCCGGCGGCTCACGCTTTCGTCACGAAGAAAGGCGGTATCCGCCACTCTCCGTCACGAGCAGGCGCGCCGCCGACGGGTCGGGCTCGATCTTCTGGCGGAGGCGGTAGATATGCGTCTCCAGCGTGTGCGTCGTGACGCCGGCATTGTAGCCCCAGACCTCGTGCAGCAGCACGTCCCGCGCCACAACCTGATCGGAGGCGCGGTAGAGGAACTTGAGGATGTTCGTCTCCTTCTCCGTCAGGCGGATCTTCTTCCCGTCCTCGTCGGTCAGCATCTTCACCGCCGGGCGGAAGGTGTAGGGCCCGATGGTGAAGACGGCGTCCTCCGACTGCTCGTGCTGGCGGAGCTGCGCCCGGATGCGGGCGAGGAGGACCGGGAACTTGAAGGGCTTGGTGATGTAGTCGTTCGCCCCGGCGTCGAGCCCGAGGATCGTGTCGCTGTCGCTGTCATGGCCCGTGAGCATGATGATCGGGCAGCGGACGCCGCCCTTGCGCATCAGGCGACAGACCTCCCGCCCGTCCATGTCCGGCAGACCGACATCGAGGATCACAAGGTCGTGGAGCTGCCCCTTGGCGCGGGCGATTCCATGGGCTCCCGTCTCCGCCTCGAACACGTCGAATTCCTCGGTGAGCACGAGCTGGTCGGCCAGCGCCTCCCTGAGATCGGGGTCGTCGTCGACGAGAAGGATCTTTTTCAGCGCGGTCATGACGCGTATTCCCTTGTGGCGCTTCCCCCTTGAATCGGGGAGGCGGAGCCCATCTTCAAGCCCGGCGCGCAGATATCACGCGGGCGTGGCCTGAGGCGAGCCATTGTGTCATCGCGCCCCCGCCATGATATAGGATCGGGGCGCAGAGGAGCGAACCCGTCATGAAGATGCTGTCCGCCGAAGAGATTGTCGCCCGCGCTCGCGGCGACCTGAGACTCGGCGCGCCGGTGATCGTCATCGACGGCGAGGCGGCGGCGGCGGTCGTCGCGGCGGAGGCGCTGCGGGCGGGGCGGCTGGCGGACATGCGGGCGCTCGGCCCGCTCGACCTTGCGGTGACGCAGCGGCGGGCGGAGATCCTGAAGTCGCGCGCCTATGACGGGGACATGGCGCGGATCGCCCTGCCCGAGTCCTTCGGATTGAGGGAGATCCTCGCCGCGGCTGACCCGGCGCTGGCGCTTTCCGCGCCGATGGCGGGGCCGTTCATCGCCCGGCGCGAGGGCGGGGCCGCGGCGCAGCGGATGGCGCTGAAGCTCGCGAAATCGGCGCGCCTCCTGCCCGCTGTGGTGGCCGCGCCGATGGCGGCGACGGCGGCGCGTCGGCTCGCGGCGGAGGCCGGACTCACCATTGTCGAGGCGGCGATGATGGGGCCGGCGGAGGCGGCGGGCATCGACCTTGCGCTCGTCTCCTCGGCGCGGGTTCCGCTCTCCTACGCCGAGGATGCGCGCGTCCTCGTCTGGCGACCGGCGAGCGGGGAGGAGGAGCACTACGCGATCGAGATCGGCGCGCCGGACCGGGCGAAGCCGGTTCTGGCGCGGCTGCATTCGGCCTGCTTCACCGGGGACCTGATCGGCTCGCTCAAGTGCGATTGCGGGCCGCAGCTTCGCGCCGCGCTGACCCAGATCGGGGCGGAGGGCGCGGGCGTGCTGCTCTATCTCAACCAGGAAGGGCGGGGCATTGGCCTCGCCAACAAGATGCGCGCCTACTTCCTGCAGGACGAGGGCTTCGACACGGTGGAGGCGAACCATCGGCTCGGCTTCGAGGATGACGAGCGGGATTTCCGGCTGGGCACGGAGATGTTGAAGCGGATGGGCTTCGCCGGCGTCCGGCTGATGACGAACAACCCCGGCAAGGTCGCGGCGATGGAGGCGGCGGGGCTGGCCGTGGCGGAACGTGTTCCGCTGATCGTCGGCCATACGGCGCACAACGTCGAATATCTCGCGACAAAGGCGCGCAAGAGCGGCCATCTGCTGTGAGGCTGCGGCCGGGCGACCTTTTGGTCGGGCGGTGGGGCGCGCGGTTCCTCGGGCGGACCTTCCCTGTCTCGCTGGGGCGTTCCGGCGTGACGGATGCGAAGCGGGAGGGGGACGGGGCGACGCCTGCGGGCGCCCATCGCATCGTCGGCGGCATGTGGCGGGCGGACCGGATGCGCCGGCCCCCCGGCGCGCCGCTGCTCATGGCGGGGCCGCGCGACATCTGGTCCGACGATCCGGCGGACCCGGCCTATAACCGGCTTTCACGGCGGGGCGCGGCCGGTTTCGGCCATGAACGGATGCGGCGGGGCGACGGGCTCTATGACCTCGTGCTCTTCACCGACTGGAATGCGGAGGGGCGGCCGGGCGGCGGTTCCGCGATCTTCGTGCATTGCTGGCGGGGCCCGAGGCGGCCGACGGCGGGTTGCGTCGCCTTCCGCAGGGCGGATCTCCTCTGGATCCGGGCGCGCTGGGGGCGGCGGAGCCGGGTGATCGTTCAGTTGTAGGCGCGTTCGCCGAAGATCGCGGAGCCGACGCGCACAAGGGTCGCGCCGAGGCGCACGGCGGTCTCGTAATCCGCGCTCATGCCCATCGAGAGCTCCGTAAGCCCGTTCCGCTCCGCGATCTTCGCGAGGAGCGCGAAGTGCAGCGCCGGCTCCTCCTCCGCCGGGGGGATGGCCATGAGGCCGGCGACGGGAAGGTCCATCGCCCGGCATCGCGCGATGAAGGCGTCCGCCTCCCCCGGCGCGACGCCGGCCTTCTGCGGCTCCTCGCCGGTGTTCACCTGGACGAAGAGCTGCGGGCAGGCGCCCCTGCCCTGGACCGCGGCGGCGAGTTTCTCGGCCAGCGCGGGACGGTCCAGCGACTGGATCGCGTCGAACAGTTCGAGCGCGGGTTTGATCTTGTTGGTCTGGAGCGGGCCGAGGAGGTGAAGCTCGACGCCGGGGAAGCGTTCCCGAAGGGCGGGCCATTTCCCCGCCGCCTCCTGCACCCGGTTCTCCCCGAAAAGGCGATGGCCGGCCGCAAGCACCGCCTCCACCCTTTCGAGCGGCTGGACCTTGGACACGGCGACGAGGCGCGCCGCGCCCTTCGGGCGGCCCGCCTCTGCGAGCGCGGCGTCGATGCGGGACTGGACTTCGGAGAAGCTCATGCGGCGGAGCCTAGGTCGGCGGCGCGGAAAACGGAAGGGGCGGGCGCGCGGCCCGCCCCCCGGTTTCAGAACATGAGGGTCAGGTAGGCGAGGCCGCCGAAATCGGAGCCGGCGACAGTGTCGTCGTCCGCATATTCGACACCGACGGTCATCTGCACGCCGGGCGCGGCGCTGTAGGTGACCCAGGCCGAACCAATCTCGTTTCCGAGCTGGTCGGAGTTCGAGTAGCCGCCGCCGATGGCCCAGGGGCCGGTCTCGTACTGGAGGCCGATGCCGAACTCGTCATCCGCGAAATCGTCCTCGTAGAAGCCGGCGAGGGTGACGCCAGCGAAACCGACATAGCCGGCGGCGCCGATCTGCTCGCCCGCGACGCCTTCCTGATCGGTGTAGTGGCCTCCGAGGCCGAAGGAGACCTCGCTGAACTCGCCCGCATAGGTCGCGGCGAGGGACCAGACCTCGTCATTCGCGCTGAAGGCCGGGTTGTTGGTGTCCGCCGCGCCGTCCGTATTCGCGCTCGGGATGTAGGAGCCGTGAGCCTGGAAGCCGAAGAAGTCCGGCGACGAATAGTGCAGGCCGATGGAGTCGGTCGCGAAGCCCATGAAGGCCGCTTCGTTCACGAGCGCCTCGCTGGTGAGCGCGAAGGCGTCTGCGTAGCCGATGCGGCCGCCCGGCGAGAAGACGATGCCGAGGGCGCCGACCTGCTCGTAGCCGACCGATGCGTCGGAGCCGATCGTCAGCGCGCCGAACGGGCCGATGACGCGGCCCCAGTTCTCGTCGATCTGGTCGTTTGACGTGAAGGCCTCCACCTCGATCCGTGCGGCAAAGACGAGGCCGTTATCCGCGGCGAGACGGCCGTTCACATGGAACTCGCCGTCACGGAGGACGCCGAGCCCGTCCTGCGCGCCGGAATCGGTCACGCCGACGCCGAGGAAGTAGTATCCGGAGATTCCCGTCTCCCATTCCGCCGCCGAAGCGGCGCACGCCAACCCTGCGGCGCAGAGCGCCGACGTCGCGAAGAGCGCTGTCTTCATGTTGTCCTCGACCTGAAAGGAACGCCGCTCCGCCAAATTCCGGCGGCGTCAGCGTGAGATTCCCTCAGGAATGGTGCGATGCAACAGGAATATCGCGAAAATGAAGCGTGCGCGCCGCGAAGCCTGGTATCCCGGCGTCTTGCGACGCCACTGACAAAAAACAAGGCGCCGTGCGAAGGCCAAAGAAATTCGGCGGCGCAAAGAAAAAGGGCGGGCCGAAGCCCGCCCTTTCCCCGAATGATCCGAAGATCAGAAGCGCAGCGTCATGAACGCAAGGCCGCCGAAGTCGGAGTTGTTCGTGGTGTCGTCGTCGGCGTACTCGAGGCCCGCCGTGAAGAGGACGCCCGGAGCCGCCGTGTAGGTGACCCAGCCGGCGACGACGTCGTTGTTCGTCGCGCCGGAGTCGCCATGGCCCCAGCCGCCGCCGACCGTCCACGGGCCGGTCGCGTACTGCGCGCCGATGCCGAACTCGTCACCGCCGAAATCGTCCTCGTAGAAGCCGGCCAGGGTGAAGCCCTGGAAGCCGACGTTCGCCGCGAAGGAGATCTGCTCGCCCGCAACGCCCTCGATGTCGGTGTAGCCCGCGCCGAGGCCGAGCGAGAAGTCGCCGAAGTCGCCCGTGTAGGACGCGCCGACGTTCCAGATCTCGCCGCCGTTGTCGAAGACCGGGTTGTTGGTGTCGGCGGCGCCGTCCGTCGCGTTGGACGGGTGGTAGCCAGCGAACGCCTTGAAGCCCATGAAGTCCGGCGTGGTGTAGTGCAGGCCGATCTGGTCGGACGCGGTGCCCGGGAACGGCGAGAAGCCGACGCCGGCGGCGGTCGTCAGCGCGAAGCTGTCCGCGTAGCCGATGCGGGCGCCCGGCGCGTAGATGATGCCGATGCCGGAGAGGTTCTCGTAAACGACGGTGTCGTTCGAACCGATCATCAGCGTACCGAAGGAGCCGGAGACGGAGCCCCAGTTCTCGTCGATCTGGTCGCCGGAGGTGAACGCCTCGACCTCGATGCGGGCGCGGAACGTCAGGCCATTGTCCGCCGTCAGGCGGCCATTGACGTGAAACTCGCCGTCACGAAGGACGCCGATGCCGTCCTGCGCGCCGGAGTCGGTCACGCCGACGCCGAGGAAGTAGTAGCCGGAGACGCCGGTTTCCCACTCGGCGGCGGAGGCGGAGGTCACGAAGCCGGCCGCGACGAGCGCCGACGTCGCAAGGAGAACTTTCTTCATCTTGTCCCTCACAGTTTGAAGGCGCTTTGCCGCGCCCGTTGAGTGATGCCGGTTTCCCGCAGCGGCCCGTCGGGGTCAAGCAACAAAGACGCGGGGAGCCGTCGCATGCCCGGCGCTGTGTTTTTCCCGCAACAGATCGTGGTCGGCGCCGCCTTTACTCGGTGCGCGCGGCGGACTAGAGAGTGATAGTTGATATCGCGATCTGAAACTCTGGGGAGCGAAGCATGTCGCATCTGAGGATCGGCGCAGCGTTCGCCGCGGCAATCGCGCTCGCGGGCTGTGGCGGAACCGTTACGGCGCCTAAGGAAGATGCGCGGAACTCTGGCGGCGGCGCCGCAGGGAACTACGAGAATTCCCGCGTCACCGACATGATCGATCTTGGTGCGGGCGGCGGCGGCGGCGGCGGGCTGACGCCCGTGAACCGCCATCTCTGGCGCGCCTCGCTCGACACCCTCTCCTACCTCCCGCTGGCCTCGACCGACCCTTTCACCGGCGTGATCGCGACGGACTGGGCCGCCTCGCCCGATGCGCCGAACGAGCGCTTCAAGGTCACCGCCTTTGTGCGGAGCCCGGAACTGACGGCGCAGGCGCTGCAGGTCGCCGTCTATCGCGAGGTGCGGGACGAGGCCGGGGCCTGGGTGACGGCGCCGGTCGCCGGCGCCACGGCGCGCCAGCTCGAGGATGCGATCCTGCTGCGCGCGCGGCAGCTCAAGCTCGGCGAGCGCCAGGCGGGCTGAGGCGCGTCGCGGCGGGCGTTGAAAGCGCCGCGCCGCTCGCCTATCAGGGCGTCTCCGCAGCCGGAGACGCAAGAGATGCCGAACGACGCCGCCAGCGCGCCCGTGACGGGGCGATACGATCCGCAGGCCGTGGAGGCCAAGTGGCGCGCGCTCTGGGACGAGCGGCGCGTGTTCGAGGCGAAGCTCGACCCTTCGAAGCCGAAATACTACGTGCTGGAGATGTTTCCCTATCCTTCGGGGCGCATCCATATCGGCCATGTGCGCAACTATGCGATGGGCGATCTCGTCGCCCGCTATCGGCGCGCGCGGGGTTATAACGTGCTCCATCCGATGGGGTGGGACGCGTTCGGCCTGCCGGCGGAGAACGCGGCCGTGGAGCGCGGCGTCCATCCGGCGAAATGGACCTACGAGAACATCGCCGCGATGCGCGCGCAGCTGAAGACGATGGGCCTCAGCCTCGACTGGAGCCGCGAATTCGCCACCTGCGACCCCGAATATTACGCGCAGCAGCAGCGGCTCTTCATCGACATGATGGCGGCCGGGCTCGTCTACCAGAAATCCGCTATGGTGAACTGGGACCCGGTGGACGGGACGGTTCTGGCCAACGAGCAGGTGATCGACGGCAAGGGCTGGCGCTCCGGCGCGCCGGTGGAGCGGCGGGAGCTGAAGCAGTGGTTCTGCCGCATCACCGCGATGGCGGACGAGCTGCTTTCGGCGATCGACGGGCTGGAGGGCTGGCCCGAAAAGGTCCGCACGATGCAGCGGAACTGGATCGGACGTTCGACCGGCATGACGATCCGGTTCGATCTCGCGCCCAACGATCTGACGGCGGAGACGGGGTTCGACGTCTTCACCACGCGGCATGATACGCTCTTCGGCGCGAGCTTCTGCGCGCTCTCCATCGACCATCCGCTCGTCAAGGGGCTGGAGGGGAAGGTTGCGGGCCTCGCCGAATTTGCGACGGAGTGCCGGAGCGTCGGCACCTCGGAGGCGGCGATAGAACAGGCCGAGAAGCGGGGCTTCGACACCGGCCTCCGCGTCCGCCATCCGTTCGACCCGGAGCGGCTGCTGCCGGTCCATGCGGCGAATTTCGTGCTGATGGAATACGGCGCCGGCGCGATCTTCGGCTGCCCGGCGCATGACCAGCGCGACCTCGACTTCGCGCGGAAATACGGGCTTCCCGTGCTCCCCGTCGTCTGCCCGGAGGGCGCGGCTCCCGAGGCGTTCGAGATCGGGGCCGAGGCCTATACCGGGCCGGGCCGGATCGTGAATTCCGCCTTCCTCGACGGGATGAGCGTGCCGGAGGCGAAGGCCGAGGTCGCGAAGCGGCTCGCGGCCTTGGGCAAGGGCGAGGAGCGGGTCAACTATCGCCTGCGCGACTGGGGCTTCTCCCGCCAGCGCTACTGGGGCTGCCCGATCCCCGTGATCCATTGCGAGGCCTGCGGGCCCGTTCCGGTTCCGGCGGCGGACCTGCCGGTGCGGCTGCCGGATGACGTGACCTTCGACGCCCCCGGCAACCCGCTCGACCGGCATCCGACGTGGAAGCATGCGCCTTGCCCCGCCTGCGGCGCGCCCGCGCGGCGGGAGACGGACACGATGGACACCTTCGCGGACAGTTCCTGGTATTTCGCGCGCTTCACCGCGCCGGATTGCCCGGAGCCGACCGATGCGGCGGCCGTCGGCTACTGGATGAACGTGGACCAGTATATCGGAGGCGTGGAGCATGCGATCCTCCACCTGCTCTATTCGCGGTTCTGGGCGCGGGCGATGAAGATCACCGGCTGGCTGCCGGAGAGCGCCTCGGAGCCCTTCAACGCGCTCTTCACACAAGGCATGGTCTGCCACGAGACCTATCGGGCGGACGGGAAATGGCTCTCCCCGGAGGAGATCGCGCCGGCGCCGGGGGGCGGCTATGCCTCCAGGGCGACTGGTTCGGCGGTGGAGGTCGGCCCCTCGATCAAGATGTCCAAGTCCAAGAAGAACGTGGTGGACCCGGAGGACATCATCGCGCGCTACGGCGCGGACACGGCGCGCTGGTTCATGCTCTCCGACAGCCCGCCGGAGCGGGACGTGGAATGGACGACTTCCGGCGCGGAGGCGGCGGCGCGCTTCCTCCAGCGGCTCTGGCGGATGGCGGACAATGCGGCGCCGGGCCTGCCCCCGCCGGGCGCGCCCGCTCCGGCGGAGATCGGGCCGGAGGCGACGGCGCTGCGGCGCGAGACGCATCGCGCCATCGCGGGCGTGACGCAGGATGTCGAGGCCTTCGGCTTCAACCGCGCGGTCGCCCGCATCTACGAGCTCGCCAACGCCGCCGGGAAGGGGGCGGGCGAGGGCCCGGGCGCCGCCTTCGCGCTCCGCGAGGCTCTTGAGGCCCTCGCACGGCTTTCCGCGCCGATGGTTCCGCATCTGGCGGAGGAAGTCTGGGCGCGGCTCGGCCATGAGACGATACTGGCGGAAAGCCCATGGCCGGACGCCGACCCTGAGCTTCTCAAGGTGGAGGAGATCGTGCTCCCTGTGCAGGTCAACGGCAAGCGGCGGGGGGAGATCCGCGTCGCGCCCGGAACCGGAGCGGCCGAGATCGAGGCGGCGGCGCTGGCGGATGACGCGGTGGCCCGCTTCCTCGACGGGGCGACGCCGCGGAAGGTCATCGTCGTGCCCGGGCGGATCGTCAATGTCGTGCTCTGAGGCCGGGATCGGGCGGCGCGCGGCGCTTGCGCTCCTCCTCGGCGCGCTGGCGGGCTGCGGCTTCCGGCCCGTCCACGGGCGGAACGACGGGCCGACGCCCTTCGGCCCCGTCGCATTGCGGGAGGCCGACGGGCCGGAGGACTTCGCGTTTCGCGAACGGATGCGCCGCCGCGTCGGGCATGAGCCGGAGGGCGCGCGGCTCGATTTCGCGCTCCGGTTCGACCCGCAGGGCGTCGCCGTCACGCGGCAGGCGGACATCACGCGCTACCGGCTCCGGGGCGAGGCGGATTTCCGGCTGACGGATCCGGGCGGCGCCGTGCTGGCGGAAGGCTCCGTCGCGGCGACGGGCGGCTACGACGCCGGCGCAGGCTCCTTCGCCGTCCGCGCCGCCGAGCGGCGGGAGCGGGAGCGGCTTTCGGAGGAGCTGGCGGAGCTGGTCGCCGTCCGGCTCCTGAGCGGCGCTGCGCGCGCGGGCTCATGAAGCTTTCGGGGCCCGCCGCCGCCCGCTTTCCCTCGGCGCCGGACAAGGCCCTTGCCGGCGCGCTGATCTACGGGGAGGACGGCGCCGAGGTCTCGGCGCGCCGGGACAGGCTGCGCGACGCGATCCTCGGCGGCGCGGCGGATGCCGATCTCCTGCTGACGCGGCTCGACGCCGGGGAGGTCCGTCGCGAACCGGCGCTGATCCTCGACGCGATGAAGGCGCGCGGCTTCTTTTCCGGGCGGCAGGTCGTGACGCTCGACAACGCGACGGACGGGCTGGCGGGGGCGATCGAGGCGGCGCTGGGCGAAGCGGGGCCGGAGGACGCCTTTCTCGTCGTCACGGCCGGCGCGCTGCAGAAGCGCTCGAAGCTCCGCGCCGTGTTCGAGGCCGCGCGGAACGCCGCTGCGGCCCCGGTCTATTCCGATGCGGGCGGGCCGGAGGCGCTTCGTCTGATGATGGATGAACAGGGGCTGGAACGGGCGGAGGATGGCGCGATGGCGCTGCTCCAGACCTGTGCGGCGGGCATGGATTCCGGCACGATGCGGGATTTCCTCCGCCGCCTCGCGCTCTACCGGCTCGACGAACCCGGCCCGCTCCGCGAGGCGGACGTGCGCGCCTGCGCGCCGGACGCGCTCTCCGCCGATATCGACGCGCTTCTGGACAGCGTGCTGCTCGGGGCCGCCGAACGGCTCAGCCCGGCGCTCAGGCGGATCGAGACGCAGGGCGAAGGGGCCGTGGCCGTCGTGCTGGCGGCGCAGCGGCGCTTCGCCGATCTCCATGCGCGGACGACCGGCGGGGGGGGAAGGCCGCTTTTCGGCGCGGCGAAGGACATGATGGACCGCGCGCTCCGCCGCTGGGGGCAGGCGGAGGCGGAGGCGGCGCTCCGCCATCTCTTCGAGACCGATCTCGCGCTCCGCGGCCCGGCCGGCGCGGCGCCCTTCGCGCTGCTGGAGCGTGCGCTGATGCGGCTCGCGCTCCTCCCGAGGCCGCGATAGCGCGGCGCGTTCAGGCCTCTCCTTCCGCGAGGAAGGCGTTCGCAGCGTCCACGAATTCGCGCGGCCGGTCCACATGCAGCCAGTGGCCGGCGCCCTCCAGCGCCGTGAAGCGCGCCGCGGGAAAGCGGGCGAGGATGCGCCCCCGGTGCTCGGGCAGGACATAGCGGGAGGCGCCGCCGGTGAGCATCAGGACGGGCCCTTCATAGCGGCCCCCAAGCTCGGGATAGCTGACGATCCTTGGCATCTCCGCCTCAAGCGCGTCGAGATTGTGGGACCAGCGCGGCTCCTCCCCGAGGACGGCGCCATGGGCGAGGAATGCGCGCGTCGCCGCGCTGTCGATCCGGGGGGCGAGCGCGGCCTCCACTTCGGAGCGGCGCTGGAGCGTCGAAAGGTCCACCGCCCGCATCGCCCGGATTTCGGGCAGAAGGTCGTGCGAATAGGCGACGGGCGCAATGTCCGCCACGATCAGCCGCTCGATCAGGTCGGGTCTGGTCTCCGCCAGAACCATCGCCGCCTTGCCGCCCATCGAATGGCCGAGCACCGCGGCGCGCCCGCCGATCCGGCCGATGAGGCGCGCGAGATCCTCCGCCATCGCCTCGTAATCGTGCCGCGGCTCCCACGGACTCTCCCCGTGGTTCCGGAGGTCGACGGCGAGGACGCGCCGCCCCGGGCCGAGCCGCTTCGCATGGGCGCGCCAGTTCTTCGCGGCGCCGAATATCCCGTGGAGGACGAGGAGGGGCGCGCGCGTCGCGCCGGGGGCGGGATGGTCGATGAAGGCGAGTCGGGTCATCCCGTTTCTCCGGAAAGTTGGCGGCGCGCGCGGCGCGTGCTAGCGTTTACCTTTGCCGCGCCAGGCGATGCAAACCGGACCTTCCCATGTGGCTCAAGGCGATCTTCGCGCGCGAATTCGGCATATCCGACGTGCAGTCGAACTACAGCCGCGTCTATTCGTGGATGGCGAACCAGCTCGGCCACATGACGCTGGGGCTCGCCACGGCCTTGTTCTTCGCCTGGATCGCGGACACCGTCGCCTCCGCCGCGCTCCTGATGGCGGACTGGGAGGGGCGGCCCTCCGCCGCCAACGGGGCCTGCGAGTTCCAGTTCGCCTGCACGGCGAACAATGCGCTCCTCCCCGTGGCCGCCGCGCTCTTCCTTCTCGCGCCGCTTGCCGCCGCAGGCGCCCTCCTCGCGCGCGATCTCCCGGAGGAGCGGAGGGAGCGGGCGATTCCGCCCTTGGCGCGGAAGATGCTGGCGGGCGGCTTCATCGCGCTCACGCTCGCCGCCTTCTGGCTCCTCGATTCGCTCGGCGCGGCGGCGCAGGCGGAAGGCGGCGCGGCGCATCATGCGGAGCTCTTCGGCGTGACGGCGGCGACGCTCTGCATCGGCGCGGGCGTCATCTTCCTCTGCCGGGACATGCGCTATTTCGTGATCGCCATGCTCGCCGTCTTCGGCGCGTTCTGGATCGCGACCTCGGGGGCCGGGGCGCCGGAGGAGGCGCGCCGCTGGGTCGCCGCGGTGCTGTCCGGTCTCTTCTGCCTCTACGGGCTCGCCGCCACCGTCTTCGGCAAGTCGATGCCGGAGCAGATGGGCCCGGTGGAGAAGGGCGTGCAGGCCTTCATCATCCTGCTCATGAGCGCCTGGTTCATCTCCGGCACGTGGAACGGTCTGGAAGGGGACTGGCCGCTCGCCATCGGCGCGGCGCTCGCCTCCTGCACGCTGTGGTGGGTGAAGGAGTTCGGCTCGGACCTCGCCAATGTGGACGACGAGATCCGGGAGGCGGAGGCGCGCCGCCCGCCGGGCCTCTACGGCCCCTCCCGCGAGGTGCGGCGGGATTATCTGAACGACGCGCGGATGGATGCGCGGACGGATTCGCTCTTCTATTTCGCCGGAGCCTGGATCGGCGCCGGCGTTCTCTCCGACACGCCGGTAATGACCAATTTGAGCTGGAATGCGGGCTCGGAGCTGATGGGGCTCATCGTCTTCGTCACGATCTTCCTTCTCGTGGGCAAGAACTGGGCGTTCCGGCAGCAGGCGCTCGACCTTGCGGGGCTCGACAGCGCGAGCCGGCTCGCGGTGATCCATTCGGCGCTCCGCCTCGCGCTCCCGGGCGCGGCCAGGGGCGAATGGGCGCCGGACCCGCTGGACCGGCTTCGCCTCTTCGCGCGGGGCGAGGGGGATGCGGGGTTCGATCACATCGCCGTCTTCGCCGGCGCGGGCTCCGGCGCATCCCCGCTCGCCCGCGCGCTGGTTTCGGAGGCGGCGCTCGCCACGTTTCCGACGATCGCGGAGACGCTCGGCGTCGCCTCCTCCGGGCGGGATGTGCGCACGGGGCGGTTCATCCGCGCCCCGGCGCTGCTTCACAGCCTGCGCGACCTCGCGACGCGGCGCGACCTCACGCTCCATCAGCCGCTGTCGCTCCATGTCGGCCCCGGCCAGGAGGGCGCCGTCCGGCGGGCGGAGGGCGACCCGCCGCCGGGATGGGAGCGGATCGACGCCGCGGATTTCGTGGCGATCGACGACGCGCCTGCGGACGCCGACCTGGCGGCCCTTGTCGCCAATCTCGACATTCAGGGCGGTCAGCGCACAGTCTGGGTGCTCGACGGGCGGCGTTTCGACCCCGGCGAGGGGCGCGCCGCCGCGCCGGAGGAGATCGCCGTCTGGGAGCCGGACCCGGCGCTCGCCGCGTCGGAGATCGAGGCGCTTCGCGCCGCGCTCGGCCCCGGCGCCCGGCTCGCCGTCGCCTTCACACGCCGGGCCGCTGCGCCAGGGCGAGGCTGATCGCCTCCGCCATCATCTTCCCCGCGGCGCGGGACGTCGCGCCGCCGACGCCGATCCTCCGCCCCCACCGCCACCAGAGCCCCGGAGCCCATGCGAAGGGTCGCGGCGCCTTCAGGGTGATCAGAAAGCCGGTCGAGGGCTTCAGGAGCACGAAGCCGCGCTCCACCGTCTCGATCTCGTCAAGCCGGCAAAGCTCGGCCCCGGAATCGTCCGTCAGCCGCTCCCCGTCGAAGCGGAGCCGGGAGGCGCCGCTGCGGAGCGTGGCGAGGCCGAGGAAGAGGAGCCCGAGCGCGGCGGCGAAGAGGGCGAGCGCGACGAAGGGCTGCCGCGCCACGATCGAAACCGACATGGCGAGAAGAAGGGCGCCCATCGCGCCGAGGCTGAGTATGACGAGCCAGCGAACCGCCGCCGGGCGGGCGATCTCCACGATCATCCGCGCGTCATTCTTCGCCTGCCCGTCCTTCGGTCGCGCCATCCGATCCTCCCGCCCTCGCCGCGCACAACAAGCCCGCCCGCGCGCCAATGTCCAGCGCTTGAAAAGGGCCCGGCGGCGACGCATCGTCGCCTGAACCCCGAAGAAGGAGAAGACAATGATCGAGGAACCGCCGCTTCTGACCATCAGGCGGCCCGACCGCCGGCCGACCGACGCGGAGATCGCCGCCTTTCAGGGCGTGCCCTCCAGCTTCGTCGCCGACGCGATGTTCGGCACGGGGGCAATGCTGGGGATCCGCCCCTTCGGCGACGGCAGGGACTTTCCCTGCGTCGCTTCCGGCCCCGCGCTGACGGTCGACAACATGCCGGGCGGCATCCTCGCGCTCGTCGCCTGCACGCCCTTCATCCGGCCGGGCGACATCGTGGTGAACGCTTTCGCCGGCTATCAGGGCGTCGCGGCTGCGGGGGACCGGATCACCGGCATGATGAAGAACGCCGGCGCGGCCGGCTTCGTCACCGACGGGCCGATGCGGGATCATCCCGGCGTCGTCGCGGTCGGCCTGCCCTGCTGGTGCTCGGGGCTCAACCCGGCTTCCCCCGTCTCCACCGGGCCGGGGCGGGTGGGGCTTCCGGTGAAGATCGGCGGGCTCGAGGTCGAGACCGGGGACATGATCGTGGCGGATCGGGACGGCGTCGTCGTCGTGCCGTTCGAGCGGATCGGGGAGGTGCTGGCGCAGCTCGAACGCGTCCGCGAGCTTGAGGAGGCGCTCGACGCCGAGGTGGCGAAGGGCCTCAAATGGGGCGCCGCGATCGGCGAGCTGCTGGAGAGCGACCGGGTCCGCTACGTCTGAGGGCGGTCAGAGGAAGGGATGCGCGGGGGCGAAGAGCGCCGCTTTCAGCATCAGGGCGGCCGCGGCAAAGACGGCGAGGCCGCCCAGCATCGCGACGATCCCCGCGCCCTGAGCCGCCGCCGCGCCGTCGAGCGCGGCGAGACGCGCCGCGCCGGACCGGGCCCCGACCGCGGCGAGCGCCAGCGCGGCCACCGCGACGCCGGCCCCGACGCCCATCGCCAGCGTGGCGAAGGCCCCGGCCCAGGGGATGCCGACGCTCCATGCGACGGCGAGGAGGATCAACGCGCCCGAACAGGGCCTGAGCCCGACGGCGAGAATTATGCCGAGCGCGGCCCGCCAGTCGCCCGCCGCTTCCGCCTGTTCCGGGCTGGGCCCGTGCGCATGGCCGCAGCCGCACGCATCCCCGTGATGGTCATGCGCGTGGGCGTGATCGTGATTGTGGATATGGGAGGGCGCGCTCCGCGCCGAGGACCAGATTCGCCAGCCGCGCCAGAGGAGATAGAGGCCGAGCGCCGCGATCCCGGCATAGCTGAGCGGCTCCAGCACCAGCTCCGCCGTCCGCGTCGCCCAGCGCGCGGTGAGGCCGAGGAGCGCGAGCCCGCCATAGACCATGAGGATCGCCGTCAGCGCCTGCGCAAGGCTGGAGAGAAGGGCGAGGCCGGCGACGCGCCGCGCCGTCTCCCGCGTCGAGAGCGCCCATGTCGCCAGCACGGCCTTGCCGTGGCCGGGCCCCGCCGCATGGAAGACGCCGTAGACGAAGCCGAGACCGATCAGGCCCCAGAGCCCGGCCGGGCTGTCCGCCGCCGCGCGCGCGGATGCGGAGAGGGCCTTGTGCAGCTCGAATTGCTGCGCCGCCACCCAGCCCTCCGCCGCGGCGAGCCAGCCGGGCGAGGCCCAGAGCAACGCCGCCGCGCCGAGGACAAGGGCTCCGAGCGCAAGAGCCGGCCCGAAGCCCGTGCGGCGGCGCCCGCTCTCGCTCATCGACATGTCAGCGTCGCCTCCGTCGCGAAGGTGAAGCCGAAGCTGCGCGCCGCCGTCTCGCTCATGTCCATCCCGAAGAGCGAGGTGACGGAGAGCTGCGTCTCGTCCGGCTCATAGAGCGCGGCGCAGCCTTCCGGCCCCTCGAAGGTGAAATGATCGGGCCGCAGGGTCATGGCGACGAAGAAGGTCGGGTCGTTCAGCGTCAGCGTCGCGTCGAGTTCGGCGAGGGGGAGCGGCGCGGCGGGGCGGGCGGTGAAACGGATCACGATCCGGTCCCCGATCATGTCCGCCTCGAAATCCTCGGGCTTCGCCAGCGTCTGCATCGCGCCCGACTGCCGGAGGAAGGTGAACCAGCCCAGCGCCTCCATCCCGTCGGTATGGACCTCCACCAGCGTCGCCCTGTCCGCCTCGTCGAGCAGCCCGTCCCGGTCAGCGTCGAGCGCCAGGCCATCCTTCGCGTAGAGGGAATAATTCTCGTCGAACAGCCATTCGACGCGCACGGATTCGACCTCTTCCGCCGCGTTGACGACGACATGCGCGCGCGCGTCGACGAAGACATGAGGATGCGCCGCGGCCGGCGCAGCCGCGGCGAGGAGGAGGAGCGGGGCGAGGCGGAGCGGTCTCATGCGCCGAGCATAGCGGCGCCCGCGCCGCCGCGCCAGCGCCGCCGCGCGTCAGCTCGCGCGGTCGAGGCAGCCGGTCAGTGCGGAGCCGACGCCGCGGATCAGGGCCATATAGTGCGCGGGGCCGGGCTCGATGTCCGCGCCGAGCGGGTCGAGCACGGCGACCTCCGCCTCCGTTCCCTCGACGACCAGCGCGGCGAGCTTCGGATCGAATTGCGGCTCGGCGAAGACGCAGACGACGCCGAGATCGCGGACGAGATGGCGCAATTCGTCCAGCCGCGCCGGGCCGGGCGCCGAGGCGTCGGAGAGGGAGATCGCGCCTGCGGCCTCCACGTCGAACCTGGCCTCGAAATGATGGTACGCGTCATGGAAGACGACAAAGGGCTTGCCGCGCGCGGGCGCAACGGCGGCGGCGATTTCCGTCTCCAGCGCCGATAGATCGGCGCGGAGCCGGGCCGCGTTCGCACGATAGGCGTCGGCGTTCGCCGGGTCCGCCCCGGCCAGCGCCTCGGCCATCGCGTCGGTCATCGCCGCCGCGTTCCGCGGGTCGAGCCAGACATGCGGGTCGAAGGCGCCATGATCATGGCCCTCATGGCCATGGCCCCCGTGCGCGTGGTCCTCATGGGCCTTTTCGGCGTGGCCATGATCATGGTCATGGTCGTGGTCGTGGTCGTGGTCATGGTCGTGATCGTGGCCATGTTCGGCGGCCTTCTTCGCCCCGGCGTGATCCTCGTGGCCATGGTCATGGGCTTCAAAGGTCGCGCCTTCGCGGAAGGGAAGCTGGCGGATGCCCGGAGCATCCATCAACTCGACCTTCACGGCGTCCGCCGCCAGCGCGTCGAGCGCCGTCTCCAGCCAGGGGGTGAGCCCTTCGCCAACCCAGAACACGACCTCCGCCGCTTCGAGCCGCGCCGCCTCGGACGGGCGCATCGCGTAGTCGTGCGGGGAGGCGCCGGGCGGCAGGATCAGCTCCGGCGCGCCGATCCCCTCCATGACCGCCGCCGCGAGCGAGTGCACTGGCGGGATATCCGCCGCGACGCGAGGTCCTGCGAAAGCCGGTGCGGCGACGACCAGGGCGAGGGCGGCGAGGGGGAAAGGATTGACTTTCATCGGCGGCGCTCCGAAACGGGGGCAGTGCATGTGATGCTGTTACATGTTATGATCTAACATCACAAGCCGGAAGGAGGCGTCTTGGCGGAGCGGGAAGGGGCGAAGGCGATGCGCGCCCACGATCACGGCGCCTGCATCCGGGAGGCGCTGTCCGCCGCCGAAGCCGCCGCCGCGCGCGCGGGCGTCAACTTCACGCCGGTCCGCCGCCGCGCGCTCGAGATCCTGCTCGAAAGCCATGTCGCGCTCGGCGCCTACGACCTGCTGAAGCGGCTGGAGGCGGACGGATTCGGCGGGCAGCCGCCCGTCGCCTATCGCGCGCTCGACTTTCTGGTTGGGCAGGGCTTTGCGCACCGGATCGAGCGGCTGAACGCCTTCGTCGCCTGCGTCCGGCCGGGAGAGGGGCACGACCCGGCCTTCATGATCTGCCGCAAGTGCCGCGCCGTGGCGGAAACCGCAGGGCCCGCAGCGGAGGGCGGCGCGCTTGCGCAGGACGCGGAGGCGCTCGGCTTCGAGATCGAGCGGACCGTCGTGGAGGCGGAAGGACTATGCCCGAAATGCCGGGAGCCGCAGCTTTGAGCCTCATCGCGGCGCAGGCGCTCAGCGTTGAACTTGGCGGAAGGCGGGTGCTCGACCGCGTGAGCCTTGATGTTCGCGAGGGCGAGATCGTGACCATCGTCGGGCCGAACGGCTCCGGCAAGTCGACGCTCCTTCGCGCCCTTCTGGGCGCTGTCCGGCCTTTCGCCGGCCGCGTCGTGCGGGCGAAGGGGCTCCGCATCGGCTATGCGCCGCAGCGCCTGCATCTCGACCCTACGCTGCCGCTGACCGTCGGCCGGTTCCTCGCGCTTCCCGGGCTGCGGGCGGACCGTGCGGCCGCCGCCGCCGCGCTTGAGGAGACCGGGATCGCAGGGCTGGAGCGGATGCAGATGTCCGCGCTTTCGGGCGGGCAGCTCCAGCGCGCCCTCCTCGCCCGCGCGCTCCTGCCGCGGCCGAACCTCCTGATCCTCGACGAGCCGACACAGGGGCTCGACCAGCCGGGCGCCGCCGAGTTCTACTGGTTGATCGAGGCGGCGCGGGCGAAGGCCGGGGCCGCGGTGCTGATGGTCAGCCATGACCTGCATGTGGTGATGAGCGCCTCGGACCGGGTCATCTGCCTCAACGGCCATGTGTGCTGCGAGGGCGCGCCCTCCGCCGTCTCGACGGCTCCGGAATACCGGGCTCTCTTCGGCGCGGGCACGGGCGGCGCGCTCGCGCTCTACCAGCATGTGCATGACCATGCGCACGATCACGCGCATGACCATGCGCATGACCGGCCGGCGGAGCCGGTGAAGTGACGCTGGACGACTTCATGGTTCGCGCCGCGCTCGCCGGGCTCGGCGTCGCGCTCGCCGCCGGCCCGCTCGGCGCGTTCGTCGTGTGGCGGCGGATGGCCTATTTCGGCGATGCGACGGCCCATGCGGCCATCCTCGGCGTCGCCTTCTCGCTCGCCTTCTCCCTTTCGATCAGCCTCGGCGTGCTTGTCGCGGCGCTGGCGATGGCCTTCGCCGTCACGGCGCTGTCCGGGCGCGGGCTGGCGATGGACACGCTGCTCGGGGTCGCTGCGCATGGCGCGCTGGCGGTGGGCGTTGTCGCGCTCTCGTTCGCCTCGGGGCGGGCGGTGAACCTCGAAGCCTATCTCTTCGGCGAGCTTCTCGCGGTGACGAGGGCCGATCTCCTCGGCATCTGGGCGGGCGCGGCTGCGGTCGCGGCGCTGCTGGCCTGGCGCTGGTCCCGCCTCCTGACGGCGACGATCAGCGAGGAACTCGCCTTCGCCGCGGGGGTGGACCCGCGGCGGGAGCGGCTGATCCTGACCCTCGCGCTCGCCATCGTCGTCGCTGTCGCGATCAAGGTGGTGGGGGCTTTGCTCATCACCGCGATGCTGATCATCCCCGCCGCCGCCGCCCGCCCCCTGGCGCGGGGGCCGGAGCAGATGGCGCTCGCCGCGGCGATCATCGGCGCCGGTTCCGTCGGCTTTGGCCTTTCCGCCGCCTGGTATTTCGACACGCCGGCCGGGCCGACGATCGTCGCCGCCGCGGCGGCCGGGTTCCTCGTCGCGACGGCGCTCGCGCCGGCGCTGGGCGCAGCGCGGCGCTGAAGGAGGAGAGGCCGGTCGTCTCGCTCGCGGCCTTGGCCGGCGATCCGGTTCCGGCCGGAAGCGCTTCGCGCCTCAGGCGGTGAAGAGCGAGTCGAATTCGGCCAGCGAGTCTTCGTCGAGCATCACCTGGATCGTCGCCCGCGCGCCTCCGGTTTCGTGCCGGATGAAAAGCTCGTCGCCGAGGCCGCGCTCCACCGAGAACGTCGTGCTGTTCGCGATCTTGACGAGATCTTCCGCGCTGTCCGCTTCGAAAAGGCGCCCGCGGCGGGCGCCGCCTTCGAAGGTCCCGAACAGGAAGAAGTTGAACTCGATGACGTCGCCTTCGGTGAAATCGACGTCCGCCAGAATGTCGTGGTCGCCGTCCTCGTTCATGTCGCCGCGGATCGCGAACCGGTCCGCGCCGTCGCCGCCGATCAGCGTGTCGGATCCGAACTGGGGGGCCAGCGTGTCATTCCCCGCGCCGCCATCGAGCCAGTTGTCGCCATTGACCACGCGCGCGTAGTCGTCGCCATCCCCGAGCAGGACGACATCGTCCCTGTTGCCGAATACGGACACGAGGTCCTGCCCCGAGGCGCCGGTGAACGTGGCGGCGCCCGGGTCGCCATAGGCGAGGCGATAGGAGGACGTCCCCTCCAGACCTGAGAGCGAAAGCAGCAGAATTTCCGTCCCGCTCTCCCGAAGGGAAAGCTCCAGCCGGTCCGCGCCTCGCGGAGACACGGCAATCTCAAGGCCCGCCTCGATCAGCAGCCGCAGGTCGCCGATCGAAGCGATCTGCGCCGCCGAACCGTTCGAGACGCCGGCAGGCGCGGCGAGCCCCGTTCCGTCGAAGTAGCCGGGGGGCATGCCCTCGATCACAAGGCTTTCGCCGGCGGCGAAAGCCGGAAGGACGGTCTCGATGAAGCGGGGGCCGGATGATACCGGCTCGCCCTCGACGAGATCGCGCAGCAGCCCCTCGCCGTGGCCGAGGAGCTGAACCTCATAGACCTTGTCGCCGGCGACTTCGAAGCTGAGCATGGCGATGCCGGCGTCGAATTCGATCTGTGCGAAACCGAGGGCTACAAGCTCTGCGATGGCGGCCTCGCTGGCGAGCAAGAAGCTCGCGCCTTCCGATCCGAGCTCAAGCGCCGAAAGGGCGAAGTCTTCCGCAAGCTCGGGCAGTCTCGGATCGAAGATCTCGATGACGTCGCCGCTCGCGAAGTCGAAGTCGGCGATGACATCGGTTTCGTCGGTGAGCGCGGCGTCAAGCAGCACCCGGTCCGCGCCCCCGGCTCCGATGAAGTAGTCGGATCCCGCGCCGCCGAGCATCACATCGTCGCCCGCGCCGCCGAGCAACGTGTCGCTCGCGGCGGAGCCGATAAGGAGGTTGCCGTCCGCGTCAGCGATCAGGAGTCTGGTCCGGCCCTCCACCTGTTTCGTCGTCATGTCGGCATAGAGCGGCAGAACTGTCGAGAAGTCGAAAGCGAGAGAGGCGCCGGACCTTCCGAACTCGGAGTCCAGCGGCGCCACGCTCCGGTCAGAAAAGCTCCGTCCGATACCGTAACCTTCGAGCAGGAGACGGTAATCCGCCACGCCGTCGCGATCGATGTCGAATTCGAGCAGCACGTCCTCGGGCCGGGATGCGCCGAGATTGACGAAGGTCGTCGCGAGCATTTCCTCGATGTCGGCGTCGCTGTCGAGCGTGACATTGGAGCCGCCGCGGGTCACGAGCATGCTGTTCTCGGCGTCGATGCCGTTGCGGAAGAAGTTGACGGGGAACCCCTCCGAAAGGAAGACGGTGTCGCCTTCGTCGAAGTCCAGGTCGAGGATCACGTCAGTGTCGCCCGCGCCGCCGCTCAGGACGAAGGCGTCGCCGCGAATGCCGCCCTCCATCCGGTCTGAGCCGGACTCGCCGAAGAGAATGTCGATCCCGTCCCCGCCGGTCAGCGTGTCGTCGCCGGCCCCTCCGGAAAGCCGCGAGCCGAGCGGAAGGGCGAAGAGCGCGTCCGCATCGTCGCCGCCGACGATTTCGTTCGGGCGTGTCGCTGGAATCCGGGCGGCCGCCTCGACGATCCAGTCCGCGATCGCCGGCGCGCCTCCCGGCGCTGCGGCGATGATCGCCGCGAGGTCGGTGACCGGCTCTTCTGCAGCGCCCGGGAACACATTGCCGTACCACTCCGGATCGTCGGGGTTCAGCGAAAGCGTCGTGTCAGGTTGCGAGACGACGCCGTTCGCCGCGTAGTCCGCCGGATCGATCCCCGTGATCGCCGACATGTCCGAAGCGGACCGGGAGGCGAATACGTTTCCGCCGACATCGACATCGAACGGCGTTGCTTCGCCGTTGTCCATCAGGCGGTTGTCCACCATGATCGTGATCCGCGGCACTCCGGTGGTGGTGTACAGCTCTGTCTTGTCCAGCGGCGCGGGGATCAGGATATTGCCGCTGACCACGGCGCTCTGAACCTCGGAGACGGAGATTCCGTGAGGATGCGCGATGTTGATGATGTTGTCGGTAATGACAATGTTCTTGAAGTTTATATCTTCCGAAAAGGGAGGCTTGATTGCGGTGCGTCCGAAAATCCCGTGTGTGTCGCCGCCATTGCCCTGCAGCAACACATTGCGCGAGATCGTCATCCCGTCGATCCCGCGGGATACGTTCAAGGCAAAGAACTGAATGAAATCCGGATGGTCCTTGAGGCCCTTGAACTTGGTCGAGGAGTAGGGACGGAAGCTGTCGAAGAGATTGTCCTCGATCCGGATATCCGAAGCGCCCGCCACCACAAGGCCGTCCTTGCGGATGTTGTGGACATGCGAATTCAGGAGGCTCACGCCGTCCGACTCGCGAAACGTCAGCCCGCGTTCGAGGTTCGAAACCTCGATATTGTCGAGAACCACGTCTTCGCTGAAGCGAACCATCACGCCGCGGCCGAACGCGTAACCCTCGATCATCGCGCCGCCGTTGACATCATTGAATCCGTCCGGCGCGGTGCCCTCGCCGAGCCTGGCGATCCGGCCCTCGATGCTCACGTTGGCGACCTCGACATCGCGGACTTGCGACATTTCGATCTGCGCCAGCCAGGTCGGCTGCGCATTCTCATGCAGCCGGAAGTCGACACTATCGAGGATCAGCCCCGAACTCGACGTGATCGCCATGTTGCCGGTGAATACCGCGGGATTCTCCGGGTCGGCGCTCGTGATCGTGAGGGGCGGTTCGAAATGACGGTTCTTGATTGATATATAACCGTCATATTCGCCGGGTGCGAACGCAATCGTGTCGCCACCGCGAGCAAGAGAAAGCGCGGCATTGAACTGGGCAATCGAAGCCACTTGAATGATAGCCATTCCCACCTCGCCGTTCCATTTGCAACCAAGGCCGGAAACACTCCCGACCTCTCACCACATCAACGCTCGCGCGGCGCGGCTATTCCACTGCCGAGGCGTTAACATGTTCGCTGGCGCCGATAAAGCGCCTGGTGCGACAAATCAGGCGTTTATTCGCGTCATTGGCGAGTTCGTTCGCACAATTGCCGTGCAAGAGCCGCATGCTTCGGCAGAACGGAGTCGATATCGAACGAAACGATCCGCCCGCCCGAGACGACGGCGCGCCCCTCCACCCGGACCTCCGCCGCCCTCGCCGGCGGCGCGAGGACGAGCGCGGCGACCGGATCCCACGCCCCTGCACCCTCGAGCCCGCCCGTCGGCCAGATGACGAAATCGGCGCGCCTTCCGGGAACGAGCGCGCCGATATCGTCGCGCCCGAGGACGGCTGCGCCGCCCGCCGTCGCGAGGCGCAGGGCCTCCCGCGCCTTCAGCGCGGCGGCGCCGCCCGCGACGCGCTGAAGAAGCAGGGCCTGCCGCGCTTCGGCCAGAAGATTCGCCGCGTCGTTCGACGCAGAGCCGTCGACCCCGAGCCCCACCTTCACGCCCGCATCAAGCATCGCCGTGACGGGCGCGATACCGCTCCCGAGCCGGCAGTTCGAGCAGGGGCAATGCGCGACGCCGGTTCCGCTCCGCGCGAAGAGGCCGATCTCCGCCGCGTCGAGCTTGACGCAATGCGCGTGCCAGACATCGGGGCCGGTCCAGCCCAGCTCTTCCGCATAGTCCCCCGGCCGGACGCCGAAGCGTTCGAGCGAGAAGGCCACGTCCTCGTCATTCTCGGCGAGATGGGTGTGGAGCATCACCCCCTTCTCCCGCGCCAGCAGCGCCGCGTCCCGCATCAGCTCGCGGCTCACCGAAAAGGGCGAACAGGGCGCGACGCCGATGCGGATCATCGCGCCCGGCGCCGGGTCGTGGAAGGCGTCGATCACCCGGATGCAGTCTTCGAGGATCGCGCCCTCGCGCTCCACCAGCGCATCGGGCGGCAGGCCGCCCGCGCTCTCCCCGATCGACATGGCCCCGCGCGTCGCGTGAAGGCGCATTCCCGTCTCCATCGCCGCCTCGATCTCGTCGTCGAGCCGGGCGCCGTTCGGGAAGAGATAGAGATGGTCCGCCACCGTCGTCGCCCCGGAGAGCGCGAGTTCCGCGAGGCCTACCTGAGTCGAGATACGGATGTGCTCGGGGCCCATCTGAGCCCAGATCGGGTAAAGCGCGCGGAGCCAGCCGAAGAGCGGCGCGTCCACTCCCGAGGGGACGACGCGGGTCAGGTTCTGGAAGAGATGATGGTGGGTGTTGACGAGGCCCGGCGTCACGACGCCGCCCTTCGCGTCCAAGATCTCGTCGGCCGCGCGCGGCAGCGCGGCCTCCGGCCCGACCGCCTCGATCACCCCGTCGCGGGCGAAGAGCGCGCCGCCCGCGATCTCCCCCTCCGGCCCTTCGGTGACGAGCACGGAGGCGCCGCGGACGAGGAGCGTCCCCATCTATTTCGTGCCGAACATCCGGTCCCCGGCGTCGCCGAGGCCGGGGACGATGTAGCCGTGATCGTTCAGGTGGCTGTCCACCGCCGCCGTGTAGACGCGGACGTCCGGGTGCCGTGCGGCCATATTGGCCACGCCTTCCGGCGCGGCGAGGAGGCAGATGAAGCGCACGTCCCGCGCGCCCGCCGCCTTCACATGGTCGACCGCCGCGATGGCGGAATTCGCCGTCGCCAGCATCGGATCGACGAGGATGACCGGCCGCTCCGCCATCTCGCCCGGCAGTTTCTTGTAGTAGTCCACCGGCTGCAGCGTCTCCGGGTCGCGATAGAGCCCGATGAAGCCGACGCGGGCGGCCGGCACCAGCTCCAGCAATCCGTCGAGAAGGCCGTTGCCGGCCCGCAGGATCGAGACGAAGACGAGCTTCTTGCCTTCCAGCACCGGCGCGTCGATCGCCTCCAGCGGCGTCGCGATCCGCTTCGTCGTGAGCGGCAGGTCGCGCAGCGCCTCATAGGCGAGGAATGTGCTGATCTCCCGCAGGAGCGCACGGAACTTGGCCGTGGAGCAGTCCACATCCCGCATAAGCGTCAGCTTGTGCTGCACCAGCGGATGGTCGACGACGGTGAGCGTGGCGGGGGAATCGGTCATGTGCGGGGCCCTTCGTTTTCCGCAGATGACAGGGATCCGGCGCCCCCGTCCAGCCGCCGGGCCACCGCCGCTTTCGTCTCGGGGCCGCAAAATGCGGCCTCGAGCGCCGTGCGGAAGAGGGCGGCGAACTGCCCCTCGCCCCAGCCGAATGTCATGGCGAGCCTCTCGTATTCCTTTGTCATCGTGTCCCGGAAGAAGGGCGGATCGTCCGTCGAGATCGTCACGCGGCAACCCGCCTCGCGAAGCCGGGCGACGGGATGCGCGGCGAGCGAGGGATAGAGCCCGAGCGCGAGGTTGGAGCCGGGGCAGACCTCCAGCGTGACGCCCTCCGCCGCGAGGCGGGCGACAAGCGAAGCGTCCTCGATGGCGCGGACTCCGTGGCCGATCCGCTCCACCCCGAGATCGTCCAGCGCGGCGCGCACGCTTTCCGGCCCGCCGAACTCCCCGGCATGAGCGGTGAGGCGCAGCCCCGCCTCCCGCGCTTCGGCGAAGCATCCGGCGAAATCGCGCGGATGGAACGCCCGCTCGTCCCCCGCCATGCCAAAGCCGCGGATGCGGCCGCGCGGGGCCTTCAACATCGCCGCCGTCCCCGTTCGCGCCGCTTCCGGCCCGTGATGGCGGATGACGACCGGGATGAAGCGGCAGGCGAGGCCGGGAACCCGGTCCGCCCCCGCCTCCGCCGCCGCGCGCATCGCCTCCCACCGGCCGCAATCGCCGCCGAAGAGGGAAGGCGGGGAAAGGAAGATCTCGGTATAGACGACGCCGTTCGCCGCCTGCTCCCTGAGCACGGCTTCGGTCAGGTCGGCGTAGGTTTCCGGGTCTTCGAAGACCCTGGACATCGTCTCATAGGCGGCGAGGAAGGTCGTGAAGTCCGACCAGGCGTAGCCGCCCCCCTCGTCGAAGAGGCCCGTCAGGTCCTTCCCCTGTTCCGCCCCGAGGCGGCGGACGAGCGCCGGCGGCGCGGCGCCTTCGAGATGGAGGTGAAGCTCGATCTTCGGAAAGAGGCGGAGATCGGTCACAGGAGGCTCCTTCCTTCGTCGCCCGGCGGCAGGCCGAGCCAGGCGGCGGCTGTCGCCCCGATATCGGCGAAGTCGCAGCGGCCGAGCGCGCGGGGCGGAAGGCCCGGAGAGGCGAAGAGCGCCGGGACCATCTCCCGCGTATGGTCCGTCCCCTCCCAGGTCGGGTCATTGCCGTGGTCGGCCGTGACGATGAGAAGATCGCCGTCGCGGAGCCGCGGGAGCGCCGCGCCGAGCCGCGCGTCGAAGGCTTCGAGCGCGCGGGCGTAGCCCGCCGGGTCCCGCATGTGGCCGTAGAGGCTGTCGAACTCGACGAAATTGGCGAAGACGAGCGCGCCGCCCGGCGCCGCGGCGATCTCCGCCTCCAGCGCGTCGAAGAGCGCCATGTCGTTTGCGCCCTTCCGCTCCGCCGTCAGCCCGCGATGGGCGAAGATGTCGCCGATCTTGCCGATGCCGATCACGGCCCGCCCGGCCTCCTTCGCCCGGTCGAGCAAGGTCCCCTCCGGCGGGGGGATCGCATAATCCTTCCGGTTTGCGGTGCGACGGAAGGCGCCCGGCGCCCCGAGGAAGGGCCGGGCGATGACGCGGCCGATGCGGAGCGGGTCGCAGAGCCGGCGCGCGGCGGCGCAGACCTCGTAGAGGCGATCGAGGCCGAAGGCTTCCTCGTGCGCCGCGATCTGGAAGACGCTGTCGGCCGAGGTGTAGCAGATCGGCTTTCCCGTCCTGACATGTTCCGGCCCCCACCGCTCGATCGCGGCCATGCCGTTGCTGTGAACCTGCCCGAGCACGCCCGCCAGCCCGGCCTCGGCGCAGAGCGCGGCGACGAGGTCGGGGGGGAAGGCGGGCTCCTCCCGCGGGAAATAGCCCCAGTCGAATTCGACCCTGCGGCCCGCAAGCTCCCAGTGACCGGAGGGCGTATCCTTGCCGCGGGACCATTCGCGGGCGGCGGCCGAAGAGCCGCCCGCGCCGTTCAGCCCCGCCGGGACCCGGCCCGTCGCCTCGCGCGCCGCGGCGCCGAGGCCGAGCGAATCCAGCGCGGGGAGACGTAACGGGCCGGCCGCCGCCGCGATGTGGCCGAGCGTGTCAGCGCCCTCGTCGCCATAATCCGCGGCGTCCGGCGCGCCGCCGATTCCGACCGAGTCCATGACGAGGAGGAAGACGCGGCTCAAAGCCCCGCCTCCGGCCCGATCCGCTTCAGGATCAGGGGGCGGGTCGGCGGGGCCTCCCCGATACGAAACGAAGCGGCGAGCGCCCGCGCGCCGGCCTCCGCCGCCGCTTCGTCCGCCGCATGGACGCGGCCGAGCGGCGCGCCGGGGCCGACCGGGAAGCCGATCCCGGCGAGCCGGTCGAAGCCGACGCGTAGGTCGATCCGGTCCGACGCCTTCATCCGCCCGCCGCCGAGGCCGATCACCGCGAGGCCGAGCGCGCGGCCGTCCACCGCCGCGACAAAGCCCGTTTCCGCCGGCTCCACGTCGCGGACGACAGGCGCGGCCGCGAGATGCGCGCCGCGCCGCTCAAGGATATCAGCCGGCCCGCCGAGCGCGGCGACCATGCGCCCGAACCGCTCCGCCGCCGCGCCGGAGGCGAAGGCCCCCTCCATCCGCGTCCGGCCCTCCGCCGCATCGGCGGCGAGACCGGAGAGCGCCAGCGCCTCCGCGCCGAGCGCGAGCGTCACCTCCAAAAGGCGCGGGTCCCGCCGCTCTCCGGTCAGGAAGGCGGCGGCGTTCTCGACTTCGAGCGCGTTGCCGGCGGCGGAGGCGAGCGGCTCGTTCATGTCGGTGATGAGCGCGGAGGTGCGGCAGCCGGCGCCGTTCCCCGTCTCCACCAGGGAGACGGCGAGCGCCTCCGCCTCCGCCCCGTCCATGAAGGCGCCGGAGCCCGCCTTCACGTCCATCACCAGCGCATCGAGCCCGGCGGCGAGCTTTTTCGAGAGGATCGAGGCGGTGATGAGGTCGATGGACTCCACCGTCCCCGTCTCGTCCCGGATCGCGTAGAGAACCCGGTCCGCGGGGGCGAGGTCCGCCGTTTGCCCCACGATGGCGCAGCCCGCGCTCGCCACTGCGGCGCGGAGCGCCTCCGGATCCGGCGCCGCGTTGTAGCCCGGAATGGCCGAGAGCTTGTCGAGCGTCCCGCCCGTATGGCCGAGCCCGCGGCCCGAGATCATCGGCACATAGGCTCCGCAGGCGGCCAGCGCGGGGGCGAGCATGAGGCTCACATTGTCCCCCACCCCGCCCGTCGAATGCTTGTCGACGACCGGGCCGGGCAGGGACCAGCGCATCACCCGCCCCGAATCCCGCATCGCGAGCGTGAGCGCCGCCCGCTCTTCCGCCCCCATGCCGCGGAGGAGCACCGCCATCGCGAAGGCCGCGCCCTGCGCCGCCGTGGCCTCGCCCGAAACCAGCGCCGCCATCAAGGCGGAAAGCTCGGATGCGGAGAGCGCGCCGCCGTCCCGCTTCCTCGCGATGAGCGTCTGCGGGCGGATCATCGGGATGAGGCCCGGCGCCGCATGCTCAATATCCCTGCGCGCGTTTGGCCGCCGCCCGGTCCTCCAGCGTTTCGACCAGGGCGTCGAGAAGGCCCGAGGCGCCGATGCGGAAGGACTCCGGCGTCGCCCAGCCCTCGCCCATCACCTCGTCCGCAAGGTCGAGGTAGTTCGCGGCGTCCTGTGTCGTCCGCACGCCGCCTGCGGCCTTGAACCCTGCGCTTCCGCCCGCGTCGCGGATCGTCTCCAGCATCGTGCGCGCGGCGCGGAGCGTGGCGTTCACGGCGACCTTCCCGGTCGAGGTCTTGAGGAAATGCGCGCCGCCGTCGAGCGCCAGTTCCCCGGCGCGGCGGATCCGGTCCGTCGTCTCCAGCACCCCGGTCTCGAGGATCGCCTTCACCTTCGCGCGGGGGCCGGCGGCCTGCCGCACGCGGCGCACGCGGGTGCGGACCGATTCCTCCCTCCCTTCGAGAAAGGCGCGGTAGGGGATCACGAGGTCGATCTCGTCGGCTCCGTCCTCCACCGCCTGTTCGGTCATGTCCGCTACGGCGCCCGCATCCTCCTCCCCGCCGGGGAAGTTCACGACCGTGGCGATCTTCACCCCGCGATGGCCGACCAGACGATGCGCGAGCGGGACGAAGCGCGGCCAGATGCAGAGCGCGGCGACATGGCCGTGAGAGGTGAAGGCCCGCGCCGCCAGCGCCTTCACCGCCGCCTCGTCGCAGGCCTCGTCGAGATTGGTGAGGTCGAGCGAGAGGAGCGCCCGCCGCGCCGCGCGCTTCAGCTCCGTTTCGTGCTCATTCATCGCGGAAACTCCCGGTGAAGCTGCGGATCAGCGCGCGGAAGCGCGCCTCGGCCTTCGCCGCCTCGCTCTTGGTCTCATGGTGGGAGAGGGCGGCGCCCGTCATCCCCGCGGCGAGATTGGTGATGACGGAGACGGCGACGACGGGAAGCCCCGCATGGCGGGCCATGATCGTCTCCGGCGCCGTCGACATGCCGACGGCGTCCGCCCCCAGCATCCGGATCGCCGCGATTTCCGCCGGCGTCTCGAAGGAGGGGCCGGAGAACCAGGCGTAGACGCCTTCGAAAAGCTCGATCTCCGCCTCCTCCGCCCACCAGCGGAGCCGGAGCCGCAGCTTCGGGTCGTAGGCGTCGACCATCGAGACGAAGCGGTCGTCCCCCGGCAGGCCGATCAGCGGGTCCCGCCCCGAAAAGTTGATGTGGTCGCTGATCATCATCAGCGAGCCCGGCCCCATCTCCGCCCGCGTCGAGCCGGCGGCGTTGGTGAGGAAGAGCGCCTCCGCGCCGAGCGCGGCGAGGCAGTCGATCACGGGCCGCATCGCCGCCGCATCCCCCGCTTCGTAGAAATGCTTGCGCCCGGCGACCATGGCGACCGGCACGCCCTCCAGCATTCCCAAGGTCAGCGCGCCGGCATGGCCGCTGACGGTCGAGACGGGGAAGCCCGGCAGCGCCGAAAAGGGAAAGCGCGCTGGCTCCTCCAGTTCCTCCGCCATGCCGCCGAGGCCGGAGCCAAGGACGAAGGCGAGGCGCGGGCGGAGCGGCGTGGCGGCGCGGATGATTTCCTCCGCCGCGCTCACGCCTCGCCCTCCAGGCTGAACGCCTCGGGGAGGAGCGCCCCCAGCGTCCAGCGCGCGCGCTCGCCCCCCGGCCCGGCGGAGATCACCGGCGTTTCCGCCGATCCGAACTCCGCCAGCTTCTGCCGGCAGCCGCCGCAGGGCGTGCAGGGCCGCGCGCTGTCCGCCCAGACGGCGACTTCCGTGATCCGCGTCTCCCCCGCCATGACGAGGGCCGAGAGGGCGGATGGCTCGGCGCACCAGCCCTGGGGATAGGAGGCGTTCTCGATGTTGCAGCCGGCATAGACGGCGCCCGAGGCTCCGCGCACCGCCGCGCCGACTCGGAAGCGGGAATAGGGCGCGTAGGCCCTTTTCGCCGCGCCTTCGGCGGCGGCGATCAGATCGGCGGACATGGAGCGTCTCCCTGCGCTTCGTTCCCGGGAAAGTGCGCGCTCCCGCCGCGCCGGGCAAGTGCCGAGCGCGTGATTGAGCGCGGGGCCGGCGCGCGGTATCGAGACGGTGAAGCAGATGCGAAAGGACCGCCCGATGGCCTACTGGCTCTTCAAATCCGAACCCGGCGCCTGGAGCTGGGAGGATCAGGTCGCCAAGGGAGCCGAGGGCGAGGAGTGGAACGGGGTGCGCAATTATCAGGCGCGCAACAACATGCGGGCGATGAAGATCGGCGATCTCGGCTTCTTCTATCACTCGGTGGACGAGAAGCGCGTCGTCGGCATCGTCGAGGTCTCCGCCCTCAGCGCGCCCGATTCGACGACGGACGACCCGCGCTGGGATTGCGTCCATGTCCGCGCCGTCGGGCCGATGCCGAAGCCGGTGACGCTGGAGATGTGCAAGGCGGAGCCGCGGCTGAAGGACATGATCCTCGTGAACAACACGCGCCTTTCAGTCCAGCCGGTGACGGAGGTTGAATGGAAGGTGGTGTGCGAGCTTGGCGGTTACCGCCCCTGAGCCGCCACCGCCCGTGCGCGCCGGATCACATAGAGCGCGGAGAGGACGGAAAGGCCCGCCGAGGCGGTCATCAACGCCAGGAGCGGGGCGGCCCCGCTATCCGGCGTCAGCAGCGCCCCCGCCAGGGCGGAGAGTCCTGCGCCGCCGCCGATCATCAGCGCCCCGCCGAGGCCTGAGGCGGAGCCTGCAAGGCTCGGGCGGACGGAGAGGAGCCCTGTGGTCGAGGCCGGCATGGTGAGCCCGTTGCCGAAGCCGACGAAGATGCAGAAACCGAATACGGCGAGCGGGTGCTGAACGATGAAGAGGTTTACGAGAAGCCCGACGCCGATCCCCATCGAGGAGATCAGGCAGCCGATGAACATCAGCCGGTCGATCCCGAATCGGGCGGCTATGCGGCCGGTGACGAGGTTCCCCGTCATGTAGCCGACGGCGACGAAGCCGAGATAGAGCCCGGTCGCCGCCGGGCTTTCTCCGAAGATCGTCCGCGCCACATAGGGCCCGCCCCCGAGCAGAGCAAAGAAGGCGCCGGATGCGAAGGCGGCGGTGGCGGCGTAGCCCCAGAAGCGCCGCGCGCGGAAGAGATCGGGATAGGCGCGGAACTGCGCCGTAAGCGAACCGGAGCGATGCTTGTTGGTCTCCCCGAGGTCGGTCCAGACCAGAACGAGAATGAAGAGGCCGACGACGACATAGGTCCAGAACGTGCCGCGCCAGCCCAGCGCCTCCTCCATCGCGCCGCCATACATCGGCCCGAACATGGGCACGAGCGCCATGGCCGCGGTCATGTAGCCGATCTGCGAGGCCGCCTCGTTCGGCGGCAGGAGGTCCCGCACGATGGTCCGTGCGAGCACCATGCCGGAGGCGACGGCGGCCTGGAGCATCCGGAACGCCATGAACGTCGCCCCGTCCTCCGCCCAGAGGCAGCCGAGCGAGGCGAGGACGAAGATCGCCAGCCCGCCGAGGATCACGGGGCGGCGCCCGTAGCGGTCCGACAGCGGGCCGATCAGGAGCTGCATCAGCGCCGTCATGGCGAGATAGCCCGAGAGCGCGAACTGCATGAATCCGTAGGAGACGGCGAGATCCCCCGCCATGGTCGGCAGGGAGGCGATGAAGGCGTTCATCGCGAAGACGCTGATCGAGGTGACGAGGACGAGCGTGACGAGGACCGGCGGCGTCCGCCGGTCCCCGAAGGTCGCGCCCGCGTCGGCGAGGTTCACCCGAGCACCGAGAAGGTGGAGTTCGGGTTGATCTCGCGGTTGCGGGAGAAGAAGCCGATGGAACAGTCCATCCCCACATTCTCGAAGCGGAAGCTCACCGGGTCGGCGTCATGGTCCCGCCCGCCTTCGCATTCGGCGACGAGCTTCGCCATCATCTTGCCCACGACCGGGGCGTTCTTGAACTGGTTGCCGGATGTGCCGATGGCCACATAGAAGCCGGGCAGCGCCGTCTTGTCGTAGACGGGAATCCAGTCCGCCGTCACGTCGTAGAGCTCAACCACGCCCTTCACCTTGTTGGGGATCGGCAGGCCCTGCCAGCGCTGCGCGAGCCGCATCGCCTGCACCCGCGCCTGTTCGGTGAGGTCGCGGCTCCAGTCGTCCGGGTCCACCCATTCCCGCTCGTCGCATTCCGGGTCTTCCGAGCCGATGAGGACGAAGCCCCCCTTCTCGGGCCGCATGTAGGTCGCGAGGTCGCTGTCGGAGGTGACCATGCCGTCCTTCATCAGGTCGAAGCCGGCGGGGCCGGGCACATGGGCGACCTCGTGGCGGAGCGCGCGGGTCTTGATGTTCATCTCGTCGAAGACGCCGGCCATGGCGTTGATCTTCGCCGAATGCGGCCCGCCGACATTGACGACGACGGGCGCGCGCAGCTCCCGCCCGTCCTTCAGGCGCACGCCCGCGGCGCGGCCGTTCCCCTGGAGGATCGCCGTCACCTCGGCGTTGTAGAGGAACTCGGCCCCCGCCCGCTTCGCCGCGAATTCGGCGTTCTGCGCCGCGAGGGCAGGGTCGGTGACATAGCCGCCGCAGGGGAAGAAGATGGCGCCGTCGAGCGCGCCTCCCGTCGGCTCGCCGAAGCCGTCATGCTCGGGCCGTTTAGGCGGGCTGAAATGGCTGAGGTCGAAGAAGGGAAAGTGCGCCTTGATCCGCGCCGCTTCCCAATGCTCGTAGGGGGCGCCGATCGCGTCCATCAGTTTCGCCGCGCGGGCGAGATGGCCGTTCTCCCGGCACTTCATCACGAGCGTCCCGGTGTCCCGGTATTCGATCATGCCGCGCGGGTCGGCGCTGCCGAGATAGCCTTCCCAGTCCTTCCAGTAGAACCAGTTCTCATAGGCGAGCGCGCAGCTCTCCACGTTGGAGTAGTAGAGCCGGATGATCGCGCAGGAGCCGGCGGTGGAGCCGTGGCCCGCCGCGCCGTTCTTCTCCACACTGAGCGTCCGGAAGCCGGCCTTCGCCATTTCGTAGGCGACGCAGGCGCCGATCACGCCGGCCCCGATGATGATTGCGTCGTAGGATTTGCTCATGGTCTCCCTCTTTGTGGCCTCGGGCGCGGCAAGGTCAAATCATGCCAGCCCCGCGCCCCCCGCATGGCTCAGGAGCGCCCTTCGAGACCGTCCGCAACCGCCGCCGAGGCGCCGGGAATGCGCATCTCGAAGGTTTCCGTCACCACGGTGTAGTCGTAATAGCCCATCCGGGCGATGGGGCGGATCTTCGGGATGTCGAGCCTGCCCTCCGCCGTCACCACGTCGTCCCGCACGTGGATGCGCTTGACCTCGCCGAAGACGACGTCCACCGGCCCGGCCTTGCCGCCGGGAAAGCGCGTGGTCGTCAGCCATTTCACCTCGAAATGGCAGGGGCTCTCGGCCACGCGCGGGCCGGGCGCGTCGATGCAGGGGGCCTTCGTGACGCCGGCCTTCAGGAACTCGTCCTCCCCCTTCGGCAATTCCATGGCGGAGATGTTGACCGCCTCCCGCAGGTCCCATGTCGCCATGTTCCAGACGAACCAGCCCGTCTCCTCCGCGTTCAGGACCGTGTCCTTCCGCCGGCCGTCCGGCGTCACGTTGGCGGCGAACATGACCATGGGCGGGTCGAAGGTGACGTTCTGCCACTGGCTGTAGGGCGCCAGATTCGCCCGGCCCTCCGCATCTACGGTCGAGAGCCAGCCGATCGGGCGCGGCACGGTGCAGGACTTGAACGGGTCATAGGGCAGGGGCCGCGCGTCGAGGCCGGGGCGGTAGTGCATGGGGGCTCCTTTCGTCTCCGCGGCGAGACTAGGGGGCGGCGCGGCGCGCGCAAAGCCCCGCTTGACCCCGCCCGTTCGCCGCCGCAGCTTCGCGGCAAAGCAAAGGGAGACACGCCATGTTCCAGCCGGACCTCTTCAAGGGCCAGCGCATCCTCGTCACGGGCGGGGGCACAGGCCTCGGGCGCGCGATGGCGGAGCGGATGCTCGGCCTCGGCGCGGAGATCGTGATCTGCGGGCGGCGCGAGGGCGTGCTCCGGGAGGCGGCGGCGGAGATGGGCGCCGCGGGCGGGCGGGTGGACTTCTATCCGCTCGACATCCGCAATGCGCAGGCGGTGGAGGAGATGGTGGAGGATTGCTTCGCCACGGGCGGGCTCACCGGCCTTCTCAACAACGCTGCGGGGAACTTCATCGCCCGGACGGAGGACCTTTCCCCCCGCGGGTTCGACGCGGTGGCGAACATCGTGATGCACGGGACGTTCTACGTGACCCATGCGGTCGGCAAGCGCTGGATCGCGGCGGGGACGGGCGGGAACGTCGTCTCCATCGTCGTGACCTGGGTGAGGAATGGCGGGCCCTTCGTCGTCCCCTCCGCGATGTCGAAGGCGGCGGTGGCGGCGATGACGAAGAGCCTCGCCGCGGAATGGGGCCGCCACGGCATCCGGCTCAACGCCGTCGCGCCGGGGGAGATTCCGACGCCGGGCATGTCGAAGCGGCTGAACCCCGGCGAGGAGCCGGGGGCGCGCACCGTCGCCGCCAACCCGATGGGGCGCGTGGGCACGATGGAGGAGCTCGGCGACCTCGCCGCCTTCCTCCTCTCGGGCCGCTGCGGCTGGCTTTCGGGCGAGGTGATTGCGATGGACGGGGCGCAGGCGCTGGCGACGGGCGGGAATTTCTACGAGCTTCGCCACTGGGGCGATGAGGAATGGAAGGCGGCGCGCGAGGCGATCGAGGCGACGAACGCGAAGGACCGGCAGGCGCGGTAGGGGGAAAATCCGCCCTCCGCGACGGCTCCCGAGGGGCATAACCATGGTTATCGCCCGATTATCCTTGATTCCATTAGAAAAAAGTCGTGATCGACTTTGAAACATTTGGGGGGGCCCTGGAGCCCCCGGTCTATCCCTCCCCCGGCGGGGGGGGAGGGAGGCGCTCCGCCCGTCGGCGGAGCGGCGCGCGGCGTCAGCCCTTCAGCCGCGGCTTCGCGATGTTCGCCGCCTCGCAATGCGCATCACCCATCGCGGAGAAGTCCTTCCGCCCGTAGCCGCGGGCGCGGGCCTGGCTGAAGGCTTCGCGCGCGGCGGCGCCCATCGGCATCGGGGCCTTCGCCGCGTTCGCGGCCTCCATGATGAGCGTCAGGTCCTTGTGCGCGAGGTCGATGGCGAAGCCGGGTTCGAGGTCCCCCTTCAGGGACTTGTTGGGCCAGTTGATCTTGAGCTGGCCGTTCGTCGCCGTGGTGCCGTGGATCACCTCCAGCGTCGTCTCGAGGTCGAGGCCCAGCGCCTGCGAGAGGCCGAGCGCCTCCGCATTCAGCTGGCAGGAGGAGACGGCGAGATAGTTGTTCACGAGCTTGGTGCGCGTGCCGGCGCCCGGCCCGCCGCAATGGTGGATCGTCGTCCCCATCGCCTCCAGCAGCGGCTTCACACGCGCGAAATCGGCGTCCGAGGCGCCGACCATGAAGAGCGATTCGCCCCGCTCCGCATGGGCCGCGAGCCGGCCCACCGGCGCATCGACGAAGCCGAGCCCCGCCTCGGCGCAGAGCGCGGCGAGGCGGTCCGTCGTCTCCGGGCTCACCGTGCTCATGTCGAGGACGAGGGAGCCGGGCTTCGCATTCGCGAGCACGCCCTCCGCCGCCGTCACCACATCCGAGACGATGGCGGAGTTCGGCAGCATGGTCACGACGATCCCGGACCGGTGCGCGACCTCGGCCACGGTCGCGGCGGGGGAGCATTGCAGCGCCTCCAGCGCCGCCATCGCGCCCGCGTCGATGTCGTTCACCACGAGGCGGAAGCCCTTCCGCGCGAGGTTCGAGGCCATCGGGCGCCCCATCGCGCCCAGCCCGATGAATCCGACCGTTTCCATTTCCCTCTCCTTTTTTCTGTTTGTTCAGTTCACGCCGAGCCCGAGCGAAGCCCGGAACCGGTTCTTGAGAAACACCGCGTCCCGCGCCGGGAGCGAGCGGGGCAGCGGCTCCGCCGCGACGCGGAGGACGAAGAGCCGCGGCCCCGCGGCGGGCGCCGCAAGCGGGCCGGCGAGCGCGCGGACTTCCTCCATCTCCGTCAGGTTCCGGGCCTCGGCGAAGCCGCAGGCGAGGGCGGCGGCGGCGAGATCGACGCCGCGGCCGGTATGGCTCGCCTGCATCCCCGTCTCCCCGAAATGCCCGTTGTCGAGCACGACGACGGAGAGGTTCGCAGGCTTCGCGACGCCGATGGTCGCGAGCGCGCCCATGCCCATCAGCATCTCCCCGTCCCCCGTCAGCGCGATCACCGCGCGGCCCGGCTGCGCCGTCGCGAGGCCGAGGCCGACGAGGGCCGCGCCGCCCATCGCGCCCCAGAGGTAGAAGTTCCGCGCATCGTCCCCCGCCGCATGAAGGTCATAGGAGGGCGAGCCGAGGCCGGAGACGACGAGCGCCTCGCCCCGCGCGGCCAGAAGCGCGACGGCCGCCTCGCGCCGGTTCATCGCCTTCACCATGTCTTCCTCCCGAGGAGTCTCTGGCCGAAGAGGACGGCCACCTGCCCGTCCGCCTCATAGGCCATCGTCGCCGCCGCGGAGACGGCCTCCGCCGCATCTTCCGGCGCGTCGGCGCGGAGGATGCGGACGCCCATCGCCTCCAGCACCGTCTGCGTCGCGCGGCTCATCGGCGCCTGCCACGGATTGAACTCCGCCCATTCGCCCCGCATCGTCACCAGCATCAGGAGCGGCGCGCGCGTCATCGCCGGGAGCGAGAGCATGTTGACGCAATTGCCGACGCCGCTCGACTGCATGAGGATCACGCTGCGGACCCCGCCGAGCCAGGCGCCGGCGGCGATGGCCACGCCCTCCTCCTCCGTCGTCAGCACATGGGTCGCGATCTCCGGATCGGCGCTCATGCGCGTGATGAGCGCGGCGTGGCCGGCGTCCGGCACATAGGACATGTGGCGGACATCGGCCGCCTTCAGCGCGGCGAAGACCGTTTCGGGCCAGCCTGCTCTCCCGTCATCCATCGGCGTTTCCTCTTTTGATTCCCGCAGGCTTAGCGCCTTAAGCCGCGCGCCGGAAGAGCGCCATCTGGCTGGCGGCGCCGAGCGTCGGATGCCGCCCGCCGACATCGGAGAAGGAGACGGCGTAGCCCGCGCGCCCCGCCGCGCCCTCCGCCCAGGCGCGGAAGCGGGCGCGGCCCCATTCGAAGCGATGGTCGGGCCGGCGCATCGCGCCGGGCCGGACGCCGAGGAGCGCGTTGAACTCCGCGTTCGGGGTGGTGATGACGATGGTCCCGGGCCGGAGGCGGAGGAAGAGCGCCCGCTCCAGCCGCCCTAGATCGGACGGGTCGAGATGTTCGATGGTCTCGACCAGCGCCGCGGCGTCGAACCCCTTGAGGCTCGCGGGCGGGTCGAGCATCGAGCCCGGCATGATCTCCGCCTCCGCCGCGGCGGCGGCGAGGCGGGCGCGGAGGCGGGCGAGCGCGGGTTCGGAAAGGTCGATCCCGGCGAGCCGCTCCACCCAGGGTTCAGCGGCGAGCCTGACGATCAGGTCCCCGTCCCCGCAGCCGAGATCGAGGACGGAGCGCGCGCCGGCGCTGCGGAGCGCCTCCAGCACGGCTTCGAGCCGTTCCTCATGCAGCCAGCTTGTCATGCGCCTTCATCGGCCGGGCGCGGGCCGGGTTCAACCGGCCCGGCCCTCGGGATGCCGGGAGGGCGCGACGCGCGCGCCCGGCCGTTTCAGGCGGCCTTGGCCGGGGCGAAGCGGTCATAGAACCGTTCGCCCTTCTCGCCCATGTCGCGCAGGAGCTTCGGCGCGTTGAAGCGGGGCCCGTGCTTCTGCGCCAGCGCGTCGCAGATGCGGACGACTTCCCTGGCGCCGAGAATGTCCACCCAGGAGAAGGGGCCGCCGGACCAGGGCGCGAAGCCCCAGCCGAGGATCGCGCCCACGTCGCCCTCGCGGATATCCTCCAGCACGCCTTCCTCCAGCGCCTTCACCGCCTCCAGCACCTGCGCGAGCATGAGGCGGTGCTTCACCTCCGTCACGTCCGGCTGCTCCTCCGCGAGGGGGAAATGGTCATGGATGCCGCGCCAGAGGCCGGTGCGCTTTCCGGCCTCGTCATAGTCGAAATAGCCGGCCTTCGTCTTCCGGCCGAGGCGGCCGGCGTCGAAGAGGGCCTGCACCACGTCGTCCCCGGAATTTTCCGGATAGTCCTTGCCCATCGCCTCCTTCGTCGCGCGCATGATCTTCTCGGCGAGGTCGATGGAGGTTTCGTCCCCGAGCTGGAGCGGGCCGACGGGGAAGCCGAGCTGCTTCGCAGCGTTCTCGATCAGCGCCGGCTCGATCCCCTCCGCGACCATGCGGGAGGCTTCGCCGCCATAGGGGATGATGCAGCGGTTGGCGTAGAAGAAGCGGGCGTCGTTGACGACGATCGGCGTCTTCCTGAGCTGGCGCACGAAGTCGAGCGACTTCGCCACCGCCTCCGGCCCCGTCTTCTCGCCCTTGATGATCTCCACCAGCATCATGCGGTGGACCGGGCTGAAGAAGTGGATGCCGATGAAGCGCTCCGCGTTCCGGCTCGCCTTCGCGAGGTCGGAGATCGGCAGGGTAGAGGTGTTGGTGGCGAAGATCGCATCCGGAGCCAGTTCGGCCTCGGCGAGCTTCGTCACGTTCGCCTTGATGGCCGGATCCTCGAACACCGCCTCGACGACGAGATCGGCGCCCTTCAGCGCGGAATAATCCGGCGTTGCGGTGAGGCGGGCGAGGATTTCGGCCTTCGCCTCCTCCGTCAGCCGCTTCTTCTTCACATCGTCATCGAGCAGGCCGGTGATCGTGGCGAGGCCCTTGTCGGCCGCCGCCTGGTCCCGGTCCATCAGCACGACCTCCATCCCCGCGCGGGCGGAGACATAGGCGATGCCGGCGCCCATCATCCCGGCGCCGAGGACGCCGAGCTTCTTCACGGACATGTCCGGCACGTCCTTCGGGCGGACGGCGCCCTTCTCCAGCGCCTCCTTGTTCAGGAAGAGCGAGCGGATCATCGCCGCCGAGGACGGGTTGAGCATGATGTTGGTCATCCACCGCGCCTCGATCCGGATCGCGGTGTCGAAATCGACCTGCGCGCCCTCGTAGATCGCGCTCATCAGCGCCTTCGCGGCGGGATAGACGCCCTGCGTGCGGCCGTGGATCATCGCAATGCCGCCCGCCATGGTCTGGAAGCCGGCGGGGGTGTAGGGGGCGCCGCCGGGCATCTTGTAGCCCTTCGCGTCCCAGGGCTTCACGATGTCCGCATCGGTCGCGTTCAGGACCCAGGCCTTGGCGGCGGCGAGGAGCGCCTCGGGCGGAACCACCTCGTCGACGGCGCCGGCGGCCTTCGCGGCCTTCGGGCTCATCATCTTCCCCTCGAAGAGGAAGGGCGAGGCGCCCATGACGCCGAGCATCCGGACGAGCCGCGTCGTGCCGCCGGCGCCGGGGAAGATGCCGACGAGAATCTCGGGCAGCCCGATCTTCGCCTTCGGATTGTCCGCGGCGAAGCGGCGGTGGCAGGCGAGGCCGAGTTCGAGGCCGATGCCGGCGGCGGTGCCGGGCGCGGCCCAGGCGACGGGCTTGCCGCCCTTCTTCGTCTTCGGGTCCATGCCCGCAAGCTCGATCTTGCGAAGGAGGTGGTGCATCCGCATCACCCCTTCGAAGATCGCTTCGGCCGGGGCGCGGCCCGCGGCTTCGGCGGCGGCGCGGGCCTTGCCGAGGATGTTGAGGTCCATGCCGCCCGCGAAGTCCTTCTTCGCGGAGGTCAGCACGATCCCCTTCACCGCCGGGTCGCCAAGCGCCTTGTCGAAGGCGGCGTCGATTTCCGCGATGCCCTGCTCGGTCATCACGTTCATGGAGGCGCCGGGCAGATCCCAGGAGATGACGGCGACGCCCTCGGGGTCGACGCTGTAGTTGAAGATGGTCATGGCTGCCTCACACGCGTTCGAGGATGGTCGCGGCGCCCATGCCGCCGGCGACGCAGAGGGTGGCGAGGGCGGTGGACTTGTCCGACCGCTCCATCTCGTCGAGCGCGGCGCCGATGATCATCGCGCCCGTCGCGCCGAGCGGATGGCCCATCGCGATGGCGCCGCCGTTCGGGTTCACCACCGCATGGTCCACGCCGAAATGCTGCATGAAGAGGAGCGGGACGGCGGCAAAGGCCTCGTTCACCTCGAAGGTGTCGATGTCCCCGATCTTCATGCCTGCGTCGCGGAGGATCTTCTCCGTCACGGGCACGGGGCCGGTGAGCATGATCGCGGGTTCGGAGCCGATCTTCGCGGTGGCGCGGATGCGGGCGCGGGGCTTCAGGCCCATCCGCTCCCCGGCTTCCTTCGAGCCGATCAGCACCGCCGTCGCCCCGTCCACGATGCCGGAGGAATTGCCGGCGTGATGGACATGATTCACCCGCTCGACCTCCGGGTAGCGGAGGAGCATCACCTTGTCGAAGCCCGGCATCGTCTCGCCCATGTCCTTGAACGAGGCCTTCAGCGCGCCGAGGGACTGCATGTCCGTCCCCGGCCGGATGAACTCGTCATGGTCGAGGATGGTGAGGCCGTTCTGGTCCTTCACCGCGAAGACGGATTTCGCGAAGCGGCCCTCGGCCCAGGCCTGCGCCGCGCGCTTCTGGCTCTCGACGGCGTAGGCGTCCACATCGTCGCGGCTGAAGCCGTATTTCGTGGCGATGAGGTCGGCCGAGATGCCCTGCGGCGCGAAATAGGAGCCCATGGCGAGATAGGGGTCGATGGCGAGCGCGCCGCCGTCCGAGCCCATCGGCACGCGGGACATCATCTCGACGCCCCCGGCGACATAGAGATCGCCCGCCCCGCCGCGCACCTGGTTGGCGGCGAGGTTCACCGCCTCCATGCCGGAGGCGCAGAAACGGTTGATGTGGAGGCCGGGGACCGACTGGTCCCACCCCGCATAGAGCACTGCGGAGCGGGCGAGGCAGGCGCCCTGCTCCCCGACGCCGGTGACGCAGCCGAGGATCACGTCCTCCACCATCGACTCGTCGAGATGGTTGCGCGCCTTCAGCTCGTTCAGCGCGTTGGCGGCCATGCGGACGGAGGTGACTTCGTGAAGGCTCCCGTCCGCCTTGCCCTTGCCGCGCGGGGAGCGCACGGCGTCATAGATGTAAGCCTCGGTCATGGGGGCTCCTTGAAAGGTCAGGCCGCTTTCCGCGGCATCAGGTCATAGGGATGCTTCCAGCCCGGCAGCGCCTCGATGCGCGAGAGCCAGGCGTCGATGTTCGGCCAGTCGGCGCGGGAGAAGCCGAAGGGTTCGGGGTAGAAGAGATAGCCGCAGCAGGAGAAATCGGCGTTGGTCGGGCCGTCGCCCACCAGCCAGTCCCGCCCCGCCAGCGCGGCGTCGAGGACGCCATAGGCGGCCTTGAGCCGGCCCTGCATGAAGCCGATCACCTCGGCCGGGCGCTTGTCCTCCGGCAGGAAGTTCATCAGGAACCGGGTCATGCCGGCGGCGGAGGAGAGCTTGTGGTTGTCGAACAGCACCCAGCGCAGCACCTCGCGCCGCTCCGCCGCGTCGCGCCCGCCGAACTTTCCTGACTTTTCGGAAACGTAGTCCTGAATGACGCCGGACTGGGTGAGCTTCACGTCGCCATCCACCATCACCGGGGCCTCGCCCATGATGTTGACGGTCGCGCGGTATTCGGGCGTCCGCGTCTCCCCGCCGAAGAAATCGACGAAGACCGGCTCCCAGGCGAGGCCGGAGAGGGAGAGCGGCAGCGCCGCCTTGTAGGCGTTGCCGCTTTCGCCGAAGCAGTGGAGGCGGATGGTCATGGTTCTTCCCCGGTTGTTTCCGGCTCCGGACGTGATCCGGGGCCTCGATCCGTTGCGCGCCGAGCTTCGGGGCCCCGGCTCAGGGCCGGGGCCGGGCGCCTTCGGTCAGAGTTTCCGCGAGATCAGGTCCTTCATGATCTCGTTCGTGCCGCCGTAGATCCGCTGCACGCGCGCATCCGTCCACATCTCGGCGACGGCGTATTCCATCATGTAGCCGTAGCCGCCATGAAGCTGGACGCATTCGTCGATGACGCGATTCTGGAGATCGGTCGTCCAGTATTTCGCCATCGCCGCCGTCTCGACCGTCAGCTCGCCGCGGAGATGCGCGGCGATGCAGTTGTCGAGGAAGGAGCGGGCGACGACCGTCTCCGTCTTCACCTCGGCCAGCTTGAACTTGGTGTTCTGGAAATCGATGATCGACTGGCCGAAGGCCTTGCGCTCCTTGCAGTATTCGATGGTCCGGCGTACCGCGCCCTCCATCGCGCCGACGGCGCCGCAGGCGATCAGGAGCCGCTCCTGCGGGAGCTGCTGCATCATCTGGTAGAAGCCGCGGTTCTCCTCCCCGCCCAGCACGTTCTCGGGCGGGACCGGGACCTCGTCGAAGAAGAGCTCGGACGTGTCGGCGGCCTTCAGGCCCACCTTGTCGAGATTGCGCCCGCGGCGGAAGCCCTCCGCCCCCTCCGTCTCCACCGCAAGCAGGGAGACCCCCTTCGCGCCCTGCGTCGGGTCCGTCTTGCAGGCGACAAGGATGAGGTTGGCGTGCTGGCCGCAGGTGATGAACGTCTTCTGCCCGGAAAGGCGATAGACGTTGCCGTCCCGGATCGCCTTGGTGCGGATGCGCTGCACGTCGGAGCCGCCGGAGGGCTCCGTCATCGCGAGGGCGCCGACGATCTCGCCTGTCGCCATCTTCGGAAGCCAGCGGAGCTTCTGTTCCTCGGTGCCGCAATGGAGGATGTAGTGCGCGACGATGCCGGAATGGATCGACTGGCCCCAGGAGGCGAGGTTCTGGTGGTTCTGAACGAGGGAGAGGATCGCCTCGTGCCCGAAATCGCCGCCCGCCCCGCCGTATTCCTCGGGGATCGAGGCGCAGAGCATGCCGGCCTCGCCGGCCTTGTTCCAGCTGTCGCGGTCCATGATGCCTTCATGGCGCCAGCGCTCGGCTTGGGGGACGAACTCGTTGGCGATGAATTTCGAGGCCATGTCCTCGAACATCACATGCTCTTCGTTCATCCAGTCGGATTTCAGGTTCTCGAACTTCATCTGGCGCTCTCCCGGGCGGATGGGCGCCTTGCCGGCGCCCTTGATGGGCCCGCCCCGCGAGGGGCGGGGAACTCGATCTGGCGGGAGGCTTAGAACGCCTCCGCCGGCAGGTCCATCACCGGCGCGGCGCCGGTGCGGATGCGGGCGAGGCGGAGGCCCGTCTCCGGCAGCATCCGGCTCATGTAGTAGCGCCCGGTGCGGAGCTTGTTCCGGTAGAATTCGGCGTTGCCCTCGCCCGAGGCGAGCCCGGCCCGCGCAGCGACGGCCATGCGCGCCCAGGCCCAGCCCAGCAGGACATGGCCGAAGAGATGCAGGAAGTCGGAGGAGCCGGAGAGCGCGTTGTTCGGGTTCTTCATGCCCTCGGCCATGAAATACATCGCGGCTTCCTGCATGTCCTTCGACGCGGCCTTCAGCGGATCGAGGAAGTCCTTCGCCAGCTCCTCGTCGCCCGCGTTGGCCTTGTTGAAGCCCTTGATCGCCTCGAAGAAGCCCATCAGCGTCTTGCCGCCGTTGGCCGCGAGCTTCCGGCCCACGAGATCGAGCGCCTGCACGCCGTTCGCGCCCTCGTAGATCATGGCGATCCGCGCGTCGCGCACGAACTGCTCCATGCCCCATTCGCGGATATAGCCGTGCCCGCCGAAGACCTGCTGGGCCTGCACCGTCATGTCGAAGCCCTTGTCGGTGCAGAAGCCTTTCAGGACGGGCGTGAGGAGGGAGAGCATGTCGTCCGCCTCCTTCCGCTTGGCGGCGTCGGCGTGGCGATGGGAGGCGTCGTTCAGCTCGGCCGCGATCAGCAGCGCGGCGCGCGCGCCCTCCACGAAGCTCTTCTGGTCGAGGAGGAGGCGGCGGACGTCGGGGTGGACGATCAGCGGGTCGGCCGCCTTCTCCGGCGCGACGACGCCGGTGACGGCGCGGCCCTGGAGCCGGTCCTTCGCGTAAGTAGCGGCGACCTGATAGGCCGCGGCGGCCTGGAAGAGGCCCTGGCCCGCCACGTCGAGCCGGGCGTGATTCATCATCGTGAACATGGCGGCGAGGCCGCGATTCTCCTCCCCGAGGAGCCAGCCCGTCGCCTCGTCATAGTTCATGACGCAGGTCGGGTTGCCGTGGATGCCCATCTTCTCCTCCAGCTTGCCGCAGGAGAGGGCGTTGCGGGCGCCCGGCGTCCCGTCTTCCTTCGGCAGGAATTTCGGCGCGATGAAGAGCGAGATGCCCTTCACGCCCGCCGGCGCGTCCGGCGTCCGCGCGAGGACGAGGTGGACGATGTTCTCCGCCATGTCGTGCTCGCCGGAGGAGATGAAGATCTTCTGCCCCGAGAGCTTGTAGGAGCCGTCGCCCTGCGGGACGGCCTTCGTGCGCAGCATCCCGAGATCGGTGCCGCAATGCGGCTCCGTCAGGTTCATCGTGCCGGTCCACTGGCAGGTCGCCATCTTTTCGAGATAGGTCGCCTTCTGCTCCTCCGTCCCGTAGGCGTGGATCGTGCGGTAGGCGCCGAGGGTGAGGCCGGAGAACATCATGAAGGCCATGTTGGCCGAGGAATGATACTCGCCCGCCGCCGCGTGGAGGATGCCGGGAAGCCCCTGCCCGCCGAAATCCGGGTCGCAGGCGAGCGAGGTCCAGCCGCCGTCCCGCAGCATGTCGAAGGCGGCCTTGAAGCCTTCGGGCGTGCGGACGATTCCGTTCTCCAGCGTGCAGCCGCCGTCCCCTACCGTGTTGAGCGGGGCGAGCACCTCGGCGCCGAGCTTGCCGGCCTCCTCGAGCACGGGGCCGGTGAGATCGGGCGTCAGGTCGGCATAGCCCTCGATTTCCTGATTGTCCTGAACCTTCAGGACTTCGTGCAGGATGAAGAGATGGTCTTCGGTCGGCGGCGTGTAGCTCGGCATCGTCGGGCTCTCCGGTGGAAGGTCGTCTGTTCTGGGGCGCGGCCGGCGGGCCGCGCGGGGTTCATTCGGCGGCGCGCTTCGCCGCGCGGCGCGAGAGCTCCGACTCGGCCTCGTCGATCAGGACCTGAAGCTCCGCCATCGCGTCCTCCAGCTCGTCCCTCTGGTCGCGGAGCGCGCCCATCTGGGACTTCGCGTTCTCGACCCAGGTCGTCATCTGCGTGACGCCGCCGTCTCCGAGATCGTAGAGGTTCAGCCACTGGCGGATCGATTCGAGCGAGAAGCCGAACCGCTTCCCGCGGAGGATGAGCTTCAGCCGCGCCCGGTCCCTCTGGGTGAAGATCCGGCGCTGGCCGTCACGAATCGGAGTCAGAAGCTCGCGCTGTTCATAAAACCGCAACGTTCGCGGGGTGACGTCGAATTCGGCGCACAGCTCGCCGATCGAATAGGTGGGATCGCTCATGGCGCTCGGGTCCCGGTGATTGCGTCTCTCTGCCATCCCATGTATATTACGTTGACGTAAACGTCAAGATTACATTCCTGCGAGGCGGAAATCCCCGATGGCGGAAGCGAAGGAGACGCCGAAGCGGCGCGCGCGGAGCCCGTTCGAGCTCTTCCCGCACGCCAGCGCGCTCGGCATGACGCTGGAGACGCTGGCGGACGGGCGGCTCGTCGCGGCCGTTCCCTATGACGAGCGGCTGATCGGCGACCCGGCGACGGGGGTCATTCATGGCGGCGTCGTCACCACGATCCTCGACACGGGATGCGGGCTCGCGGCGGTGATGAAGCTTTCCGGCAAGGCGGGCGTCGCGACGCTCGACCTCCGGATCGACTACATGCGCCCCTCGAAGCCGGGACATCCGATCCGCGCCACCTGCGAATGCTACCGGCTCACGCGCTCCGTCGCCTTCTGCCGAGGAATCGCCTGGGACGAGGCGGAGGAGGACCCGGTGGCGAGCGCGACGGGGGCGTTCATGATCACGAAGCTCGGATGGACGGAATGAGCGAGCCCGAGGAGGAGGCGCGCCGCGACGCGGCGCTGGAGCGGCTCACGCTGACCTCGCCCTATCACCGCTTCATCGGCGTCGGCTTCACGCGGATGGGGGACGAACTGACCGGGAGGCTCGCCTATTCGGACCATCTGATCGGCAACCCGGCGATCCCGGCGCTTCATGGCGGGGTGACGGGCGCGCTGCTGGAGATCACGGCGCTGATGCAACTCGCCTGGGACGATCTCTGGCGGCGGATGGAGGCGGGGGAGGCGACGGGCGAAGCGGGGCCGCGCCTGCCGAAGACCATCGACCTGACCATCGACTATCTCCGTTCGGGCCGCCCGCGGGACGTGTTCGCGCGGGCGACGGTGCTGAAGGCGGGGCGGCGCGTCTCAAACGTGCGGATCGAGGCCTGGCAGGATGCGCGGGGCCGGCCCATCGCCGCGGCGCACGGGCATTTCCTGATGCCGGATGGCTGAGACGGCGCCGGGCGCCGGCGCGCTGACCTCGCCGCGCGTGCTCCGGATCGCGGCGCCCATCGTCCTCGCCAACCTGACGACGCCGCTCCTCGGCGCGGTGGATACCGGGGTCGTCGGGCAGCTCGGGGAGGCGGCGCCGATCGGCGCGGTCGGGCTCGGGGCGGTGATCCTGACCTTCTTCTACTGGGCCTTCGGGTTCCTGCGCATGGGCACGGCGGGGCTGGCGGCGCAGGCGCTCGGCGCCGGGGAGGCGCGGGAGGTCGTCGCGCTTCTCGTCCGCGGGCTCCTCGTTGCGGGCGCGGCGGGGCTTGGGCTCATCCTCCTGCAGGGGCCGCTCTTCGCCGCAGGCTTCGCCGTCTCCCCGGCCTCGGAGGAAGTGGAGGGGCTCGCGCGGTCCTATATGGAGATCCGCATCTGGGGCGCGCCGGCGGCCATCGCCGCCTATGCGATCACCGGCTGGCTGATCGCGGCGGAGCGGACGCGGGCGGTTCTGCTCCTCCAGTTCGTCGTCAACGGGGTCAACATCCTCCTCGACCTCTGGTTCGTCCTCGGCCTCGGCTGGGGGGTGGAAGGGGTCGCGGTTGCGACGGTGATCGCGGAATGGTCCGGCGCGTTCCTCGGCCTCTGGCTCTGCCGCGAGGCTTTTCGGGGGGCGGCGTGGCGGGACAGGGCGCTGGTGCTGGACGGCGCGCGGCTCCGGCGCATGGCGGCGGTGAACGGGGATATCCTGATCCGCTCGATCCTGCTGGAGATCGGCGTCGCCGCCTTCGTCTTCCGCTCGGCGGCTTCGGGGGATGTGACGCTGGCCGCCAATCAGGTGCTGATGCAGTTCATCCTCCTCGCCTCCCACGCGCTGGACGGCTTCGCGTTCGCGGCGGAGGCGCTGGTCGGCAAGGCGATGGGCGGGCGGAACCGGGCCGCGCTCCGGCGGGCGGCGGTGCTGGCCTCTCTGTGGGCGATGGCGGCGGCGGGGCTTCTCTCGCTGATCTTCCTGGCGGCGGGGCCGGCGATCGTCGCGCTGATGACGAATGCGGAGCCGGTGCGGTCGGCGGCGGGCGCGCTGCTGCCCTTCGCGGCGATGGCGCCCGTGATCGCCGCGCCGGCCTTCATGCTGGACGGCATCTTCATCGGCGCGACGCGGACGCGGGACATGCGGAACGCGATGATCGTGAGCACGGCGCTCTATCTGGCGCTCCTCTTCACGGTCGCGCCCGTTTTCGGAGCGCCGGGGCTGTGGTGCGCGCTGCTCGCCTATTTCGGATTGCGGGGCGTGACGCTCTGGCGGCGCTATCCGGCGCTGGAAGCCGCCGCGGGGCCGTGACAGGGGCGCCGCCTTTCCGGTCGGTCAAGGCGCGCGCCGGATGCAGAGCGCCGGCCTCGGCGGCTCTCCAGTGGGAGCCGCCGAGGCCGTCGCGTCGGTCGAAGATCTGACCGTGCACGCCGCGGTGGGCGCGGCGACGCGCCCGCCGGGGGGCGGCGGCCGCGGGCAGATCAGCCGCGGGTCTGATCTGCCGGGCGCTTCTTTCAGCAATCCGCCAAACTCGCGCGGCGCGCCGCATGGAAGAAATTCATCCAAAATCGTCATATGCAGATCGCAAAGCCGGTCTTGGATAGCCAAGCGGGCCGGTGACCGACGCCCTGCGCCCGCCCCGCCCTCAGTGCCGGAAATGCCGCATCCCGGTGAAGACCATCGCGAGGCCCGCCGCGTCCGCCGCCGCGATCACCTCCTCGTCCCGCACCGAGCCGCCGGGCTGGATCAGCGCCGTCGCCCCCGCCTCCGCGGCGGTCAGAACGCCGTCCGCGAAGGGGAAGAAGGCGTCCGATGCGACGACGGCGCCCTTCACCGGGCTTGCGGGGAGCCCGAGAACCGCGGCCATGTCCTCCCCTTTCCGGGCGGCGATGCGGGTGGAATCCACCCGGCTCATCTGGCCCGCGCCGACGCCGACCGTTGCGCCGTTCTTGGCATAGACGATGGCGTTGGACTTCACATGCTTCGCCACGATGCGGGCGAAGAGGAGGTCCGCCATCTCCGCCGCCGTCGGGGCGCGCTTCGTGACGACCTTCATCGCGGCGGGCGATCCCGCGTCCCGATCCTGCACGAGGAAGCCGCCGGCGACCTGCCGGAAGGCGAGGCCGGGCGCGGCCGGGTCGGGCAGGCCGGCGGTGAGGAGGAGGCGGAGGTTCTTCTTCGCGGCGAAGACGGCCTCCGCCTCCGGGCTCGCGCCCGGGGCGATCACCACCTCTGTGAAGATCTCCGCGATCAGCCGCGCCGTCTCCGCATCGAGCGGCCGGTTCAGCGCGACGATGCCGCCGAAGGCCGAGGTCCGGTCGCAATCATGGGCGCGGGCGTATGCCTCCGCCAGCGTTCCGCCGCGGGCGACGCCGCAGGGATTGGCGTGCTTGACGATGACGCAGGCCGGCCCCTCCGCGGGCGGGAACTCCGCGACGAGCTCGAAGGCGGCGTCGGTGTCGTTGATGTTGTTGTAGGACAGTTCCTTGCCCTGAACCTGCCGCGCGGTGGCGACGCCTTCCCGCGCCTCGCCGCTCACATAGAAGGCCGCGCCCTGGTGCGGGTTCTCGCCATAGCGCATGACCTGCCGGAGCGTTCCGGCGAAGGCGCGGCGGCGCGGCGCTTCCTCCCCCGCCTCGGCGCTCAGCCAGCCGGAGACGGCGGAATCGTAGGCGGCGGTGCGGGCATAGGCGGCGGCGGCCATGCGGCGGCGGAAGGCGGCGGAGGGGCCGCCTGCGTCGATCTCCGACAGAAGCGCGCCATAATCCTCGGCGTCGACGATGACGGTGACATGGGCGTGGTTTTTCGCAGCCGCGCGGATCATCGCCGGGCCGCCGATGTCGATGTTCTCCACGCTCTCGTCATAGCCGGCGCCGGCGGCGCGGACCGCCTCGAACGGGTAGAGGTTGACGACGAGGAGGTCGATCGGCGCGATGCCGTGCGCCGCCATCGCCGCCTCATGCTCCTTGTTGCCGCGGAGGGCGAGGAGGCCGCCATGCACCATCGGGTGCAGCGTCTTCACCCGCCCGTCCATCATCTCGGGAAAGCCGGTGATCTCGCTCACGTCGCGCACGGCGAGGCCGGCGGCGCGCAGCGCCTTCGCCGTGCCGCCGGTGGAGACAAGCTCCACGCCCCGCGCGGCGAGGGCTGCGCCGAGGGCTTCGAGCCCGGTCTTGTCGGAGACGGAGATGAGCGCGCGCCGGATCGGCGCGGGGGCGTCTTGCATGGGGCTCTCCCGGTTCAGGCGTCGGCTTCGGCGGCGGCCCGCGCCTCCGGGCCTTCGCCCTCCGCGCGGCGGAACGTCCATTTCACGGCGCCCCTGTAATCCTTCGCCGCGGCCCTGACCACCACCTGTTTCGTCGCGCGCGGGGCTGCCCGCGCTTCATCCAGCCAGACGCTCTCCTCGATCGAGAGCGCGCCGCCGGAGGCGCGCATGACCCAGATCTCGGGCCCGAGCCGGAGCCGGGCGGCGGAGCCGGCGAGGAAGAGGCCCGCCTCCGCCTCCGGATGGAGGTGGAAGCGGATGGTGAAGGGCACGCTGCCGCGGCCTTCCTGGCCGGCGGCGACGTCGAAAATCTCGCGCGGGCCGGGGCCCGTGGCGTCCACCCGGTCCTCCCCGCGGAAATCCGTCCCGTCCGCGGAAAGCCAGAGGCGGCGGTGATGGACGAGGCCGTGGCTCCCGAGCCATCCGTCATGCTCCGCGACGAGCCAGACGCCGCTCTCGTCCTCCTCCCGCACCGCGCTCACATGGCCGGGGCGGGTGAGCCGCCCGGCGGCGCCGGAGAGGCGGGCGGAGGAGGTCTCGTCCACGGAGAGGCCGCTATGCGCGGCGGTGGCGCGGGCGGCGCGGCGCCATTCCTCCCCGAACCGGGCGCCGGGGCCGCAATTGACGACGAGCGGGCGGCGGCCGACCGACATCTCGAAGCAGAACAGGCTGGCATGGGCCGCCGCGCTCTCCCCCGCCGCGGCGGCGTCGAAGAGGATCGTCGTGCGGGCGGAGCCGAGGCGGTGGAAGCCCATCGTCTCCCGCACCGGGGCGGCGGGGCGGATTCCGGAGGCGGAAAGCGCCCGGTCGATCCGTTCCGGGTCCCCCCCGCCGCCGCCGTGGAAGCGGGCGAGCCGCCCGTCCCCCAGCCGGAGCGCGCGGAGCGCGGCGGCGAGGCGCGGCAGCGCGGCGGCGTGCTCCGGGGCCGGGGCGCGCCCCGCCTCCTCGAGGCTTCGCGCCGCCCAGACGAGGATCGCGAAGATCTCCGCCAGCGCCTCAGGGTTCCGCGCCGCGATGCCGCCATCCTGCCAGACGGAGCGCGCGGCCTCCCGCCCCAGCGCGGCGGCGCCGAGCGCGAGGGTCTTTCCCTCCGCGCCTTCGAGCGCGAGCCCGGCATGGACGAGGCCGGCGGCGGCGCGGAAGCGGGGAAGGCCGGCGGGCGCGGCGCGCCAGCGGCGGGCGAGAAAGCGCGTCTGCCGCCCGAGCGCGCGGAAGAAGGCGCGGGAGCGGGCGGGGCCGGCGCCGGAGAGGATCAGGGGCGCATGGGCGATCCAGCGGCTGAGGCGCCGCCCCGTCAGGTCCGGCCGCCAGCCCGGCCCCGCGCCGCCGCCGCAGCGCCCGATCCAGTCGAAGAGCCAGAGCCGCAGCGCGCTTCGCGTCTCTGGGTCGGCGGCGGCGAAATCGTCCAGCCAGTCGAAGCCGTGCAGCGCCTCGGACCAGGCGGCGGTCGGCGGCTCGACATCCCAGGGGCTCTTGCCCGGCGCCTCGACGAGCGCGCCGGCGAAGCGGAGTAAGCCGGAGGCGAGGCGCCGCGCCTCCGCCCCGTCCCCCGTCCAGAGCGGTTCGGGCGCGGTGACGATGGCGGTGGGCGCGCGGCCGAAGCGCGCCAGGAAGGCGTGCATCCGATCCGCCCGCGAGGGGGAGGTTGTTCCCGTCATGTCGCCGCTCGATGCGCCGCTTCTGCGGCTTGTCGGGCGGAGTCTACGCCGCCGCCGCGCCGCTGTCACGCGCATCAGGCGCGGCGGCGCAACCGGGCGGCGAAGAATCCGTCCATCCCGCCGCGCTCCGGCCAGAAATCGGGCCGGGCGCGGAAGTCGCCGGCGCGGGTGATGAATGCGGCGTCCCCCGCCTCTTCCGCCGTCACGGCTTCGCGCGCCGCATCCTCATGCGCGCGGAGGAAGGCGTTCGCCTGCGCCTCCCCTTCGGCGCGGATGAGGGAGCAGGTCGCGTAGATCAGGAGGCCGCCGGGGCGGGTCAGCGCGAAGGCCGCCTCCAGCAGGCGGGACTGGAGCGCCGCCGCCTCCGCCACGCCGAGGTCGGCGCGGATATGCGGCAGCTCGGGATGGCGGCGGATCGTGCCGGTGGCGGTGCAGGGCGCGTCGAGGAGGACGAGGTCGAAGGGCTCCGCCTTCCAGTCGAGCGCGTCGGCGACGACGATCTCCGCCGCGAGGCCGGTGCGGGCGAGGTTCTCCCTCAGCCGCTCCGTCCGCGGCTCCGAGGCGTCGAGCGCGGTGACGCGCCAGCCGGCGGCGGCGAGCTGCATCGACTTGCCGCCGGGCGCGGCGCATAGGTCGAGCGCGCGGCGCCCCTCGCCCTTCCCCGCCAGACGGGCTGGGATGGCGGCGGCGGCGTCCTGCGCCCACCATTCGCCCTCCGCATAGCCCGGGAGTTCGGTGATCCGCCCCGGCCGTTCGAGCCGGACGGAGCCGCCGGGCAGCGCCTCCCCGCCGAGCCTTGCGGCGAGGGCCTCCGGGTTTCCGTCGCGCGGCGTGAGATCGAGCGGGGCGGGGCGGAGATGCGCGGCGGCGATGGCGCGGGCGCCGTCGCGGCCCCAGTCCGCGCGGAGCGCGCGCCAGAGCGGGTCCGGCGTCGCGAGGCGGGGCAGGTCGAGCGCGGACCAGATCTCCGGCCCCTCCGCCGCCGTGCGGCGGAGGACGGCGTTGACGAAGCCGGAAAGCCGCGCCGTCTCCCCTTCGGCCTTGGCGAGGCGCACGGCGGCGTCCACCGCCGCATGGGGCGCCTCCCCGAGGGCGAGAAGCTCGGTTCCGGCGAGGCGGAGGATGGCGAGCGCCCCCTCCGGCGGCCGCCGCTCCGCGAGGCTCGCCAGCACGGCGTCCACCGGGCCCACCCAGCGCAAGGTCTCCCGCGCCAGGGTCAGCGCGCGGGCGCGTTCGGGCCCCGCGAGGCCTGCGGGCAGCGCCGCGTCTTCGAGCGGCGCGCCTTCCTCCAGCGCGCGGCGGATGAGGGCGAGCGCGGCGGCGCGGGCGGGCTGGCCGGGGGCGGAGGAGCCGGAGGCGGGGGCCTTCGCCGGGCGGGTCACGCCCACGGGGTCGAGCCGGGGCGGCGGGGGACGCGGCTGCGCCGCTCGATCAGGCTCCGCCCCGCCATCTCCTCCAGCGCGGCGATGCGGTTTTCCGGGTTCGGATGGGTGGAGAAGAGCTTGTCCGCCCCCCGCCCGGTCAGCGGGTTCATGATGAAGAGATGGGCGGAGGCCGGGTTCCGCTCGGCGGAGGGCATCTCGATCCGCCCGGCGAAGCCCGCGATCTTCCTGAGCGCGCCGGCGAGGGCGAGCGGGTCGCCGCAGATCTCCGCCCCCGCCCGGTCCGCCGCGTATTCGCGGGTGCGGGAGATCGTCATCTGCACCACCGTCGCCGCGAGGGGCGCGAGGATCATCACGAGGATCGCGCCGACGGCGCCCATCGGCCCGCGGTCGTTCCGGAAGAAGAGCGCGAATTGCGCGAGGAAGCCGACGGCGCCCGCGATGCTCGCCGCGATGGTCATTATGAGGGTGTCGCGGTTGCGGATATGCGCCAGTTCGTGCGCGATGACGCCCTCCAACTCCGGCTTGGTCAGGAGGCGGATCAGCCCGGTCGTCGCCGCGACCGCCGCGTTGTCCGGGTCCCGCCCGGTGGCGAAGGCGTTCGGCTGGTCGGAATGGATGATGTAGAGCGCCGGCATGGGCAGGCCGGCATTCGCCGCCAGCCGCTCCGTCATCTCGTAGAGTTCCGGCGCGCCGGCGGGCGTGACGGGCTCCGCATTGTGCATCCGGAGCGCCATCCTGTCGGAGTTCCACCAGGCCCAGCCGTTCATGCCGAGCGCGACGAGAAGCGCGATCAACGCGCCGCCCGCGCCGCCGAGGAGATACCCCGCGGTGAGGAAGAGCGCGGTCATCGCCGCCAGCAGCAAGGCTGTCTTTGCGTAGTTCATCCGCTATATCCCCGAGGAGGACAGATCGCGGAGGGATATATGCCTGACGGAGGCCCGGCGAAAGGAGCCGAAGCGCGCATAGCGGAAGCGGCCGCACGCGCGCTCGCGGAGGCGGAGGCGCGGCGGAAGGCGGAGGCTCCGCTGATCCTGCCGAAGGAGCTCGGCGGGCGGGACGGGCCGGAGCCCACGCGCTATGGCGACTGGGAGAAGGACGGGGTCGTCTCCGACTTCTGAGCGAGTCGATTGACTTTTCGGAAAAGCGGCGAATAGTGTTTAGGTGCCGGGTGTGTGGCCGGCGGTGTACATGCTGCGGGGCATTCCATGAACCTCACTCGCCTTCTGCGCGGCGCTTGCGCCGGCGCCGCCCTTGCGGGGGCGTCGGCCCTTTCGTCTCAGGCTGCGTCCTTCGACTTCTCCGCTGTGCTGCCGGCGTTCGAGAGCCTGCCCGAAGCGACGATCGAGGGGACGCTTTCCTTCGACGATTCCGCGTTCATCGAAAACCTCGCATCGCCGGGCGCAGGGTTCATCCCGGGCTCCGCAGTCTCGATCTCGTTCGTTCTTTCCGGCCGGACCTTCACCGAGGCGGACGCCGATGCGAGCCTCGAACTCGAGGTCGAGGATTTCGGCGGGCCTGGCGCGCCGCTCTTCTCGATCCTCGACTTCAACTACGAGTTCGACGGAGACGCGCTTTCCACCTTCGCCTTCGCCTTCGGCGGCGAGCCGGATATCGACGACGCGGGCGACCTCGTGTTCGAGGGCGAGTTCTTCACGTTCATGGGCGGCAACACGACGCCCGGCTCGCCCGGGCCCGGCAACCCCGACGGGGTGATTCCGCTTCCGGCCACCCTGCCGCTCCTCCTCGGCGCGCTCGGCGTCGGCGGGCTTCTTCTGCGGCGCCGGCCCGCCTGAGAGGCGGTTGACGGCGCGCGCCTGACGCCGGATCGTGGCCCTTGCGCAAAGCGGGGGAGCCATGAGCCAGACGTCTATCCGGGACTATATCCGCACCATCCCCGATTTTCCGCATGAGGGCGTCCTTTTCCGGGACGTGACGACGCTCTTCGCCGATCCGCGCGGCTTCCGCATGGCGGTCGACCTCCTCATCCACCCGTTCGCCGGGCGGCGGATCGACCGGGTGGCGGGGCTGGAGGCGCGGGGCTTCATCCTCGGCGGGGCGGCGGCGCACCAGCTTTCCGTCGGCTTCACGCCGATCCGCAAGAAGGGGAAGCTGCCCTTCCGCACCATCGCGGAGGAATACACGCTCGAATACGGCCAGGCGGTGATGGAGGTGCATGACGACGCCATCCAGCCCGGCGAGCAGGTGCTGCTGGTCGACGACCTTCTCGCCACGGGCGGCACGGCGGCGGCGGGGGTTCGGCTGATCGAGCGGCTGGGCGGCGAGGTGGTGGGCTGCGCCTTCGTGATCGACCTGCCCGATCTCGGCGGGCGGAAGCGGCTGGAGGGGATGGGGCTTTCCGTCCATGCGCTCACGGAATTCGAGGGGGCATGAAGCCCGGATTCCTCGAATTCTTCGCCGGCGGGGGCATGGCCCGCGCCGGGCTCGGGCCGGGCTGGGAGTGCCTCTTCGCCAATGACATCGACGCGAAGAAGGCCGCCTCCTATGCCGGGAACTGGGGCGCGGAGGCGTTCCGCCTCGGCGACGTGACGGCGCTTGTCCCCGCGGAGATTCCGGGGCGGGCGGCGCTCGCCTGGGGATCTTTCCCCTGCCAGGACCTCTCGCTCGCCGGGGCGGGGAAGGGGCTCGGCGGGGCGCGGTCGGGGACGTATTTCGCCTTCTGGCGGCTGCTGGCGGGGCTCGCGGCGGAGGGGCGGGCGCCGGCGCTCGTCGCGGTCGAGAACGTCGCCGGGGCGCTGACGGCGCGGGGGGGCGCGGATTTCGCCGCGATCCTCGACGCCTTCGCCGCGAACGGCTACCGCGCCGGGGCGCTGGTGATCGACGCGGCGGCGTTCCTGCCGCAATCGCGCCCGCGGCTCTTCGTGATCGGGGCGCGGGAGGGCGTGCCGCTCCCGGTCGCGGCGGAGCCGGGGGCGTTCCATCCGCCGGCGCTGCTGCGCGCGGTCGCGGCCCTGCCGGACGCCTTGCGCGCCGCGCATCTCCTGCTCCGGCTCCCCGAGCCGCCGCGGCGGAACCTGACGCTTTCCGCGGTCGTGGAGGAGGGCGCGGAGGGCTGGCTGCCGGAGGCGGAGACGGCGCGGCTCCTCTCCCTCATGGCGCCGAGGCATCGCGCGGTGGTGGAGGCGGCGCAGGGGGCGGGGCGGATGGTCCATGGCTGCGTCTTCCGCCGGACGCGGCCCGTGGCGGGCGGGGGCAAGGCGCAGCGGGCGGAAGTGCGGTTCGACGGGCTGGCGGGCTGCCTCCGCACGCCGGGCGGCGGCTCCTCCCGCCAGTTCCTGATCGAGGTCGAGGGGGCGCGCGTCCGCGCCCGGCTGATGACGGCGCGGGAGGCGGCGCGGCTGATGGGGCTCCCCGACGACTACATCCTCCCCGCCCGGCTCAACGCCGCGCTGCATCTGGCGGGGGACGGGGTGGCGCCGCCCGTGGTGCGCTGGCTCGCCGCGCATCTCTTCGAGCCGGCGCTCGGCCTCGCCCCGGCCCGCGCGGCCTGAGCGCCAGGCCCCGTTGCGCGCCCAGGGCGCAGGGACCGACCTTCGACGCATGATCCGCCGCCGGCGAGGGATTTCGGGCGCCGCAAGCGCCGGTCGATTCGCGCAACGCGCGGTCGCGTTTCGGGGGTTTTCGGTCCGAAATCAGGGGGTAACGCCGCAAGGTGCTGTCCTGAAAGGCTTATTTCAGGGTCGGCGTGTATTACAAACGTATTACAAGCGTATTACAAACGTATTGCAGACAGCTTGCTGATCCGGCTTTTCGCGCAATGCCGCGGCGACCCGAACCTTGCGGCGCAATCAGGAAACAGGCGGCGTCCTTAGATCCCGTAAACGCGGCGCGCGCTGGTCGTTTCTCTCCCCGGCCCCGATCAGAGACCTTCCGGGGGAAGGTCGCCGAGGCCGTCGCCCGGAGGCGAAGGCCGCAGGGCGAGGGGCGCCAAGCCGCCGCGTCGGTCGAAGATCTGACTGCGGCCGCCGGAGGGGCGGCGGCCGCGGGCGGATCAGCCGCTTGTCTGATCCGCCGGGCGCTCTCTAAGACGTTCCGAGAAGATCAACAGAATGAGGCGACCGTCGTCCGCGCCCTTCCGCCCCGCCACTGGACAGCGCCCGCGCCCGGCGCCACTCAGGGCGGGAAAGGAGCGCCGCCATGCATGCTTTCCTGAAGGACGTCGAGGCCCGGCTCGAAGACCTGCGCGAGGAGGGGCTCTTCAAGGCGGAGCGCGTGATCGCGACGCCGCAGCAGGGGGAGGTCGCCGTCGCCGGGGCGCCCTCCATCAATCTCTGCGCCAACAATTATCTCGGCCTTGCGGACCATCCCGCGCTCGTCGCGGCGGGGCGGGAGGCGCTGGAGCGCTGGGGCTACGGCATGGCCTCCGTCCGCTTCATCTGCGGCACGCAGGCGCCGCACAAGGCGCTGGAGGCGCGGCTCGCGGCCTTTCTCGGCTTCGAGGACTGCATCCTCTATTCGAGCTGCTTCGACGCCAACGCCGGCCTCTTCGAGACGCTGCTCGGGCCGGAGGACGCGGTGATCTCCGACGCGCTCAACCACGCCTCGATCATCGACGGCGTGCGGCTCTGCAAGGCGCGGCGCCACCGCTATCCGAACGGCGACATGGCCGCGCTCGACGCCGCCTTGCGCGACACGGCGGACGCCCGGCACCGGCTGATCGCGACGGACGGCGTCTTCTCCATGGACGGGCATATCGCGAAGCTGCGGGAGATCTGCGACCTCGCGGAGCGGCATGACGCGATGGTGATGGTGGATGACAGCCACGCGGTCGGCTTCCTCGGGGCGACGGGGCGCGGCTCCCATGAGCATTGCGGGGTGATGGGGCGCGTCCATCTCATGACGGGGACGCTCGGCAAGGCGCTCGGCGGCGCTTCGGGCGGCTATGTGGCGGGGCCGGCGGCGGTGATCGAATGGCTGCGCCAGCGCTCCCGCCCCTATCTCTTCTCCAACAGCCTCGCGCCGATGATCGCGGAGGGCTCGCTCAAGGCGCTCGACCTCGTGGAGCGGGAGCCGGGGCTCAGGGAGCGGCTCTGGCGGAACACGGCGCGGTTCCGGGAGCGGATGAATGCGCTCGGCTTCGAGATATTGCCGGGGGAGCATCCGATCGCGCCCGTCATGCTGCGGGACCCGAAGCTGGCGCAGGAGATGGCGGCGCGGCTGATGGCGCGGGGCGTCTTCGTCGCCGCCTTCTCCTACCCCGTGGTGCCGAAGGGGCAGGACCGCATCCGCACGCAGATGTCCGCCGCGCATGACGAGGCGACGCTGGAGCGGGCGATAGACGCCTTCGCCGCGGTGGGCCGCGAGATGGGAGTGATCGCATGAGGAACGGGATGCGCGCGCTGGTGAAGGCGGAGGCGGCGCCGGGGCTGACGCTCCGGGAGGAGCCGGTGCCGGAGATCGGGCCCGCGGAGGTGCTGATCCGGGTGAAGAAAACGGCGATCTGCGGCACGGACGTGCATATCTGGAACTGGGACGAATGGTCGGCGAAGACGATCCCGGTCCCCATGGTCGTCGGGCACGAGTTTTGCGGCGTGATCGAGGCGGTCGGCCCGGCGGTGACGAAATATGCGCCGGGCCAGCGCGTCTCGGGCGAGGGGCATGTCACCTGCGGGCGCTGCCGCAATTGCCGCGCCGGGCGCGGGCATCTCTGCCGCAACACGAAGGGCGTGGGCGTGAACCGGCCCGGAGCCTTCGCGGATTTCCTCGCGCTGCCGGAGGCGAATGTCGTGCCGATCCCGGACGATGTGCCGGACGAGATCGCCGCGATCTTCGACCCGTTCGGCAACGCCGTCCACACCGCGCTTTCCTTCGACCTCGTGGGGGAGGACGTGCTGGTGACGGGGGCGGGGCCCATCGGCATCATGGGCGCGCTGGTGGCGAAGCGGGCGGGGGCGCGGAAGGTCGTCATCACCGACATCAACGAGGAGCGGCTGGCGCTCGCCGCCCGGCTCGGCGTCGAACATGCGGTGAACCCGGCGAAGCGGTCGCTCCGGGAGGTCATGCCGGAGATCGGGATGACGGAGGGCTTCGACGTCGGGCTCGAAATGTCGGGCGCGGCGCCGGCGATGCGCGACATGATCGGGGCGATGAACAACGGGGGGAAGATCGCGCTCCTCGGCATCGCGCCGGTGGAGTTCGCGGTGGACTGGAACCAGGTCATCTTCAAGATGCTGACGATCAAGGGCATCTACGGGCGGGAGATTTTCGAGACCTGGTACAAGATGATCGGCCTCGTGCAGGGCGGGCTCGACCTTGCGCCGCTCATCACGCACCGGATGCCGGTTGCGGCCTATGCCGACGGGTTCGAGCTGATGCGGCGGGGGGCCTGCGGGAAGGTGGTGCTGGACTGGGGGTGAGGGGGGTTTGCCTCTCGGGCCCTTTGGCGAGGTCATCGAAAGCGACGCACGCTCGCAATTCCTCTCCCCGGCCTCGATCAGCGGGCTTCCGGGGGAAGCCCGCAGAGGCCGTCGCCCGGAGGCGAAGGCCGGAGGGCGAGGGGCGCCAAGCCGCCGCGTCGGTCGAAGATCTGCCGGCGGACGCCGCGGCGGGCGCGGAAACGCGGCCGCCGGGGGGCGGCGGCCGCGGGCAGATCAGCCGCGTGTCTGATCTGCCGGGCGCTCTTGATGGCGGTTCGCGTCAGGTCGGCGGCGCGAACGTTGCAGAGATCGAGATACGATCAACCGGGCGTAGCGCCCCCTCCCTTCCCCGCACCCGCCAAGCCGGATATGAACCGGCCATGACCGGCCCCGCCCCCCTCGCCGTCCTCCTCCTCGCCGCCGGCGAGGGCTCCCGGATGAAATCCGCGCGCCCGAAGCCGCTCCATGAGGTCGGCGGCCTTTCCCTCCTCGGCCATGCGATGCGCGCGGCGGAGGCGGCCTCGCCGGCGCGCGTCGCCGTCGTCGTCGGCGCCGGGGGCGACATGGTCGCGAAGGCGGCGCGGGCGCTGCGCCCGGATGTCGAGATCGCGGAGCAGGCGGAGCGGCGGGGCACCGCGCATGCCGTCCTCGCCGCGCGGGCGACGCTGGCGAGCCATGACGGGGACGCGGCGGTGCTCTACGCCGACACGCCCTTCATCCGGCCCGGGACGCTGGCGGCGATGCGGCGGGCGCGGGCGGAGGGGGCGGGGCTCGTCGTCCTCGGCTTTCGCGCCGCGGAGCCGGGCGGATACGGGCGGCTCGTGATGGAGGGCGCGGAGCTTCTCCGCATCGTCGAGGCGAGGGATGCCGGGCCGGAGGAGCTTTCCATCGACCTTTGCAATTCCGGCGTGATGCTGGCCGACGCCGGGCGGATGCTCCAGTGGCTCGGCGAGGTCGGCTGCGACAACGCGAAGGGCGAGTACTACCTCACCGACCTCGTGGAGATCGCCCGCGCGCATGGCGAGCGGGCGGCGGTGGTGGAATGCCCGGAGGCGGAGACGCTCGGCGTCAATTCCCGCGCCGATCTCGCGGCGGCGGAGGCGGCCTTCCAGGCCGGCGCCCGCGCGGCGGCGATGGCGGGGGGCGCGACGCTGACGGCGCCGGAGACGGTCTGGCTCAGCCATGACACCGCGCTCGGGCGGGACGTGATCGTGGGGCCGAACGTCGTCTTCGGGCCGGGCGTCAGCGTGGCGGATGGCGCCACGGTCCACGCCTTCTGCCATATAGAGGGCGCGCGGCTGGAGGAAGGCGCCGAGGTCGGCCCCTTCGCGCGGCTCCGGCCCGGAACGGTGATCGGGCCCGGCGCGAAGATCGGCGATTTCGTCGAGGTGAAGAACGCCGTCTTCGGCGCCGGGGCGAAGGCGAACCACCTCGCCTATATCGGCGACGCGAATGTGGGCGCCGGCGCGAATATCGGGGCCGGCGCCATCACCTGCAATTACGACGGCGTGATGAAGCACCGGACGGAGATCGGCGCGGGGGCGTTCATCGGCACCAACGCCTCGCTGGTGGCGCCGCTCACCGTGGGCGAGGGCGCCTATGTCGCCTCCGGCTCCGTCATCACGAAGGACGTGGAGCCGGACGCGCTCGCCATCGCCCGCGCGCCGGAGACGCACAGGCGCGGCTTTGTCGCCAAATTCCGGTCAATCTTGCAGGCGAGGAAGGCGGCGGCGAAGAAGGAGAGCGGCTGATGTGCGGCATCATCGGAATTCTCGGCTCGAAGGACGTGGCGCCCGATCTCGTCTCGGCGCTCAAGCGGCTCGAATACCGGGGCTATGACAGCGCGGGGATCGCCACGGTGGCGGAGGGCGCGCTGCTGCGCCGCCGCGCGGTCGGCAAGCTCTCCGCGCTCGCGGCGCTGGTCGCGGCGGAGCCGATCGCGGGGCGGATCGGCATCGGGCACACCCGCTGGGCGACGCATGGCGCGCCGACGACGCGGAACGCGCATCCCCATCATGCCGGGAAGGTCGCCGTCGTCCATAACGGGATCATCGAGAATTACCGCGCGCTCCGGGCCGAGTTGACCGGCCTCGGCCGGAACTTCGAGACCGAGACGGATACGGAGACGGTGGTGCAGCTCTGCACCCATCTGATGCAGACCGGCCTTTCGCCGGAGGACGCGGCGGCGGCGACGCTGGCGCGGCTCGAAGGGGCCTTCGCGCTCTGCTTCCTCTTCGACGGGGAGGAGGACCTGATCGTCGCCGCCCGCCGGGGCTCCCCGCTCGCCATCGGCTATGGCGATGGGGAGATGTATGTGGGGTCGGACGCGCTGGCGCTCGCCCCGCTCACCAGCCGCATCGCCTATCTCGACGAGGGGGACTGGGCCGTGCTTCGCCGCAGCGGCGCGACGATCCACGATGCGGACGGTCGGTTCGTGGAGCGCCCGGTCCGCGTCGTCTCGGTCGAGAACGTGCTGATGGACAAGGGCGAGCACCGGCATTTCATGGCGAAGGAGATCCATGAGCAGCCGACCGTCGCGGGCTACGCCGTCGCCGCCTATGTGGACGCGGCGCGACGCGCCGTCGTCTCCCCCGCCGAGGCGGTGGATTTCTCGAAGGTCGGGCGGCTGACGCTCGTCGCCTGCGGCACGGCCTATTACGCCTGCCATGTGGCGAAATACTGGTTCGAGTCGATCGCGCGGCTGCCTGTCGAGATCGAGATCGCCTCGGAATTCCGCTATCGCGAGCCGCCCCTCTCCCGCTCCGACGCGGCGATCTTCGTCAGCCAGTCGGGCGAGACGGCGGACACGCTGGCCGCGCTCCGCTACGCGAAGGGCCGGGTGGGGACGGTGCTCGCCGTCGTCAACGTGCCGGAAAGCTCCATCGCCCGGGCGGCGGACATCGTGCTGCCGATCCGCGCCGGGACGGAGATCGGCGTCGCCTCGACCAAGGCCTTCACCTGCCAGCTCGTCACCCTTGCGACCACGGCGATCCTCGCCGCGCGGCAGCGGGGGGAGATCGACGCGGCGGGGGAGGCGCGGCTCACCGACCTCCTCGCCGAGACCCCGCGCCGGCTCGCCGAGGCGCTGGCGCTGGAGCCGGAGATCGCGGACCTCGCGCACGAGATCGCGAAGGCGCGGGACGTTCTCTATCTCGGCCGCGGCGCGATGTATCCGATGGCGCTGGAAGGGGCGCTGAAGCTCAAGGAGCTCTCCTATATCCATGCGGAGGGCTACGCCTCCGGCGAGATGAAGCACGGGCCCATCGCCCTGATCGAGGATACGGTGCCGGTGATCGTGCTGGCGCCGACAGACACGGTCTTCGGCAAGACCGTCTCCAACATGCAGGAGGTGATGGCGCGCGGCGCGAAGGTGGCGCTGATCACGGACGCGAACGGCGCGGCGCTCGCCGGGGCGGAGGCCTGGCGGATCGTTGTTTTGCCGGCGGTGGACCCCTTCATTGCGCCCATCGTCTACGCCGTGCCGGCCCAGCTCCTCGCCTATCACGCCGCGCTCGCAAAGGGGACGGATGTGGACCAGCCGCGAAATCTCGCCAAATCGGTCACAGTCGAGTAAGCTGCCGCCCGAACGGTCTGGAGACCGGCGGAAGAGCCGGCGGAGGCGAGGGCATGTTTAGACGGGGCTTCGGCGCGCTGGCGCTGACAGCGGCGCTGGGGCTGGCGCTGACGGGGTGCGCGCCGAAACGGCAGGAGGCCGCGGGGCCGACTCCCTATGACAGGACGGTGGTGAACGACTGCTATACGGTCGATCTCTTCACGGTCGCCAAGGTCGAGACGCCGGGGCCCGACGTGCCGGCGGAATGGGCCGGCTTCTCGGGCAAGTGGGGCAGCGCGGCCTGGGACGGGAAGTGGTGCCATGACCTTCACATCCTGAAGATCGCGGCCAGCGGCGAGGTGGACCTGATGGACCTCCACGCCCCCTACGAGCCCTGGGCGAAGCCCGCCACCGCCTTCCGCCGCAAGGGCTTCATCACGAAGGAGGGGCGGCTCCGCGTCTCCTACGGCGCGGTGATCGCGGAATACTGGCTGGAGAACGGCCGGCTCTACGGCCTTCGCAAGGAAGGGAGCGGCGAGCTGCGGATCGCCATGCTGCCGCGCGTGAACTCGCGGCTGTGACGCCGGAGGCGGCGCTCGCCGCGCTCGAGGCGGGCGCGGATGCGGAGCGCGCCGCGGGGATGGCGGCCTATCACAAGGCCCCCCGGCGCTATCTTGGCGTCACCAACGGGGAGATCGACCTCCGCGTGGCGGAATGGCGCGCGGCGCTGGATGTTCCGGGCCGCGTCGCGCTCGCGGACGGGCTCTGGCGCACGGACGTTCACGAGGCGATGGTCGCCGCCGCGAAGCTGCTCATTCAGGCGCGGATTCCCGATGACGGGCCGGTCTGGCGGCTCATCGCCTCCTGGGCGCCCGGCTTCGACGCCTGGGCGGTCGCCGATAGCGCGGCGAGCGCGGGGGAGCGGCGGCTCGCCGCGGACCCGGCCCGGCTCGACGAGGTGGAGGGCTGGACGAATTCCGAAAACATGTGGACGCGCCGCGCGGCGCTGACCTTCACGCTCCACCTCGCCAAGGGCCGCTTCGCCCCGCCGGAGCAGCGGGAGCGCGTGCTCGGCTGGGCCGCGGGCTATGCGGCGGACCGGGAGTGGTTCATCCAGAAGGCGGTCGCCTGGTGGCTTCGCACCCTCTCGAAGCGGGACCCGGAGCGCGTGCGCGCCTTCCTCGCCGCGCATGGGGAGGCGATGAAGGCTTTCGCGCGGAAGGAGGCGGGGAAGTATTTGTGATGGATCGCCACGGGCCGGTCGGGTCCGCTCTGCAATCCGTCGATTTCCGGCGCGGGTGGGCCGCAATGACTTCTCTCAAATTCGATCTTTGGTAGGCAATTGGCACGATTTATTATTTGCGATTTTCACTGTTCATAGTAGTCTTTCTTAATTATGATAAAGTCTTCTTTTCCGGGAACGGATGCGCCAATCTTCTTTTTTTCTACATCGGCCCACTCTAATATAGCATCAGCAAATTTTTCCAGATCAAGGTTCTTCTTCGCGGCGCCGGAAAGTTTGCCTCTGTATCTTGTGGCCGCCTCCGCCGCGAACTTGCGCTGACTGCTGTCTTTCTCGAGCGCCTTGGTTTCCTTCTTGGACTCGTTTTTCAGGCGCTGCTTTTCGCGCTGTCTGGCTTCCTCCTGCTCCTTCTCGAATTGTTCGCGCTTCAACCGCGCCTCGTACTCCAACCGAAGCTGGTAGCCTTTCTCGAACTTCAGTCGCGCCTCGTGTTCCGAAACCGGGTTCCCGCCTATCCTGTACTCTACGACCGCTACGAGCGGGATCTCTTCCAACAAGATCTCACGATTTTTCTCGGCGCTGTAAATATATTTCCTTTTTTCCTTTATAGCATTGCTGTCAGCATATTTCTTGCTGGCGAGAGACGTCTTGCCCGCGTGCGACTCCTCCAGGTGGATATCGAAGATCTTGCTCTTGGCGATCTTCGATAGATCGATCTTGATGACGGCTTCGTCGGTGAAGGTCGTGCCGTGATTGCTGAAGATCGTGCGCGTCTGGTTTCGCGTGACGGAGAGGAGGCGCTGGTCTTCGCCGCTGCCGTCACGCTGCTGAAGAAACTCCCTCTCCGCCTGCGTGATCCGGTCCGTCTTGCCGCGCGATCCGAACTCATAATTCTCCAGTTGGCTCCCGATTTCCAGCGTCGGGTTGCGCGGGGTGATCTTGCCCTTCGAGAAGAGGTCGTTCATCTGCGCGGCGCTGCATCCGCGCACGACGTAGCGGCTAATATAGAGATTGCGGCTGTCCTGAACGTATTCCTTCGTCGTGCCCTTCTTCACGAAGACGCCGGCGTCTGCGCCGGCCGTGAAGCGGGCTTCGCCTTCGACGATTTCCAGCAGGACGGCTTTGGTCGCTATGCTGATGAACTGACAACCGCGCGCGCCGCGGCGCTGGCACAGCACCTGTGCCGAGAGCGTCGTCTGCACGTCCTTCACTATGTTGTCGATATTCCAGCCGGAATCCTGATAGTCCCGGTGGAAACTGTGAAGCACCTCCACGCGCGCCTCTCTAAATTCTTCTTCTTCTTCCTTGTCCCTTGAGACACCTATTTTTCCGATTGCGAGATCTTTAACTGATTCTATCGCATCCTTGTATTTCTTTTTCCGACTGCGCTCGTCTTCGACGATCCGCTCGATAGCGTCGATCAGATCCTGATCGTTCGGGTTCGCCGCCGTTCCGGCCACGAACGCGACCTTGTCCCCCGCCCTCTGGATCAGGGCCTTGCGCTGCGCCGCCGCAATCGCGCGCGGCAGGGAGCGCACGGCCGGCGCCCTGCTGACCGTCGTCGCCGCGGAGGCCCGTTCGCCCATCCGGTCCGCCTCGGCTTCGAGCGCCGCGTCCTGCACGACGGTCAGGGCGCCGGCGCCGCCGCGCACCCGGCCTTGCCGCTGTTGCAGGACATGGGCGAGTTCATGGCCGAGAAGGCGCCTCCCCTCCGCGCTTTCCGGGCGAAAGCGGCCGGGCGCGAAATAGATGTCTGCGCCGGCGGTGAAGGCGATGGCGCCGATCCGCTCCGCCTGCGGGCCGACATGGATGCGCACATCTCCGAAATCCGCCCCGAACGCCTGTTCCATCTGCGCGCGAACGGATCCAGGCAGCGCGCGTCCGGGGCCATTGGTGCGCAGCACGGCGGGGTCCACCGCGAAACGGTCGCTCAAGCGACCATGCAAGGCGGGAAGCGCGGCGGCGCGCTGCGCCGCTCCGGCGGCATTCGGGCGGCCCGCGGCTGCGGGGCGCAGTACGGCCCGTGCGACCGGCGCCGCGGCGCGCGGCGGCGCGGCCATAAAGACGGGCTGCGGCGCGACGCGGGGACGGCCGCCGGCGAAGAAGCCCTGAAGCACATCGGACGGCAACGGCGCCTCCCACGGAACTCGCAACAGGTTATCACAGGGCGAAGCCGGCCGCACAGCGAAAGGTTGCGTCGACGCAAGCGCCTCGCGTGTTGCGAGACAAGGGCGAAAGCGGCTATTCCGCGCGCGCTTCGCCGCCCCGCCAGACTTCCACGATGGCGGCGATGTCCCTCTCCCCGTCCCCCGCCGCCGAACTCGCGCGCATCGCGGCGAGCGCGGCGGAGACCATCGGGAGGGCGCCGCCCGCGCGTTCGACCTCCGCAAGGTCCTTGATCATCGTGTCGGTCGCGCCGAGGGGCGGGTCGTAGGTTCGCGCCGCCATGCGGGGGGCGAAGATCTGGAAGGGGCGGGAATCGGCGAAGCCGCCGGCGAGCGCCCCGGTGAGGAGCGCCGGGTCCACCCCCGTCCGCTCCGCGAAGGCCACCGCCTCGGCCACCACCGCCATCGTGCAGCCGGCGATGATCTGGTTCACGAGCTTCGTCGCCTGCCCCGCGCCCGGCCCGCCCATATGGGTGTAGCGGGCGGAGAGATGCGCCATGACCGGGCGGAGCCGCTCCGCCGCCGCCGCCTCGCCCCCCGCCATGATCGCGAGCGTCCCCGCCGCGGCGCCGGGCGCGCCGCCGGAGACGGGGCAATCCACCCAGTCCATCCCGTTCAAAGCCTTCAGCCGGGCGCCGAAGTCGCGCGTCGCCTCCGGCGGGATCGTGCCGAAATCGGCGAGGATCGCGGCGCCCTTCCCCTCCGCCACGCCTGCGGGGCCGAATACGACCGCCTCGACCGCCTTCGCGTCCATCAGGTTGAGCATGACGATGTCGACCGCGGCGGCGAGCGCGGCGGGGCTTTCCGCCACGGCGGCGCCGCGCGCGGCGAAGGGCGCGGCCTTCTCCGCGCTGCGGTTCCAGACGGTGAGGGGGAAGCCGGCCTCGATCAGCCGGCCCGCCATCGGCGCGCCCATGAGGCCGAGGCCGATGAAGCCGATGCGCTCAGTCATCCGCGATCTCGTCCATCGGCCATTCGGCGGCGCCGTCATGCGTCACCGCGCCGAGATGGGCGGAGCCGACGCTTTCCGCGTATTTCTGGAGCGCGCCGGCGAGCCGGGCCTGTTTCCGCGGGGTCCAGGCGGCCCGCCGCCGGTCCATCTCCTCGGGCGGGATCAGGAGGTCGAGCGTTCCCTTCTCCGCATCGACCCTCACGAGATCGCCGGTCTGCACGAGCGCGAACGGGCCGCCCGCCGCGGCCTCCGGCGAGACATAGCCGACGCAGAGGCCGCGGGTCGCGCCGGAGAAGCGGCCGTCCGTCACCAGCGCGACCTTCTCCCCCATGCCCTGGCCGTAGATCATCGCGGTCGGCCCCAGCATCTCCCGCATCCCCGGCCCGCCCTTCGGCCCCTCGTTGCGGATGATGACGACGTCGCCCGCCGCGTATGCGGAGGCGCGGATCGCCTTCACCGCCTCCTCCTCGCTCTCGAAGACGCGGGCGGGGCCTTCATGGACGAGCGCCTTCAGCCCGGCGACCTTGATGAGCGCGCCGTCGGGCGCGAGGCTGCCTTTCAGGACGACGACGCCGCCGGTGGGGGAGATCGGGTTCGAGAGGGGGCGGATCACCGTTCCGTCCGGCTCCGGCGCGTCCTTCACCAGTTCGCCGAGGGTCAGGCCGGTCACGGTCGGCGTGTCGGGGTGGATATGGCCGCCCTTGATGAGTTCCTTCACCACGACGGCGACGCCGCCGACATCGTGCACGTCCTTCGCGAAGAAGCGCCCGCCGGGCTGCATGTCCGCGATCAGCGGCGTGCGCTGGAGCACTTCGGCCACATCGTCGAGCGTGAAGCGGATGCCGGCCTCATGCGCGATGGCGGGGATGTGGAGCGCGGCGTTGGTGGAGCCGCCGGTGGCGGCGACGAGGGCGCAGGCGTTTTCGAGGCTCTCCCGCGTCACGAGCTGGCGCGGGGTCGGCCCGCCGCGGCGGAGGATCTCCATCACCGTGATCCCGGCGCGCCGGCCCATCGCCTTCCGCTCCGCCGCGACCGCGGGGGCGGTGGCGGAGCCGGGGAGGGCGAAGCCCATCACCTCCGCCACCATCGCCATCGTGGAGGCGGTGAACTGGCCGGGGCAGGCGCCAATCGTCGTCATCGCGGCCTTTTCCATGCGCTTCAGCGTTCCGCGGTCCAGCTCGCCCTTCTGCACGGCGCCCACCGCCTCGTAGGCGTTGATGACGGAGAAGGGCTTGCCGCCGAATTCGGAGGCGAGCGTCGCGCCGCCGTGAAGAAAGACGGAGGGAACGTCCAGCCGCGTCATCGCCATCATCATGGCGGGGAGGTTCTTGTCGCAGGCGCCGTAGGCGACGAGCCCGTCATAGCAATGGCCGCGGACGACAAGCTCCACCGAATCGGCGATCACCTCCCGGCTCACCAGCGAGCATTTCATGCCCTGGTGGTTCATCGAGATGGCGTCGGAGATCGAGATCGTGGTGAAGCGCCGCGGCGTGCCGCCGCCTTCCTGCACGCCCGCGCAGGCATGCTCCGCCTGCGCGGCGAGGCCCATGTTGCAGGGGGACATCTCGCCCTCGGTCGTCACGACGCCGATGAAGGGGCGCGCAATCTCCTCGTCATCCAGCCCCATGCCGCGCATGAAGGCGCGGTGGGGCGTGCGGTCCACCCCCTCGGTCACGATGCGGGAGCGCAAGCTGCGCCCCTTGAAGCCGTCTTCGGCCATGCCATACCCTCCCTGACGTCGAGGCGAGGCTATCCGCCGGGGCGGGGGGCGCAAGGGGAGACGAAGATGACGCCGCTGATCGGTATGATCGTGCCGCCCGCCGCCGGGGAGGTTCCGCCGGAGGCGGCGGCGCTCCACCCCGACGGGCGGTTCATCGCGGAGGGGCTCGGGCTCACGCGGCTGACGCCGGAGGGATACGACTCCGTCATCGGGGAGGTCGAGGCGGCGGCGCGGCGGCTCGCGGCGCGGGGGGCGGAGGCGGTGGCGCTGATGGGCACCTCGCTCAGCTTCTATCGCGGCGCCGCGTTCAACCGCGACCTCATCGCGCGGATGGAGGCGGCTTCGGGCGTTCCCTGCACCACGATGAGCGTCTCCGTCGCCTCCGCGCTCCGCGCGCTCGGCGCAAGGCGCGTGGCGGTCGGCGCGGCCTATGGCGAGCGGGTGAACGCGCCGCTCAGGGCCTTTCTGGAGGAGGAGGGGTTCGCGGTCGTCCGCCTCGAAGCGATGGGGATCGAGGATGTGGAGGCGATCTTCCGGGTGACGGAGGCGGAGCTTCTGGCCCTCGGGCGCAGGGCGGCTGAGGGCGGCGGGGCGGATGCGCTCTTCCTCTCCTGCGGGGGGCTCCGCACGCTTTCCGTCACCCGGCCGCTGGAGGCGGAGACGGGCCTGCCCGTCATCTCCTCCGCCGTCGCCGGGGTCTGGGGCGCGATGCGGCTCGCCGGGGCCGGTCAGGCGGTTCCGGGCGCGGGGCGGCTGCTCGCGCTCGCCTGAGGGTTCAGACGAAGGCCATGCGCTCCGCCCGCTCCGGGTCGGGGAAGGGGCGGTAGAGCGCCACGTCGACCTCGCCGACCATCTGGTGGACGCTGTTGTGCAGCTTCTCCACCTGGTCGCCGCCGGAGCCGATGAAGCGGAACGCCTGGTCGAGCTGCGCCATGTCCTCCACCTCGATCTCCAGCAGGAAATCGCGGGCGCGCGGGCCGCCGAAGCCGAGCTTCCGCCGGCAGAGCCGCCAGGAGAGGATCACGCCCTGCGCCTGCAGCGCGTTCATCCAGGCCTCCATCGCCACGGCGAAGGACATGGCCTTCGCGCTGTCCCGAAGGTCGATGGAGCAGTGATAGAGGTTCATGGCGGCCTCCCGGATGTTTGCGGGAGCAGTCTCGCGCAGCAAGGTCGCCAAAGGATTAAGGCGCGACGGGGCGATGCGCGCCCTGCTTCGCCGTCACTCGATCCAGCGGAAGGCGTCGCCCTCGGCCTCGACCCGGCCGAGAGAGGGCAGGGTGAAATGGCTGCCGAGAACGGTCGCCCCTGTCTCCGCCGCCTGTTCGAGGAAAAAGCGGCGGGAGGCGACGGCCATCGGGCCGTCCGAATCGTACTTGAACCGCCAGTCGGGCCGCCAGCACTGGACGGTGGAATGGAGCGCGTCCCCCGTGATCATCGCCTCCCGGCCTTCGCTCCGGATCAGCACCGAGACATGGCCGGGCGTGTGGCCGGGGGTGGGGACGAGGGAGACTTCGTCGCCCAGCATGTGATCCGCGCCGGCGAGTTCCGCCTGCCCGGCCTCGATGACGGGCGAGACGCTCTCGCGCCAGAGGTCGGAGCCGCGGGCGCGCTGCATCGCCTCGTCCGCCGCCGGCATGAGGTAGCGCGCCTTCGGGAAGGTGGGGACCCAGCGGCCGTCCAGCAGTTGCGTGTTCCAGCCGACATGATCGGTGTGGAGATGGGTGCAGAGCACGAAGCCCACATCCTCGACCCCGACGCCCGCCGCTTCGAGGCCCGCCATGAAGCGCGCATCCTTGCGCTGATGCCATGCGGGGAGCCCCGGCACGGTCTTGTCATTGCCGACGCAGGCGTCGACGAGGATGAAATGGGAGGGCGTCTTCAGCAGGAAGCCCTGAATGGGCAGGATCACCCGGCCCGAATGCGGGCAGAGGCAGCGGGGAACATGCCGCTCCACCGCCGCCCGCGCCTCCGGCCCGGCTTCGGGCCAGAGTTCTTCGGGCGTCAGGAACGGGGCGTTGATCTCCAGAATCCGCCAGATCTCGACGGCCCCGACCCTGCACAGCATCGCTATTCCGCCGCGTCGCGATAGCTTTCGAGCGGGGGGCAGACGCAGACGAGGTTGCGGTCGCCATAGACATTGTCCACCCGGCCCACGGGGGGCCAGTACTTGTCCACCCGGAAGGAGGCGGGGGGGAAGCAGCCCTGCTCGCGGGCATAGGGTCGGTCCCATTCCGCCACGAGATCCTCGACCGTGTGGGGGGCGCGTTTCAGCGGGTTGTTCTCCGCGTCCATCTCGCCTGACTCGATGGCGGCGATCTCCTCCCGGATCGAGAGCATCGCGGTCACGAACCGGTCCAGCTCCGCCTTCGTTTCGCTCTCGGTCGGCTCCACCATCAGCGTGCCGGCGACCGGCCAGCTCATGGTCGGGGCGTGGAAGCCGTTGTCGATCAAGCGCTTGGCGATATCGTCCACATTCACATGCGCGCTTTCGGCGAAGGGGCGGACATCGAGGATGCATTCATGGGCGACGCGGCCCTTGCCGCCGCGATAGAGTACCTCATAGGCGCCCTTCAGCCGCGCGGCGATGTAGTTGGCGTTGAGGATCGCCACCTTCGTCGCCTGCGTCAGCCCCGGCCCGCCCATCATCAGGCAATAGGCCCAGGAGATGAGGAGGATCGAGGCGGAGCCCCACGGCGCGGCGGAAACCGGGCCTTCCGACCCGCCCGTTTCGGGGTGGCCGGGGAGGAAGGGCGCGAGATGCGCCCTCACCCCGATCGGCCCCATGCCGGGGCCGCCGCCGCCATGCGGAATCGCGAAGGTCTTGTGGAGGTTGAGGTGGCTGACATCCCCCCCGATCTCCCCCGGCTTCACGAGGCCGACCATGGCGTTCATGTTCGCGCCGTCGATATAGACCTGCCCGCCGAATTCATGGGTGATCGCGCAGACCTCCCGCACCGTCTCCTCGAAGACGCCGTGGGTGGAGGGATAGGTGATCATGCAGGCGGCGAGTTCCTCCCCCGCCGCCTCCGCCTTGGCGCGGAAATCGGCGAGGTCCACGTCGCCGTTCGGCGCGGAATTGACGACGACGACCTTCATCCCCGCCATCTGCGCCGAGGCCGGGTTGGTGCCGTGGGCGGAGATCGGGATGAGGCAGACGCGCCGCTTCGCATCCCCGCGAGACCGGTGCCAGGCGAGGATCGTCAGGAGCCCGGCATATTCTCCCTGCGCGCCGGAATTCGGCTGCATCGAGATCGCGTCATAGCCGGTGATCGCGCAGAGCCGCTCCCCGAGGTCGGAAATCGCCTCGGCGTAGCCGGCGGCCTGATCGGCCGGGACGAAGGGATGGATGTTGGCGAATTCGGGCCAGGTGAGCGGCGCCATCTCCGCCGCCGCGTTGAGCTTCATCGTGCAGGAGCCGAGCGGGATCATCGCGCGGTCGAGCGCGAGGTCACGGTCCGAGAGGCGGCGCATGTAGCGCATCATCTCGGATTCCGCCCGGTTCATGTGGAAGACGGGGTGGGTGAGGTATTCGCTCTGGCGGATCAGGGCGGCGGGGAAGGCGACGTCCTCCGCCTCCGGCGCCGGCTCCTGTATCCCGAAGGCGCGGAGGGCGCGGGCGATCACGCCCTCGTCCGTCGTCTCGTCGAGCGTGATCCCCACACGGTCCCGCCCCACTTTCCGGAAGTTCAGCCCTTCGGCCCGCGCCGCGGCGAGGATGCCGGCCTGGCCGACGCCGACCTCCACGGTGATCGTGTCGAAGAACGCTTCCGGCGAGACCTTCGCGCCGGCGGCGCGGAGCGCGGCGGCGAGGCGGGCGGTATTGAAATGCACCCGCTCCGCGATGGCGCGGAGCCCCTCCGGCCCGTGGAAGACGGCATAGAACGAGGCCATGACGGCGAGGAGCGCCTGCGCGGTGCAGACATTCGAGGTCGCCTTCTCCCGCCGGATATGCTGCTCCCGCGTCTGGAGGGAGAGGCGATAGGCCTTGTTCCCGCGGGAATCGACCGAGACGCCGACGATCCGCCCCGGCATGGAGCGCTTCAGCTCGTCCCGGCAGGACATGAAGGCGGCGTGCGGGCCGCCATAGCCCATCGGCACGCCGAAGCGCTGCGCGGAGCCGACGGCGATGTCCGCCCCCATCGCGCCCGGCTCCTTCAGCATGGTGAGGGCGAGAAGGTCCGTCGCCACCACGGCGAGCGCCTTCGCCCCGTGGAGCGCCGCGATCTCGCCCGAGAGGTCGCGCACGCGGCCATGCGTGCCGGGATACTGGAAGAGCGCGCCGAAGACGCGCGCGGGGTCCAGCGCCTCAAGCGGGCCGACGATCACCTCGATCCCGAGCGGCTCCGCCCGCGTGCGGAGAACAGCGACGGTTTGCGGGTGGCACTCCGCGTCCACGAAGAAGCCCCGCGCCTTCGACTTGCCGGCGCGCTCCGCCATCGTCATCGCCTCGGCCGCCGCCGTCGCCTCGTCGAGGAGGGAGGCGTTGGCGACGGGGAGGCCCGTCAGGTCCGCCACCATCGTCTGGAAGTTCAGCAGCGCCTCGAGCCGCCCTTGCGCGATTTCGGGCTGGTAGGGCGTGTAGGCGGTGTACCAGGCCGGGTTTTCGAGGATGTTCCGCTGGATCGCGGGCGGCGTCACCGTGCCGTGATAGCCCTGCCCGATCAGCGAGGTCATCACCCGGTTCCTCGCGGCGACCGCGCGCATCCGGGCGAGGAGGCCGTGCTCGGAAAGAGGCTCCCAGCCCAGCGCGTCCGCCTGCCGGATCGCGGCCGGAACCGTCTCTTCTATCAGCGCGTCGAGGCTCGGCGCGCCGACCGCCTCCAGCATCGCCTCCATCTCGAAGGGCGAGGGGCCGATATGCCGGCGGTTCGCGAAATCGTAGGGATCGTAGGCGGAGCGCTGATAGGTCATGTCGTCCTCAGCCGACCATTTCGAGATAGGCGGCCTCGTCCATGAAGCCGGAGAGTGCGGAGGCGTCCTTCACCTTCATGCGGAAGAACCAGGCGGCGCCCTCCGGGTCCTCGTTCACGGAGGCGGGGGTGGCGGCCAGCGCCTCGTTCACCTCCACGATCTCCCCGTCGAGCGGGGCGAGGATGTCGGAGGCGGCCTTGACGCTTTCGATCACCACGATCTCGTCGCCCTTCGACACCTCGGCGCCGACCTCCGGCAGGTCCACGAACACGACGTCGCCGAGCTGCTCGGCGGCGTGCTTGGTGATGCCGACGGTGACGATCCCGCCCTCCTCGCGGAGCCATTCATGGTCTTCGGTGTATTTCATCTCGGGCCTCAGCGCTTGTAGGTGGAGGGTCGGAAGGGGAGGGGGGAGACGGTGGCGGGCAGGCGCTTGCCGCGCACCTCGCCCCAGAGCGGCGTTCCGGGAGCGGCGAGCGCGGCGGGGACGTAGCCCATCGCCATCGGCCCTTCCAGCGAGGGGCCGAAGCCGCCGGACGTGACGGCGCCGACGGGCTCGCCCCCTTCGGCGGCGGCGAAGAGCGGCGTTCCCTCCCGCATCGGGGCGCGGCCCTCGGGCCGGAGGCCGACGCGGCGGCGCGCCGGGCCTTCCTCCAGCTCGGCGAGGATGCGCGCCGCGCCGGGGAAGCCGCCCGCGCGCGCGCCGCCTGTGCGCCGGGCCTTCTGGATCGCCCAGTCGAGCCCGGCCTCGACCGGGCTCGTCTCAAGGTCGATGTCGTGGCCGTAGAGGCAGAGCCCGGCTTCGAGCCGGAGCGAATCCCGCGCGCCGAGGCCGATGGGGAGCACCTCCTCCATCGCAAGCAGGGCTTCGGCGAAGGCTTCCGCCCGGTCCTCGGGGACTGAAATCTCGAACCCGTCCTCCCCGGTATAGCCGGAGCGGGAGAGCCAGAGCTCCGCCCCTTCCCAATCCATCACGGCGACGTCCATGAACCGCATCAAGGCCGCGCCGGGCAGGAGCCGCGCGAGCGCCGCCTCCGCCGCCGGGCCCTGGAGGGCGAGGAGCGCGCGGCCCCCGATCTCCTCCACCTGCACGGCGGCGGGGAGACGGGCGCGCATATGGGCGAGGTCGCCTTCCTTGCAGGCGGCGTTGACGATGACGAAGAGATGGTCGCCCCGGTTGGCGAACATCAGGTCGTCGATCACCCCGCCCGCCTCGTTGGTGAGGAGGCCGTAGCGCTGCCGGCCTTCGGGGAGGCCGAGCGCGGCGGCGGGGTTCAGCGCCTCGAAGGCGGCCGCCGCCTCCTCGTAGCCGCCGGGCGCGCGGAGGATGACCTGGCCCATATGGCTGACGTCGAAAAGGCCGGCCGCGGCGCGCGTGTGAAGATGCTCCTTCATCACGCCGGCGGGATACTGGACCGGCATCTCGTAGCCGGCGAAGGGCGCGAACCGCGCCCCGATACGCTCATGCAGGTCATGCAGGCGGAGGCGTTTCAACGCGCTCATCGGCTCCCCTTCTTTTCCCCGGATGATTAGACGAGCGCGGCGCGCGCGTCCATCCGCGCATCGCGGCGGCGGGCGCAGGACGGGTTCACGAAGCCGCGGCTTCGCTGCAAGATGCGGGACGATGCGGCGCGGAAGACGCCGCACGAACCGGAGGAACGTCATGTGCAGAATATTCGCGGGGCAGGACCCCGAACGATATGAGCTGACCACGCGGCGCTTGCGGCTCAACGGGCAGAGCACGTCGATCCGCCTCGAGAACGCCTTCTGGTCGATCCTTGACGGGATCGCCGCGGCCGAGCGGCTGACGACGGCCGCCTTCCTCTCGAAGCTTCATGGCGAAGTGCTTGAACTCAGGGGCGAACCGCCGAACTTCACCTCGCTCCTGCGCTGCGCCTGCCTGCTCCATGAGGCCGGCGCCGCCGCAGAGCGCGAGGCGCTGATCGCGGCGGAATAGCGCCCGACGGGCGACGTAGTAACCGACTACTACCCGCCCCGCGCGAGAGGCGCGCATCATGCCCCCGCAGACAAGGCGGGAGGCGTTCATGGCGAAAGCCATTCACAGCATGATTCGCGTGCTCGACGAGGCGCGCTCGGTCGAGTTCTACCAAAAGGCTTTCGGGCTCGCGGTGGCGGATCGGCTCGATTTCTCCGGCTTCACGCTCGTCTATCTCTCCAACCCGGAGACGGCGTTCGAGCTCGAACTCACGATCAACAAGGACCGGACCGAGCCCTATGACCGCGGGAACGGCTATGGCCATCTCGCCGTCTCCGTCGCCGATCTCGACGCGGAGCACGCCCGCTTCACGGCGGAGGGATTGAACCCGCGCAAGCTCGTCGAATTCGCGCCGGACGGGAAGCTCGTCGGCCGCTTCTTCTTCGTCGCCGACCCGGACGGCTACGAGATCGAGGTGCTGGAACGCTCCGGGCGCTTCGTCTGACCAGAGAAAAACAACAGGAAGGGAACGCGATGACCTACCAGGAGAGGAAACCGGCGCTCACGCGGCGCCAATTGCTGGCGAGGAGCATGGCCGCGGGCGCGGCGCTCGTCGTCGGCCCCGGCTTCGTCGCCGGGCGGGATGCGGCCTGGGCGCTGGAGACGACTGCGCTCCAGCCGAAGACGATGGCGACGCTGATCCAGATGGCGCGGGACATCTATCCGCACGACCAGGTCGGGGACGAGTTCTATGCCGTCGCCGTGAAGGGCTACGATACCGCTGAGGCGGCGCCCGCCGTCGAGGCCGGGATCGCGGCGCTCGACGCGGCGGCGCAGGGCAAGGGCCATGCGGATTATCTCTCCGCCGCCTGGGAAAAGGACCGGGTGGCGATCCTCCGCGGGATGGAGGAGAGCGCCTTCTTCCAGACGGTGCGCGGCGGGCTCGTGACCGGGCTCTACAACCAGAAGGCCGTCTGGCCGATCTTCGGCTATGAGGGGGAGAGCTTCTCCCAGGGCGGTTACATCGACCGCGGCTTCGACGACATCGCCTGGCTCTGAGGGAGGGCAAGATCATGGCTGCACCATTCGACCTTTCCGACGACAGCGTCGTCGTCATCATCGGCACCGGCGCGGGCGGCGGCGTCCTCGCCAACGAGCTTGCGCAGAAGGGAATCTCCGTCGTCGCGCTGGAGGCCGGCGGGCGCTACCTGCCGGACGACTACGTCAACGACGAGTGGGAGAGCTTCGGCCAGCTCGCCTGGACCGACCCGCGCACGACGAGCGGAGACTGGCGCGTGGCGAAGGATTTCTCCGGCCTCCCCGCCTGGATCGTGAAGGCGGTCGGCGGCACGACCACGCACTGGGCCGGCGCCTCGCTCCGCTTCCAGGAGCATGAATGGAAGGCGGCGACGAACTACGGCCCCGTGCAGGGCGCCAGCCTTCTCGACTGGCCGATCGACGCGGCGGAGATGGCGCCCTGGTACGACAAGGCGGAGAAGAAGCTGGGCGTGACGCTCACGCACGGGATGCCCGGCCTCCCCGGCAACAACAACTACAAGGTGTTCGAGAAGGGCGCGAAGGCGCTCGGCTACAAGGAGGTGCATACCGGGCGGATGGCGATCAACTCGGTGGAGAGTGACGGCCGCGCCGCCTGCCAGCAGACCGGGTTCTGCTTCCAGGGCTGCAAATGGGGGGCGAAATGGTCCGCCGCCTATACCGACATCCCGAACGGGGAGGCGACCGGCAATCTCGAAGTGCGGGAGAAATGCCAGGCGGTGCGGATCGAGCATGACGCGGCGGGGAAGGTCACGGGCGTCGTCTACGCCGACGAGGCGGGGGCGCTCCAGCGGCAGGCGGCGCGCGTCGTCTGCGTCGCGGGCAATTCGTTCGAGAGCCCGCGGCTGCTCCTCCTCTCGGAAAGCGGGATGTTCCCGGACGGTTTGGCGAATTCCTCCGGCCAGGTCGGGCGCAACTACATGCGGCACATGACGGGCTCGGTCTACGCCGTGTTCGACAAGCCGGTGAAGATGTGGCGCGGCACCACCATGGCGGGGATCGTGCAGGACGAGTCGAGGCACGACCCGTCGCGCGGCTTCGTCGGCGGCTATGAGCTGGAGACGCTGGCGCTCGGCCTGCCGTTCATGGCCGCCTTCCTCGACCCCGGCGCCTGGGGCCGGGAGTTCACCTCCGCGCTTGACCATTACAACAACATGGCGGGCATGTGGATCGTGGGCGAGGACATGCCGCAGGAGACGAACCGGGTGACGCTGAACCACGACGTGAAGGACAGGTTCGGCGACCCGGTCGCCAATGTCCACTTCTCCGACCATCCGAACGACGTCGCGATGCGGAACCACGCCTATGCGCGCGGCGCCGCGATCTATGACGCGGTGGGGGCGACGCGGACCTTCCCGACGCCGCCCTATCCCTCGACCCACAATCTCGGCACCAACCGGATGAGCGAGCGGGCGGCGGATGGCGTGGTCAACCGCTGGGGGCAGACGCATGACGTGGCGAATCTCTTCGTCTCGGACGGCTCCCAGTTCACGACCGGGGCGGCGGAGAACCCGACGCTGACGATCGTCGCCCTCGCGATCCGGCAGGCCGACACGATCGCCGGCATGATGTCCCGCAAGGAGATCTGAGCCGCGGCGCGGGGCGTTCGCGCCCCGCGCCCCATCAGGCCCGCGGCAGGAGCCTGTCCGCCAGCGACAGCCAGTAAGCGACGCCGTAGGGAATCGCGGCGTCGTTGAAGTCGTATTCCGGGTGATGCAGCTTCGCCGTCGTGTGGCCGGGCGCGTCCACCCCCATCCAGATGTAATGGCCGGGCTTCTGGTTCAGCATGAAGGCGAAATCCTCCGCCGCCATGCAGGTCTCCGCCCGCCGCTCCACCGCTTCGGCGCCGACGAGGCCGGCGGCGATCTGGGCAGCGAGGTCGGCCTCCGCCGCGGGGTTGATCGTCGGCGGATAGTTCACGCGGTAGTCGATCTCCGCGACGGCGCCGAAGGCCTCCGCCACGCCCTTCGCCACGGCGCGGAGCTGCGCCTCCATTTTCGGGCGGATGGCGGGGTTCACGTAGCGGAGCGAGCCGCCGATCTCCGTCGTGTCGGGCACGACGTGATAGGCCGTGGCGGCGGAGAGGCGGGTGACGGAAATCGTCGCCGCCTCCTGCGGCGGCGCGGTGCGGCTCGCCACGGATTGCAGCGCGGCGATCATGTGCCCGGCGGCGAGGACCGTATCGGTGCCGAGATGCGGCGTGCCGGCATGGGTGCCGACGCCCCTGATCCGGATATCGAAGTAATCCACCCCGGCCATGACCGGCCCGGCGAGCGCGGTGAAGGCGCCGAGCGGCGCGCCCGGCCAGTTGTGGAGGCCCCAGACGCTGTCGCACGGGGCGAGGCGGAAGAGACCGTCCTCCACCATCTCCTTCCCGCCGCCCATACCTTCCTCGGCGGGCTGGAAGATGAGCGCGACGGAGCCCGCGAAATCCCGCGTCTCGCAGAGGATCTTTGCCGCGGCGAGGAGCATGGCGGTGTGGCCGTCATGGCCGCAGGCGTGGTTCCGGTTTTCGAACTTCGAGCGCCAGGGGACGGTCTTCAGGTCCGGCATCGGCAGCGCGTCCATGTCCGCGCGGAGGCCGATCATCGGCCCCTCGCCCTTTCCGCGCACGATCCCGAGGACGCCGGTGCGGGCGAGGCCCTCATGCACCTCGTCCACGCCGAACTCGCGGAGCTTTGCGGCGACGATCCCCGCCGTCCGCTTCTCCTCGAAGCCGATCTCGGGATGGGCGTGAAGGTCCCGCCGCCAGGCGGTCGCCTCCTCCAGGAGCCCGGCGATCCGGTTCTGGTGGCGGTGATGGAAGGTCATGGCGCGTCTCCGTAATCCGATAGCGCGGCGGCGAAGACCGCAGGGTCCACATTGCCGCCCGAGACGGTGACGATCACGGCGTCCCCCTCGATCTCCTCCCGCCGGAAGAGCGCGGCGGCGAGGGCGACGGCGCCGCCCGGCTCCGCTACGATCTTCAGGTGCTTCCACGCGGTGGCCATGGCGCAGCGCGCCTCCTCGTCCGCCACGGCGAAGCCGGGGCCGGCGCGGCCCTTCAGGATCGGGAAGGTCAGCTCCCCTGGCATCGGCGTGACGATGGCGTCGCAGATCGACTTCTCGTTCGCGCCGCAGCGCTCCCGCCGGCCGGAGCGGAGGGAGATCGCCATGTCGTCATAGAAGGCGGGCTCCGCCGTTCGCACGCGAAGGCCGGGCGCGGCCTCCTCCAGCGCGAGCGCGATGCCGGCGGCGAGGCCGCCGCCGCCGCAGCAGACGATCACGTCGCCCTCCGTCACGCCCGCCTCCGCCGCCTGCTCCGCGATTTCGAGCCCGGTCGTCCCCTGCCCGGCGATGACCATGGGCTCGTCATAGGGGCGGATCAGCGTCAGGCCCCGCTCCCCCGCGATGCGGGCGCCGATCGCCTCCCGATCCTCGCCGAAGCGGTCATAGGTCACGACCTCGGCGCCGTAGCCGCGGGTGCCGGAGATCTTCGCCTGCGGCGCGTCCTCCGGCATCACGATCACCGCGGGCGCGCCGTGGAGCTTCGCCGCGAGGGCGACGCCCTGCGCGTGATTGCCGGAGGAGAAGGCGATGACGCCCTTCTTCCGCGCGACGGGGTCGAGCGCGGAGAGCGCGCTCCAGCCGCCGCGGAACTTGAAGCTGCCGGTCCGCTGGAGGCATTCGGCCTTCACCAGCACGCGCCGCCCGGCGAGCGCGTTGAGCGCGTCCGATTCGAGAAGCGGCGTGCGGCGCGCGGCGCCGGCGAGCCGGCCGCGCGCGGCGCGGATGTCATGGATCGTCGCGGCTTCGGCCATCGAATCCTCCGAGGAAGGCGGCGACGGCTGCGAGCGCCGCCGGCTCGTCCAGCCGGGGGATATGCCCGCGGTCGGGGATTTCGACGACGGTCAGGTCCGGCTTCCTGACGCGCATTTCGGCCGCGGTGGCCGCCGAGAGCAAGTCCGAATTCGCGCCGCGGAGGAGAAGGGTCGGGATCGGCTTCAGCGCGTCGAAGAGCGGCCAGAGGTCATGCCCGCCCTCGGGCGCCGCCGCGGCCTGCGCCAGCGTCGCGTCGCGCAGCTTCGGGTCGTAGGCGAGGGCGAGGCCGCCCGGCGCCTCGACGAAGCTCCGCTCCGCCCAGTCCCGCCAGAAATCGGCGCCGACGCCGGGGAAGCGCGCGCCGAAGGCGGCTTCGAGCCCGGCGGCGGCTTCGGCCATCGTCTTCGCGGCGGGGGGAAGGCCGAGCCAGGACATGATCTTGCCGATCCCCTCCGGCTCGATCACCGGGCCCACGTCGTTCAGCACGACGCCCGCAAGGCGCTGCGGCGCCGTCGCCGCGATCACGGCGGCGAGGAGCCCGCCGCGGGATGAGCCTACGATGACGGCGCGGTCGATCCCGAGATGGTCGAGCAGCGCCAGCGCGTCCCCCGCCTCGACCATCACGTTGTAGCGCGTCCAGTCCGGGTCATGGTCGGAGGCGCCGCGGCCCCGCGCGTCGAGCCGCACGATCCGCCGGGGGCCGACGACGGAGGGGAGCGCGGCGGCGAAATGGTCGAAATCGCGAGAGGAGCGGGTGAGGCCGGCGAGGCAGAGAAGGGGCGGGGCGCCCTCCCCCTCGTCCGCATAGGCGAGGGAGAGGCCATGCGCGGCGGCGAAGCGCCTCACAGGCCGGCCTGCGCGATCTCCGGGATCGTCGTGAGGTCGGACAGGACGCGCTCGGGCCGCCAGGGCAGCCGGTCCACCGGTTCCTTCGCCCGGTTCACCCAGACGGAGCGGAAGCCGTAGCCGGAGGCCGCCGCCGCGTCCCACCCGTTCGAGGAGACGAAGAGCACGGCGCCGGCAGGGCAGCCGAAACGCCGCCCCACGAGGTCATAGACCGCCGGCGCCGGCTTGAAGATTCCGACGCTTTCGACGGAGAGCACGGCGTCAAGCCGGTCGCCGATCCCGGCGCTCTCCACCGCGCCCGCCAGCATGGCGGGGGAGCCGTTGGAGAGGATCGCCGTGGCGAGGCCCGCGCGCTTCAGCGCGGCGAGCATGGCGGGAACCTCGGGATAGGCCGAAAGCTCCCAGTAGAGCGCCAGCAGCCGCGCCCGCAGCGCAGGCTCCGCAAGGCCGTGCGCCTCCAGCGCGAAGTCCAGACCGTCCTGCGTGACGGTCCAGAAGTCCGTGTGAACCCCCGCCGTCGCGCGCAGCCAGGTGTATTGCAGCTGCTTCAGCCGCCATGTCGCCGCGAGTTCGGGCCATTTCGCCGCGAACGCCTCCCGCCCCGGCTCCGCCGCCGCCTGCCGCGCGGCGGCGGCGACGTCGAACAGCGTGCCGTAGGCGTCGAAGACGCAGGTCGTGATCTTCATGGCGTCCCTTTCAGCGGCCCAGCGCGTCCCGCTTCAGGGTGAACGCGACGGGGCGCCCCTCGATCCGGCTCCGGTATACCTGGAGCCCTTCGAGCACGCGCTGCACGTAATTGCGAGTCTCGTTGAAGGGGATCATCTCCAGCCAGTCGATCCAGTCCACCGAGCCCGTCCGCGGGTCGCCATAGGTGGCGATCCACTGGTCGACGCGCCCGGCGCCGGCATTGTAGGCGGCGGCGGCCATCGCGACCGAGCCGTCGAACTCGCCGAGCCGGCGCGCGAGATAGGTCTGCCCGAGGAGGGCGTTATACTGCCAGTCCTCCGTCAGCCGTTCGAGCGAATAGGGCTGCTGCACCCAGCCCGCGACGCGCCGCGCCGTCGCCGGCATGACCTGCATGAGCCCGCGGGCGCCCGCGGGGCTGATCGCCTCGGGGTTCAGCTCACTCTCCTGCCGGCCGATCGCCATGGCGAGGGCGGGCTCCACCCCGGCGTTGAAGCGGGCGAGCTCGGTGAGCGGGTAATAGTCCCCCTTCAGCACATGGCCCTTCCGCGCCGCGATCTTGCCGATGCGGATCGCGGCGTCGGGCCGGCCGAGCTCCATCGCGAGATGCGCGGCGCCGGCGAGATCGGCGTAGCCGGACTGCTCCGAGGCGATATGCGTGAGGAACCAGTGCGCGCGCCGCCGGTCCCCCGCCCCGGAGAGGAGCCGCGCGGCCTCGGCGACCGTGCGGTTCGCGAAGGCGGCGCGCCGCCAGTCCCCGTCCCGCTCCGCCGCGAGCGCGGGATCGACGGGAACGCCCGCGGCCTCCGCCGAAAGCTGGCCGTAGAAGCTCGTCTGATGCTTCGCGCCTTCGGCATAGGCGGCCTGCGCGCCGCCCCGGTCCCCCGCCGCCTCCAGCGCCCGGCCGAGCCAGTAATGCCCGCGCCCGAGGCTGATCGGCGTCTCCACCGCGACGATCAGGCGGCGGAAATGCGCCTCCGCCCGCGCCGGGTCCTTCATCCAGCGGAGCGCGATCCAGCCGGCGAGGAATTCGAGGTCGGAATGATCCGCGCCCGTGACCATGTGGTTCCGGTTGGCCAGGTTGTAGGCCTCCGTCACCTGCCCGAGCCGCAGAAGCCGGCGCACGAGCAGCCGCCGCCGCTCGCCCCACGCCTCCGGCCGCCCGAGGCTTTCGGCGGAGACGGACCGGGCGGAGACCAGCTCCAGCGCGCCGCCGTAATTGTCCTTCTTCATGCGCCAGAGAAAGCGCTCGAAGGCGAGGCCGGGATCGTCTTGCAGCGCGGCCGGGACGGCCGCGATCGCGCCGTCCACCCCGTTCGCCAGCGCGCGGAGCCGCACCCGCGCCTCGATCAGCGCGGCCCAGCCGGGGGAGACGAGCGGCTTCATCGCCTGCGCCTCGTCCGCCAGCCCGCGCCAGAGCAGCTCGTCCGCCCGCGCCTCGTGATGCGGGCGGATCGCGCCCATATGCTCGGCGCGGAAGAGCGCCTGTTCCGAGGGGGTCAGCGAGAATGTCCGCCAGGCGAAGGCGGCGAGCTCGTCCGCCTCGGCCCCGCGGCCGGCGGCGGCGAGCGCCTCGATCCGGCGGAGCGCGCCGGTTCCCGTGGAGGGGCCGCCGGCGCCGAGAAAGGCGTCGACCTCCCCGAGCGACGTTCCGCGCGGGATCAGCCCTTCGCCGCGCGCCCGGATGCGGCCTAGATTCGGCCAGTCGGGGTTGCGGGCGACGAAGGCGCGGTAGAGCGCCCAATCCCCCTCCCCGGCGGAAAGAAGCCGCCATTCGTAAAGGTCGCGGGCGGCCTGGCTTCCGGCGGCCTCGGCATGGGCGCGGGCCTCCGCCCATCGCTCCCGGTCCGCCGCCTCCATCGAGGCGGCGACAAGGGCGGGGCTCGCCGAGGCGGGCGGCGCGGCGACGGCGAGGGCCGCCGCCAGAAGGAGGGCGTTCAGGGGTCGGGGCATCTTCGGCTCCGTTGGGTCTTGCTCGATTTCACCGAGACTAGCAGAAGACGGAGCGTAGGGCAGCCGCGTTTACGAAGACTTTACGCCTTGCCCGCGCCGTGGAAGCCCGTTCAGACCCCGGGCCCCTCGTCGCAGGGGGCGGCGCTCCGGTCCTTCCGCATCAGGCGGAGCCGGGTCGGCGGGCCGCCGCCCGGGCCCGTCTCGACGCTTTCGGCGAGGATGCTGTCTTCGCCTTCGGAGAAGAGCTTCCAGCAGGAGAGGCCGACATCGTAGAGAAAGCAGATCCGCCCCGCGTCCTCCGCCCAGATTCCATGATGGCAGCCGCCGCCGGAGGGGGCCCAGATCGTCCGCCCGTCCTCGAAATACTGCTCGGTGCCGAAATAGGCGCCGCTCTCGTCGGAGAAATGCAGCGTCCAGCCTTCGGAGAAGGCGCGGAAGGCCGCGCCGTCCATCGGCTCCAGCGCGCCGGCCGGCGACGCGAGGAGCGCCGCGAGGAGGAGGCCGCGCCTCACCCTTCGCCCGCGAGGAAGCGCTCGGCCTCGAGCGCGGCCATGCAGCCCATGCCGGCCGAGGTCACGGCCTGGCGATAGACATGGTCCGTCACGTCCCCCGCGGCGAAGACGCCGGGGATGGAGGTGGCCGTCGAATCCGGCTTCGTGACGACATAGCCGCCGTGATGCGTTTCGAGCTGGTCCTTCACGAGCTCCGAGGCCGGCGCATGGCCGATGGCGACGAAGACGCCGGCGCAGGGGATCACCCGCTCCGCCCCCGTATGCACGTCGCGGATGCGCGCGCCGGTGACGCCGAGGGGATCTTCCGCGCCGACCACCTCTTCGAGAGTCGCGTTCCACACGATCTCGACCTTCGGGTTCTTCATCAGCCGGTGTTCGAGGATCTTCTCCGCGCGAAGCGAATCCCGCCGGTGGACGAGCGTGACCTTTTCGGCGAAGCGGGTGAGGAACAGGGCCTCCTCGACCGCGGTGTTGCCGCCGCCGATCACGACAACCTCCCGCCCGCGATAGAAGAACCCGTCGCAGGTTGCGCAGGCCGAGACGCCGAAGCCCTTGAACCGGTCCTCCGAGGGGAGGCCGAGCCATCTCGCCTGCGCCCCGGTGGCGAGGATCACCGCCTCTGCCTCATAGACCGTCCCCGAATCCCCTTTCGCGATGAAGGGCCGCCTGGAGAGGTCGAGGTCCATGATGATGTCGGAGACGATCTCCGCCCCCATCGCCTTCGCATGCGCCTCCATCCGGACCATGAGATCGGGGCCCTGCACCTCGGTGTCGCCCGGCCAGTTCTCCACCTCGGTGGTGATGGTGAGCTGGCCGCCCGGCTGGATGCCCTGCACGAGGACGGGATCGAGCATCGCGCGCGCGGCGTAGACGGCGGCGGTGTAGCCGGCCGGGCCGGAGCCGACGATCAGGAGCTTCATCGCGCGCGTCTCGGTCATGGCATCCTCGGTCCTGCTGGTCGCGCCCGTATGTAGCGGCGCGGGCCGCCCGCGCCAAGCGCGGCTCCGGTTCGCGTGATCGGCAGTCTACGCAATTTTATTGCGCAGCGGGCGGCGATTGGGTAACCCGAACGCGCAGTAACGCGGGGCCGAACCCCGTGAGCGGGGGAAGGCATGGCCGCCGGCAAGATCGACGCGATCGACAGGAAGATTCTCGCGGAGCTTCAGGGCGACGGGCGCATGACGAATGTCGAGTTGTCGAAGCGGCTCGGCATCTCCGCCCCGCCCTGCCTGCGGCGCGTGCGGGCGCTGGAGGAGGAGGGGCTGATCGAGGGCTACCATGCCCGCGTCAACGCCCGCGCGCTCGGCTTCGAGGTCACCGTCTTCGCGATGGTCGGGCTTTCGAGCCAGGCGGAGGCGGACCTCCGCGCCTTCGAGGAGAAGGCCCGCTCCTGGCCGCTGGTGCGCGAGTGCCACATGCTGAACGGGGAGATCGACTTCCTGCTGAAATGCGTGGCCCCGGACCTTTCCACCTTCCAGTCCTTCCTCACGGGCTCGCTGACGGCGGCGCCGAATGTCGCCAGCGTCAAGACCTCGCTCGTCATCCGCGGGGCGAAGACGGAGCCGGGCGTGCCCTTCGAGATTCTGGAGGCGCGGGCCGCGGGCGAATCCTGAGCGCGCGGCCCCTTCAGATCGCCATCGAATAGGCCGAGCCCGCCTCGTCGTATTCGTCGAAGGCGCGGGCGATGATCCGGGTCAGGGGCCGCCCCTCCTCCGTGATGCGAAGCCGGCTCCCCTCCAGCGCCGCGAAGCCCGGCCAGCGCCGCGCCGCGCCCTCCGCCGCCGGGAGGAGCGCCGCCTCGGCCCCGGCGCCGAGGCGCGGATCGCCGAGGTCGAGCGCGAAGTCGCACATCAGCCGCTCGATCGCCGCCTTCCGCATCCGGTCCTCCCCGCGGAAGACATGGCCGCGATGGGTGGCGAAGGCGCCCGTGTCCACCGCCCGCCGCCACGCCGCCGTCGCCGGCGCGTTCTGCGCATAGCCTTCGGGGAATTCCGAGATTGAGGAGGCGCCGAGGCCGATCAGCGCCGCGGCCGCGTCATCGGTATAGCCCTGGAAGTTGCGCCTCAGCCGCCCCTCCCGCGCCGCGCGGGCCAGCCCGTCCGCCGGCAGCGCGAAATGGTCGATGCCGACCGGATCGTAGCCGGCGGAGACGAGAATCTCCCGCGCCGCCTCCGCAAGGTCGAAGCGGAGCGGCGCCTTCGGCAGGTCCTCCTCCCGGATCATCGCCTGCCGCTTCGCGAGATGCGGCGCATGGGCGTAGCCGTAGAGCGCGATCCGGTCCGGCCGGAGCCAGAGCAGGCGGCGAAGGGTGCGGCGAAGGCTGGCGACGTTCTGCCCCGGAAGGCCGTAGACGAGATCGGCGTTGAGGCTCTCGATCCCCGCCCGCCGCAGCGCCGCCGCCGCCTCCGCGGTCACGCGGAAGCTCTGCGGGCGGCCGATCGCCTCCTGTATCTTCGGGTCGAAATCCTGGATGCCGATGCTCGCGCGGGTCATCCCCGCCTCTTTCAGCGCGGCGATTCGCGGCGCGTCGATCTCGTTCGGGTCGATCTCGACGGAGAATTCGGCGCCCTCCGCGAAGGGGAAGCTGCGGCGGATCGTCCGCGCGAGCGAGGCGATCAGCTCCGGCGCGAGGATCGTCGGCGTCCCGCCGCCCCAGTGGAGGCGGGAGAGGGAGGGCCGCCCGGCAACCTCGGAAGCATGCGCGATCTCCGCCTTCAGCGCCTCGACATAGGCCGCCACGGGCTGGTCCGTCCGCGTGCCCTGCGTGCGGCAGGCGCAGAACCAGCAGAGCCTTCGGCAGAACGGGACATGGAGGTAGAGCGAGACCGGGCCGGCGCGGCCCGCCCGCCCCAGCCAGTCCGCGAAGGTCTCCGGCCCCACCCCGCCGGAAAAGTTCGGCGCGGTCGGGTAGCTGGTGTAGCGGGGCGGCCTTTCCCGGAAGAGCCCGGCGGCGGCGAGTTGCGCGGCGTGTTTCATTCCCATAGCGTGAAGCCCGATCCGAACTCCGGCCTTGATCGAAATCAACCCGATGCCTCTTCGCCGCGAAGCTCCCAGCATGAAGGCCCGCATGGAATGCGGGGACTGCCCGATCCGTTATCGGGCCGTCTGCTCGCGCTGCGAGGATTCGGAGCTGGACATGCTGAACCGGATCAAGACCTACGAGACCTACGCCGCCGGCGAGACCATCCTCTGGGCGGGGGACCGGATCCGCTTCCTCGGCTCCATCGTCTCCGGCGTCGCGACGCTGAGCCAGACGATGGAGGACGGAAGGCGGCAGATGATCGGGCTCCTCCTCCCCTCCGATTTCGTCGGCCGCCCGGGCCGCCCGAACTCCCCCTATGACGTGACCGCGGTTTCCGACGTGATGGTCTGCCGCTTCGCCAAGACGGAATTCGAGGCGCTGATCGAAACCTCGCCCGCCATCTCCCGCCGCCTGCTCGAAATGACGATGGACGAGCTCGACGCGGCGCGGGAATGGATGCTGATCCTCGGGCGCAAGACCGCGCGGGAGAAGATCGCAAGCTTCCTCGCCATTATCGCGCGGCGGCAGCTGAGCCTGGCGCCCGGCGGCGCGGCCGGCGCCGTGACCTTCGACCTTCCGATCACGCGGGAGGCGATGGCGGATTATCTCGGCCTGACGCTGGAGACGGTGAGCCGCCAGATGAGCGCGCTGAAGAAGGACGGGATCATCGCTCTCGAAGGGCTCCGCCGCGTCACCGCGCCGGATTTCGCCGCCCTCCTGGACGAGACGGGCGACGATGCGGATGGCGGGATGCCCGCCTGAGAGCCGGAGCCGCGCGGACCGCCCCGCCGCCTGCCGCTTCAACGCCTCCTCCCCGCCTTCGCCGCGGGCGAAGTGCGTTGCGGCGAAAACAGGCGGCTCACGCGCCTTCGAAACCTTCGAGCACGTTCACCGCGTTCACCCCGATCTCGGCGATGGCGTAGCCGCCTTCCATGCAGAACAGCGTCGGCAGGCCGAGCGCGGCGATGCGCCGCCCGCAATCCATGAAATCCGCGCTCGTCAGCTTGAAGAAGCTGATCGGATCGTCCTTGTAGGCGTCGACGCCGAGGGAGACGACGAGCGCATCCGGCGCGAAATTCCTGATTTTTCCGATACCATGGTCCAGCGCCTCCGCCCAGCGGTCATAGGCGGCGCCCGGCGGCATCGGGTAATTGAGATTGGCGCCCTCGCCCTCGCCCGCGCCGGTCTCGTCCGCATAGCCGAGGAAATAGGGGAAGGCGTGCTCCGGCGCGCCGTGGAGCGAGACGAAGAGCACGTCGCCGCGGTTGTAGAAAATGTCCTGCGTGCCGTTGCCGTGGTGGAAGTCGACGTCGAGGATCGCGACGCGCTTCGCCCCGTCGAGCCGGAACATCTCCGCCGCCACGGCGGCGTTGTTGAGGAAGCAGTAGCCGCCGAACATGTCCGCCGTCGCGTGGTGCCCCGGCGGGCGGCAGAGCGCGAAGGCCGCCCGCTCCCCGCCCGAGACGAGCCGCTGCGCCGATTGCGCCACGGCGCAGGAGGCCTGCGCCGCTCCCCATGTGCCGCCGGTGATCGCCGTCTCGGTGGCGAGGGCGTAATAGCCGAGCTTGCCGTCGATATTGACCGGCGGGCGCCCCGTATGCATCCGGCGCGCGGGAAAGGCGGCGGCGATCATCTCCCCCTTGAAACCGGCGGCTTCCCACTCGCTCCAGCCGGTTTCCAGAAATTCCAGAAAATCAGGAGCATGAATCCGCCGCACCGGGCCCATGTCGAGCGAGCCTGGCCCGACCGGGGCGGGGAAGCCGCGCTCCCGCAGGCGGTTCAGCACATGCTCCACGCGGCTCGGCCGCTCGAAGGGCGTCACCAGCTCGCCGCCATAGAGTTCGCCCTGCGGGAAATGCAGGCGGTGGTCATCGCTCTGGACGGTCTTCATCGGCTCGGCTCCCAATCGGCGGCAAGGTCGGCGATCTCCCGCCGGAAGGGCAGATTATCGCCCGTATCGGCGGCGTCCAGTTCCCGCGCGTAGCGGTGGCCGGCATAGGTCGCCCAGGCGATGGGGGCGGGCGCCTCCGCGTCCCCGATCACGCGGACGGAGGCGAGCCCGGCCTCCGCCCAGTCCCCCCGCCGCGCCTTCAGCGCGCGCCAGAGCGCGTCATCGGGCTCCCGCGCGGTGACGAGGATGAGCGCGTCCGCCGCCATCTCCCCGCGCGCCCCGGTCGCGGCGCATTCGGTCTCTACCATCCCCGCGCGCCTGGCGACCACGGCGCGCTGCGTCACGATCCGGACTCCGAGCGCGGCGAGGCGGCGGTGGATCGCGCCCTGCTCCAGCGTGTTGACCGTCCAGTGCGAGACGAGCGCGGCGGGGGTGACGAGCGTCACCTCCGCGCCCGCCTTCGCGCAAAGCTCCGCGAGGACGCCGCCCATGTAATAGTGATCGTCGTCATAGATCACGACGGCGCCGGAAGGCGGCTCCGCCCCCGCCATCAGGTCGTCCGGCGTCAGCACGGGCAGAGCCGGGTCGAGCGGGATCGGGCGCACATGGAAGCGCGCCGCCCCGTCCCGCCGCCAATGCGAGCCGGTGGCGAGGCAGACATGTTCGAAGCCGAATTCCAGCACCTCTTCGGCGCTGAGGCGGCTTTCACGATAAACCTCCACGTTCGGCAGCTTGCCGATCTGGAACACGCGGTAATCCGCCACCCGGCCCCAGGCGGAGAGGCCGGGCAGGAGCCGCTCCCGCGCCACGCGGCCGCCCAGCTCCCGCGTCGCCTCGGCGAGGGCCACGTCATAGCCGCGGAGGCCGAGCGCGCGGGCGGCTTCGAGCCCGGCGGGGCCGGCGCCGACGACGAGGACCCGGTCGGACGGTCCTTTCGGATTCATGATCTCCGGGTGCCAGCCCTTCCGCCATTCCTCCATGAAGGTCGGGTTCTGGGTGCAGCGGGAGAGGCTCATCGTCATGTCGCCGCTGATGCAGATGTTGCAGCCGATGCATTCGCGGATGTCCTCCGCCCGCCCCTCCTCCACCTTCCTCGGCAGGAACGGGTCGGCGATGGAGGGCCGGGCGCAGCCGATGAAATCCAGCACGCCGGCGCGCACCTGCCGCGCCATCGCGTCCGGCGAGGTGAAGCGGCCGACGCCGACGACGGGCTTCGGCGTCAGGTCGCGGATGCCCGCCACGAGCGGCTCCTGCGCGCCCTCCTCCGCGAAGCGGGAGGGACCGGAGCAATCCTCCCAGGCGCCGTGCGCCAGGTCCCAGAGGTCGGGGAGATCGCCGTGCATCTCGATGAAGTCGCGCAGCTCTGAGTTGGAGAAGCCCTCGCCCGCCATCTCCTCCAGCGAGAGGCGGAGCGTCAGCGCCACGCTGTCTCCCAGCCTCTCGCGGATGTCGCCGACGAGTTCGCGGAGGAACCGCCCCCGGTTCTCCAGGCTCCCGCCATATTCGTCGTCCCGGTGGTTGGTGACGCGGGAGAGGAAGTGCTGGAGCACGCCGAAGCCGTGCGCGCCGTAGAGGCAGATGAGGTCGAACCCCGCCCGCGCGGCCCGCTCCGCCGCCTTCACATGCCAGAGGCGAAGGGCGCGGATATCCTCCCGGTCCATCGTCCGGGCGCTGACGGGATCGTTGATGAAGGCGCGGACGGGCATGCCCGTCACCGCCATCGGCACCTCGCGGGTGTAGAGATTCGGCCCGTTCACTGCCGGATAGGCGAGCTGGATTCCGGCGAGCGCGCCCTCTGTCTTCATCGCGGCGGCCATGCGGGCGAGGCCGGCCAAGTCCTTCTCCTCCCAGAGCCGGAGTTCGATGAAGGGCGTGATTTCGGAGGTATGATGCATCTCCACCTGCTCGGTGAAGATCACGCCCCAGCCGCCCTCCGCCTTCACCGCCCGCATCGCGGCGGCGGCGGACGGGTCGCGATAGCCGCCGCCGTTGCAATGGGGGACCTGGTAGAAGCGGTTCTTCGCGATGAAGCGGCCGATCCTCGCCGGCTCGAAGAGGATGTCATGGCCTGGGGGGCGGCTCATTCCCTGAGGTCTTCGAGCTGGGTGGAGAGGGCGCGGAGGGTCGGGTCGCTGCGGGAGGGAAGATCGACGACGAGGAAGGCCGCCCGCCGCCCCGCGCTGGCGAGGGGCTCCCCGTCCGGCGCGGCGATGAGGGAGAGGCCGTTATAGGTCAACGCCCCTTCCGGCCCGCAGAAATTGGCGTAGGCGACGGCGAGCCCGTTCATCGCCGCCTGCGCGGGCACGGTGAAGCGCTGCACCGTGTCGAAGGGTTCGGGGTTCGCGGTCGGGACGAGGATCAGCGCCGCGCCGAGGCGGGCGGAGGCCCGCACCAGCTCCGGGAACTCCACGTCATAGCAGATGAGGAGAGCGATCCGCGTCCCCGCGAAGTCGAAGGCGACGGGGCCGTTCCCCGGCGTGAAGAGCCGCTTTTCCCGCGCGCCGAAGAGCTGCGTCTTCACATAGCGGGCGAGGAGCGCGCCGTCCGGCCCGAAGGCCAGGGCGACGTTGACGAGCGCGCCGCCCTCTTCCTCCGCCAGCCCGATGCAGAGCCCCGTTCCCGCCTCCGCCGCGAGGCGGGAGAGGCGCGGAGCCCAGCCGGGATCGGCCCGCATCGGCTCGACCCCGTAGCCGGGGAGGAACAGCTCCGGCATCAGGAGCATGTCCGCCCCCGCCGCCCGTCCGGCGGCGAGGGCGCGGGCGATCTCCGCAAAGGCGGCCTCGACGTCGCCCGAAGGCGACGCCCCCTGCCAGAGTGCGAGCCTCACTGCTTCAGCCGGGTCCAGATCTGGTCATAGACCTTCTGGGTCGCCTCGTCGCAGACCTGCACGAAGGTCCCGGCCGGCGCGTCCGCGGGCGGGTTCTGCTCGGGCGAGGTCTTCAGCTCCGCGTCGAGGAAGGGCTCCACCCCCTTCACCCCGGCCGTGTAGCGGGCGAAGTTCGTCACCGCCGCGGCGTTCTCCGGCTCCAGCAGGAAGTCCATGAACTTGATGGCGGCGGCGCGGTTCGGCGCGTCCTTAAGCAGCACCACATTGTCCATCCAGACGATGTAGCCCTCCTTCGGATAGGAATATTCGACATTCGCGCCTTCGAGCCGCGCCTTCTGGCCGAAGCCGTTCCAGATCATCCCCGCCGCCGCGTCGCCGGAGACAAGCACGTCCTTCGCCCCGTCGGAGTTGAAGGAGGCCCAGTGCGCCTTCGCCCCCTGCACGAGATCGTTGAGCGCCTTCAGCTGCTCCCGGTCCGTCGTGCATTGCGGGATGCCGAGATGGAGCGAGGCGAAGGTCAGCGTCTCGCCCGCCGTGTCGAGCACGTTGATCTTGCCGGAAAGCTCCGGCGGCGGGTTGAAGATGATCTCCGTCGTCCGGATGTCGCCCTGAAAGGCGTTGCGGTTCACCATGAAGCTGGTGGAGCCCCACTGATAGGGGATCGAGTGCTTGCGGCCCGGGTCGAAGGCGACGTCCATCCATTGCGGCTCGACATTGCCGATGTTCTTCAGCTCGCCCGGCGCGATCTCGTCCAGCATCCCCTCGCTGCGCATGATGGAGACCATGTAGTCCCCCGGCACGGCGACGTCGTAGGAGCCGAGCCTGCCGGCCTTGAGATTCGCCAGCAGCGCCTCGTTCGAATCGTAGGTGTCGATGGTCACCTCGATCCCGGTTTCGGCGGTGAACTTGTCCACCAGCTCCTGCGGGATGTATTCGAACCAGTGATAGACGGAGAGTTTCTCCTGCGCCCCCGCCGCGCCGGCGGAGAGGATGAGGGCCGCGGCCCCGAGTTTCAGCACGTTCATTTCTACCTCCTTGTCGAGCCTGTTTTTCCCACGAAGTAAGAGATCGTCACGAGGACGATGGAGATTCCGAGCATCAGGGTCGAGAGCGCCATGATATCCGGCTTTATGCCCTGCTTCACCGCGCCGAAGATCGCGGTCGGCAGCGTCTCCACCCCCGCGCCCTTCACGAAGTTGGTGATGATGAAGTCGTCGAGCGAGATGATGAAGGCGAGGAGGAAGCCGGAGACGATGCCCGGCGCGAGAAGCGGCAGGAGCACGAAGCGGAACGCCTCCCACCGGGTCGCGTAAAGGTCCTGCGCCGCCTCGTCGAAGGCCCCCTCGATCCCTTCGAGCCGCGCGGCGATGGGGAGATAGGCGAAGGGGATGCAGAAGACGATATGGGCGAGGAGGATCGAGCCGTAGCCGAGCGTCAGCCCGATCACGGAGAAGAAGATCAGCGTCGCCACCGCCGTCACGATCTCCGGCGCCATGATCGGGAGCGAGAGGAGCGCGAAGCTCGCCCCCTTGCCGCGGAACCGACCGGCCCGCACCATCCCGAGCGCGGCGGCGGTCGCGATCACGGTCGCCGCCCCGCCCGCCATCAGCGCGATGGTGACGGAGTTCCAGGCCGCGCGCTTGAACTTCTCCGCCTCCAGCCCGAAGAAAACCTCCTCGTACCAGCGGAAGGAAAAGCCGCCCCAGAGCGTGATGGAGGGCGAGTCGTTGAAGCTGTAGACGGCGACGACGATCAGCGGCGCATAGAGCACGACGAGGCAGAAGAGCGTGATCCCGAGGAAGCCCGGATAGCGCCGCACGTCGTTCCGCCGCGCCATCTCAGACCTCCCGCCGCGCTTCGGCGCGGGCATGGAGGAGGAGCGCGATCAGCACGATCGTCATCAGGATCGTCGCCGCCGCGGCGCCGAAGGGCCAGTCCCCCGCCGCGCCCTTGAACTGCTCCTCGATCAGCGAACCGATCATGAAGGTCCTCGCCCCGCCGAGGAGGTCGGGCGCGAGGAAGGCGCCGAGCGAGGGGATGAAGACGAGGATGCAGCCCGCGATCACGCCCGGCCGCACCGCCGGCAGCGTCACCTCGCGGAGGATCGTCCAGCGGTCCGCGTAGAGGTCCGCCGCCGCCTCCGAGAGCGAGAAATCGTAGCGCTCCACCGCCGCATAGATCGGCAGGACCATGAACGGCAGATAGGAATAGAAGAGCCCGAGCTGCACCGCGATGTCCGTGTTCACCAGCGGCAGCGGCTCCGAGATCAGCCCGATTCCCATCAGGAACTCGTTCAGCGGCCCGTTCTCCCGGATCAGGAACTTCATGGAGACGGTGCGGATGAGGAGGTTCACCCAGTAGGGCACGGTGATGAGCAGGAGCCAGAGCGTCCGCCGCTCCGGCGGGCGGGTCGCGATGTAGAAGGCCGCGGGGAAGCCGATCAGCAGGCAGAGCGCGGTCGCCACCAGCGCCTGGATCAGCGAGCGGGCGAAGATCGTCAGATAGGTCGTGTTGAGGACCGGCGGATCGTCCCCGAAGAGCCCGCGGTCGAAGATGAAGCGGTCATAGGCGGCGAGGCTGAATTCCCAGATCACGCCGCCGCGGAATTCCTTCGTCAGGAAGGAATAGACCAGCATGATGAGGAGCGGGAGGCCCATGAAGATCGCGATCACCGCCCAGGAGGGGAGGAGGAGCCAGAGCCGGACGGGCGCATAGGCGGCGGATTGCGTCCGCCCCCCCGCGCCTCCGCCGCCCCCCGCCATCAGCGCGGCAGAAGGCGCGGCGCGCCTTCGTCGATCAGGATCGTCGCCCGCTCTCCGGGGCTTACGGAGAGCTTCTGCCCGTGCGCGTTCTGCGCCCGCGCGGTGATCGCGCGCCCGTCGTCGAGCCGGAGCGTCGCCGCCCAGTCCGTCCCGAGATAGACCAGCCGCTCAAGCACGCCCGTCAACCCGCCCGCGGCGGCGACGAGCGTGATCCGCTCCGGCCGGATCGAGGCGACGGTCTTCTCCCCCGCCTTCACGCCCGCCCGCGGCGCGGCGATGAATTCTGCGCCGGCGAGCCGGATCGCCGCGCCTTCCGGCCCCGCGCGCGCGACCTCGACCTCGAGGAGGTTGGTCTCCCCGATGAAATCCGCCACGAACCGGTCCGCCGGCGCCTCGTAGATCTCCTGCGCGCCGCCGATCTGCCGCACCTCGCCCGCCGACATGACGGCGATCCGGTCCGACATCGTCAGCGCCTCCTCCTGGTCATGGGTGACGAAGACGAAGGCGATGCCGCTTTTCCGCTGCATCTCCTTCAGCTCGACCCGCATCGCCTGCCGCAGCTTGAGGTCGAGCGCGGAGAGCGGCTCGTCGAGCAGAAGCACCTTCGGCCCCGGCGCGAGCGCGCGGGCGAGCGCGACGCGCTGCTGCTGCCCGCCGGAAAGCTGGGAGGGGCGGCGGGCGGCGAATTCGCCCAGCTTCACGAGCGCGAGCGCCTCCGCGACGCGCCTTTCGATCTCCGGCTTCGGGACCTTCTTCATCCGCATCCCGAAGGCGACGTTCTCCGCCACATTCATGTGCGGGAAGAGCGCGTATTGCTGGAAGACGGTGTTCACGGGGCGGAGATTCGGCGGCAGCGCGGCGATGTCCTCGCCATAGAGGCGGATCTCCCCCGCGCTCGCCTCCTCGAACCCGGCGATCATGCGCAGGAGCGTGGTCTTGCCGCAGCCGGACGGGCCGAGCAGCGTGAAGAACTCGTTGTCGCGGATGGCGAAGGACGTCTCCTTCAGCGCCGTCACCGCGCCATAGCGCTTGACGACCCCCCGAAGCTCGACCGCGTCGGCCCTGCCCCCGTCCTTCACTGTCGCTCCCCCGATGTGTGCGCCGCAAAAAAGTGACGCGAAGCTGACATGAAGGGCAAGACTCAATCGGTGCAGGGTGGGTTAGCTTTTTCCTAACGTCGTCAGAATGGCCAGATCATAGGCAGGAGTGGAACCGATATGGCCACGACGAGCGCTTCGAGCGGCAGGCCGAGCCGCCAGTAGTCCCCGAAGCCGAATCCGCCGGGGCCGAGGATGAGCGTGTTGTTCTGGTGGCCGATGGGCGTGAGGAAGGCGCAGGAGGCCCCGATGGCGACGGCCATGAGGAAGGCGTCCGGATTCACGCCGAGCGCGGAGGCCGCGCCGAGCGCGACGGGGCACATCACCGCCGCCGTCGCCGCGTTGTTCACGAGGTCGGAGAGGAACATGGTGACGACGAGGATGAGCGCGAGGCCGATCATCGGGCTCCCGCCCGAAAGCCCGCCGATCAGCGCGTCGGCGATCACCGCGGCCGCGCCCGTCGTCTCCATCGCGCCCGCGACGGGGATGAGCGCGCCGAGGAGCACGATCACCGGCCAGTCCACCGCGTCATAGGCGGTGCGGGGCGGGACGATCCCGGTCGCCATCGCCGCGAGGGCGCCGCCCGCGAAGCCGATGGCGGCGGGAACGAGCCCGAGGGCGACGGTCAGCAGCGCCGCCGCCATGATTCCGGCGGCGAGAAAGGCGCGCTTGCCGTCCGGCATCGAGAGGTCGCGGGCCGCCAGCGGCACGGCTCCGGTATCCGCCGCGAATTCGGAAAGCGCGTCCGCCGGCCCCTGCATGAGAAGGAGATCGCCGGGCTTCAGAAGGAGGGTCCGGAGCCGCGCGCGGCTCCGTCGCCCGTCCCGCGCCACGGCGAGGAGGTTGACGCCGAACCGGGTGCGAAGATGCATCTGCGAGGCGGAGCGGCCGGCGAGCGCGGAGCCGGGGCGGACGACATATTCCCGCATCTCCACATCCTCCCGCGCCTCGTCGCCCCGCTTCTCCTCCTCCAGCTTCAGGCCGAGCGAGGAGAGCGCGTCCGCCAGGCCCTCCATCTCCGCCTCGACGACGAGAATGTCCCCCGCCCGCGCCTTCCGCGCGCCGTGCGGCGCCTCGATCCGGACGCCGGAGCGGACGAGGGCGACGATCTGCCCCCCCTCCATCTCCGCCTCCACGGCGCGCACCGTCATGCCCGCGGCCCGGCTTTCCTCGCCGAGCCGGAGTTCCACGAGATAGCCGCCGGTCTCGAACCCCTCGGTCCCCCCCACCTCCCTCGCCGGGGTCAGCCGCCAGCCGAGAAAGGCGACGAAGGCGACGCCCGCGAGCGCCACGGCGAGGCCGACCGGCGTGAAGTCGAACATCCCGAAGGCCTCGCCCCCCGCGCTCGCGCGGAAGCCGGAGACGATGAGGTTCGGCGGCGTGCCGATCAGCGTCGTCATGCCGCCGAGGATCGTGCCGAAGGCGAGCGGCATCAGCGCCCGCCCGGGCGGGACGCCATGCGCCTTCGCCATCTGCCCTGCTATCGGCATCAGGAGCGCCATCGCCCCCACATTGTTCATGAACCCCGAAAGGAAGGCTCCCAGCCCCACAAGGGCCGCGAGGCTGAGCGAGAAGCCTGCATCCTTCGGCAGCACCGCCCGCGCCAGCGCCTCCGCCGCGCCCGTCGTCTGCAGCCCGCGGCTCAGGATCAGCACGCAGGCGACGGTGATGACGGCGGGGTGCCCGAACCCCGCGAAGGCCTCCTCCCCCGGAACGAGCCCGGCGGCGAAGGCGGCGAGGAGGGCGCCGAGCGCCACCATGTCGTGCCGCCATTTCCCCCAGAGGAACATGCCCCCCGCCGCGGCGAGGATGAGGAGGATGAAGGCCTGGTCTTCGGTCATGCGCGCTCCGGTCCGGGGCGGGACAATGGCGCATCGCCCGCCGAGCCGCTATCCCGGAAGACGAAGGAGAGTGCCCATGCGTTCCATCGAGATCCTAGACCGCCTCATCGCCTTCCCGACCGTGAGCCGGGACCCGAACATCGCCCTCATCGACCATGCCCGCGCCCTGCTGGAGGCGGCGGGGGCGCGGATCACGGTCATTCCGGACGCTGGCGGCGGCAAGGCGAATCTCTTCGCCACGATCGGCCCGGCGGACAGGCCGGGCGTCATGCTCTCCGGCCATACCGACGTCGTGCCGGTGGACGGACAGGACTGGTCCTCCGACCCGTTCCGCCTCGTCGATCGGGAGGGGAAGCTCTTCGGCCGCGGGGCGGCGGACATGAAGGGCTTCGTCGCCTCCGCCCTCGCCGCGGCGGAGGAGGCGGGGCGGCGGCGGCTCTCCACGCCGCTCCACATCGCGCTTTCCTATGACGAGGAGGTCGGCTGCCTCGGCGTCCGGTCCCTCATCGACATGATGGAGGCGGCGCCGATCCGCCCGCTCTTCTGCATCGTCGGGGAGCCGACCGCGATGCAGGTCGCGACCGGGCACAAGGGCAAGCGCGGGCTCCGCGCGATCTGCCGCGGGCGGGAGGGGCATTCCGCGCTCGCGCCCATGGCGCTCAACGCGCTCCATCTCGCCGCCGACTTCATCGGCGCGATCCGGGCCGAGCAGGCGCGGATCGAGGCGGAGGGATTGCGGGACGGGGATTACGACGTGCCCTACACCACGCTCCATGTCGGCAAGATCGCGGGCGGCGTCGCGCTCAACATCGTGCCGAACCGGGCGGAGATCGAGTTCGAGATCCGAAACCTCGCCGGGGACGACGCGGACGCGATCCTCGCCGGGCTCGCCGAGAAGGGAGACGCCATCGCCGCGGCGACGGGCGATCCCGCCGCTTCCATAAGCTTCACGGAATTCATGGGCTATCCCGGGCTCGACACGCCGCCGAGCGCGGAGATCGTGAGCTTCGTGAAGGGGCTGACGGGCGGCAACTCCACCATCAAGGTCGCCTACGGCACCGAGGGCGGGCTCTTCTCCGCGAGGCTCGGAACGCCGACCGTGGTCTGCGGCCCGGGCTCGATGGAGCAGGGCCACAAGCCGGACGAGTTCGTCTCCCGCGCGCAGATGGCGGCCTGCGATTCGATGATGGCGGCGCTGCTCGGCCGGCTGGAGGCGGGGCTCTGACCCCGCCGCCGCTCAGTCGTAGTGGCGGACGCGGTAATCGCGCCGGTCGTAGCGGTGGCGGTATCCGCGATGGCCGCGGTCCCGATAGACATGTTTCTCGACGATGACGGGGCGCCGCCGGTCATAGCCGCGATCATAGCCCCTGTAGTGGCCGCGGTCGTAATGGTACACGCGGCGCGGCGGCGGGGAGTAATGGCGCTTGTCCCGGTCGTTGTCGATGATGATGGCGATGGCGCCGCCGGCCAGCGCGCCGAGCAGCACGCCGCGGAGCACGTCGTCATCCGCCGCGGCCTTCTGCGGCGCGGCTCCGATCAAGAGGCCGAGCGCCACGGCGCCGGCGAGAAGGGGCTTCAACATCGCGTCTTCCTCCTGTTGCCTGCCCCTCTCACGTCGGGGCCCGGCGCTTCCGTCGCAAGGACGGGGATGGGCGGAGCGTGAAGGAACGCGCATCGACCCGCAGCCATGGACCGCGCGGCCCTGCGCTGGTATGGAGCCCGCATGATCACGGATCGGGCCGTTCTGCGAATTACCGGCCCGGCGCCCCGCTGAGGGAGCGCCGGGTTTCCGCACGCCCCTTCCCCATCACGGATGACCGACATGGACGCCGAGACGACCGCGCCCGCCGCGCCCGACTACAAAGAGACGCTGTTCCTCCCCGAAACCGAATTCCCGATGCGCGCCGGGCTCCCCCAGCGCGAGCCGGAATGGCTGGCGCGGTGGGAGCGGCTGGACATCTACGCCCGCCTTCGCGCGAAGCCGGGCCGCAAGCCCTTCACGCTGCATGACGGCCCGCCCTACGCCAACGGGCATCTCCATATCGGCCATGCGCTGAACAAGACGATCAAGGACATGATCGTCCGCTCCCGCCAGATGATGGGGCATGACAGCCGCTATGTGCCGGGGTGGGACTGCCACGGCCTCCCCATCGAATGGAAGATCGAGGAAGCCTATCGCGCCAGGGGGCTCGACAAGGACGCGGTGCCGGTGGGCGAGCTTCGCGCCGATTGCCGGAAATTCGCCGAAGGCTGGATCGACGTGCAGCGCGCGGAGTTCAAGCGCCTCGGCGTGATCGGGGACTGGGAGAATCCCTATCTCACCATGGATTACGCGGCGGAGGCGACCATCGCCGCCGAGTTCATGAAATTCGTGATGAACGGGAGCCTCTATCAGGGCTCGAAGCCGGTCATGTGGTCCGTGGTCGAGAAGACGGCGCTGGCCGAGGCCGAGGTCGAGTATCACGAGCACAAGAGCCATACGGTATGGGTGCGGTTTCCGGTGGCGATGGTTGGTCAGGCAAACAACCTGAACCTTGCGGACTTCGATGATCTGCATGCTGCGTCGGTTGTGATCTGGACAACGACCCCGTGGACCATTCCCCAGAACCGCGCGATCTGCTTCAATCCGCTCGTCGCTTACGGACTCTACCGCGTCACCGAAGCGGGCGAAGAGGCGAAGGCCGCGAACGGTGATCTCCTGCTTCTCGCTGACCGTCTGGCCACCGACTGCTTCGAAAAAGCGAAGGTTGTGGGATACGAACGTGTCCGAGCGGTTTCCGCCGAGGAACTGTGTCGAATCTCGTGCAGCCACCCGTTCGCGGGTCTGGTGGATCATTCGGCTCCGAGCAGCAACCGTTGGGACTTTACCGTTCGGATGCTCCCCGGCGATCATGTGACCGACGACGCCGGAACCGGCTTTGTCCACACCGCCCCCTCGCACGGCGCGGACGACTACAACGTCTATCTCCAGTTCAAGAACCAGTATCCTGATCTTGAGATGACCCACAACGTCCTCGAGGACGGCTCCTTCCGCGCCGATCTCCCGTTCTTCGGCGGGCAGGTGATCTTCGACGCGCAGGGGAAAGAGGCGGGCGCCAACGTCGCCGTGATAAAGAAGCTGGCCGAGGTCGGCGCGCTTTTCGCCAAGGGCTCGGTGCGCCATTCCTATCCGCATTCCTGGCGCTCCAAGGCGCCGCTGATCTTCCGCAACACGCCGCAATGGTTCGCCGCCATCGACCGGACGCTGGAGGACGAGCACAACGACTACGGGACCACGATCCGCGCCCGCGCGCTGGCCTCCATCGACAAGCTGGTGAGCTTCTACCCCGCCACGGGCAAGAACCGCCTCCGCTCGATGATCGAGGCGCGGCCCGACTGGGTGCTCTCCCGCCAGCGCGCCTGGGGCGTGCCGCTCACCTGCTTCAGGCGGGAAGTCCGGCCCGGCGAGGTTGAGGTTCTTCGGAACGAGCACGTCAACGGCCGGATCGAGGCCGCCTTCCGCGCGGAGGGGGCGGACGCCTGGTTCGCGGAGGGGGCGAAGCAGCGCTTCCTCGGCGGGATCGAGGGCGTGAACCCCGACGAATGGGAGAAGGTGGACGACATTCTCGACGTCTGGTTCGACTCGGGCTCCACCCACGCCTTTGTCCTCCGCGACCGGGCGGACGGGACGGAGGACGGGATCGCCGACGTCTACATGGAGGGGACGGACCAGCATCGCGGCTGGTTCCATTCCTCGCTGCTGCAGGGTTGCGGCACGATGGGCCGCGCGCCCTATCGCGCCGTGGTGACGCACGGCTTCACGCTCGACGACAAGGGGCAGAAAATGTCCAAGTCGCTCGGCAATGTCGTCGCGCCGCAGGCGGTGATCGACGAGTATGGCGCGGACATCCTCCGCCTCTGGGTCGCGCAGGCCGACTACATGGCGGACCAGCGGATCGGCCCGAAAATCCTGAAGGGGACGGCGGACAGCTATCGCCGGCTCCGCAACACGATGCGCTTCCTCCTCGCCAATCTCGAAGGGTTCGATGAGGCGGAGCGGGTCGCCCCGGCGGAGATGCCGGAGCTGGAGCGCTGGCTGCTGCACAGGCTGGCGGAGCTCGACGAGGCGGTGCGGAAGGGCTACGGCGAATACGATTTCGCCGGGGTCTTCTCGAAGCTCTTCCAGTTCGCGACGGTCGACCTCTCCGCGATCTATTTCGACATCAGGAAGGACGCGCTCTATTGCGATGCGCCGTCCTCCCTCCGCCGCCGCGCCGCGCGGACGGTTCTGGACCTGATCTTCCACCGGCTGACCACATGGCTCGCGCCCGTGCTGGTCTTCACGATGGAGGAGGTCTGGCTCACGCGGTATCCGGGCGAGGAGGAGTCGGTCCACCTGCACGACTTCCCGGCGACGCCGGACTGGCGGGACGAAGCCCTCGCGAGGAAATGGGAGGGCGTGCGCCGGGCCCGCCGCGTCGTCACCGGCGCCCTCGAAGTGGAGCGGCGGGAGAAGCGGATCGGCGCCTCGCTGGAGGCGGCGCCGGTGGTTCATGTCTCCGATCCGGGCCTCAAGGCGGCGCTGGAGAGCGTGGATTTCGCGGATCTCTGCATCGTCTCCGCGCTCCGGATCGAGGCGGGGGAGGGGCCGGAGGGCGCCTTCCGGCTCGACGACGTGGCGGGCGTCTCGGTGGTTCCCGCTTTGGCGGAGGGCGCGAAATGCGCTCGCTGCTGGAAGGTGCTGCCCGATGTCGGGCTTCATGCGCATGAGGCCGTCTGCGGCCGCTGTGACGAGGCGCTCTCGGGCTGAGGTCGCGCCGCGCCCGTTCCCGGAGCCGGGGGCGGGCGCAATCTCCACGGTTCGGGATGGGGGGCCTGGCTCCGGCGGTAGGATTCGAACCTACGGCCGTCCGATGCCTTCACTTCGTTCAGGACCTCGAAAAGCTTCGCTTTTCTCACTTCAACAGAGGTGCTCTGATACGCTAATACCGATTTGGAATCTAAATGTGTGACTGGATGTGTGCAAGGGACCGTTCATGAATTGATGACCCATCGAACACCTGACGGCGAGTAGACGATGAGAGAACGACGGAACGAAGAATTGAGACACGACATCTCGGATAACGAAATTAATTCAATCAGTTATGCGATCGTGTTCGTAACACCCCTCGTTTCAGCTTTGCTCACCTAATGTCGACGTGTGGGGTGTAGGGGTGGCCAGCATTCTAGAAAAGCCACCTCGAAAAAATCTCAACAAAAATGGCGTATGAAAGGGCGGGCAACGGACATTCGGAGCGTGGGCGAGCGACGAGCTAGGGTATCTAACAAGCCGACATCGCCATGATCCTAAGCAAGGACATCAGACAATGATGATCGGCAGGTCAGTCCGTAAACCTAAACGCAAGCCGAACATCGACCCCGCTAGCGCGCGCATCAGAAGTGGATGCCGGCGCAGACTTAGTAGTCGTGGAGTGCCTCCAAACCATGACGGATGGATGAAGAAGCAGAGCGACAATCAGTGACACCGCAGCAAAGATTTTCGGTCCTAGCGGGAGAATAAGTACGTTTCTTTCATGTGTTTCAAACTCGACAATTCTTCTAACTTCGTAGAATAGAGTCTCTGGCTTCATGAGATCGTATCTTTGGAGAAGTTCGCCCTCTTCCAAAAAACTAAATTCGAGGTTGTTCTTTTCAATTTCCACCTCAAAACGCGGGTCGGTTCCAACAGGAGTCAGACAGTAAATCCGGTCTGGTTCAAGCAGGTCTATGGCGCCGACTGCTCGTCCATACTCATATCCGGCACCAATTATAAGCGCTAAAGACTCTCTAGAAAAGGATGCTTCACCAATAAAGGCAGGAAGCACTGGGCCGAATGACTGAACCACGTCCAAACGGTGCGATGGTTCGGTAAATTCCCTTGGGAAATAGCAAATCGTGACGGAGCTAACGCGACTCTTATTTTCAAATATTGCCTTAAGCAGAAGAGCAATCTTCTCTCGGTCAAAAGAGGTTACATCAAGCGTTATCGAAATTTGCTCTCTCAAATTGATTAACTCAACCAAACGCTTGAGAAGTTTGCAAAAATCTGCAATGAGCTCCGCACTCCTAAGACATTCGGCCTCAATATTCTCACGATAAGAATGGAGATCTCCCGACCGATAATCAAAAATTATAGCCTCACCGTTGTATCTGTCCGAAGTTAACTTTTTAAGAGCTTCGATCGATCGGCGTTCGTAGCCCACACACCCAACAAATAGATCAGGTTGAACATCACCGGGTTCTATCAATGCCACATCAACCATCGTCTTTTGCCCAACTCAGCAGATCAGGCTGATCTATATACGACCGCCGAGTCCTCGGCATCCCTGAAAGCACTCTCGGTTGGCCTGTGATAGTCGGAAGCTTATAAAATGGCGCAAGCCGATGGGATGCGCGAAACCGACAGCCTTCAAGATCAAAAATCAACTGCTTTCGACCTGTCGTTTGATCTACGACCAGTGCACCCGAATTTACTGCCAGAATTAAAGCCTCACTCAAATGCGGGTTGAGCCCTTTTACTTCATACGAAAGTGGCGGCTCTGGTTGAAAATCCGATGCTAACAGAACCTCACTTAGAAAATCGCCCAACGTATCAACCAGTTGCAGAGGTGATTGGAGCTGACTACTCACTATGTCACCTGAATACGTATGAGCCGAAACGAGAGCTCTGAAGCGGTCCACATTCCGACTTATCGCCCTGTTCTGCGCTACGGCGGAATTCTCGCCACGCGCTAGACTTCTAAGTAAATCTGTTACATAGTACTTTATTGCGCGAGGATTCCCCTCTGTTAGGTCCAGCATCTGATCAAAACCATGGTAGTACCCGAAACCCTTCGCCGACGTTCTCCGGCTATCTATATGTGATTTCCCTCCCCCTTTTACAAGATAATAACTACGGATCTCCGCAATCGGAGCCGGCTTTCGGATCACCTGGGCTCTTTTATTGTTGCCCTTCAGTGTCTGTAGGTCGCCAGCCCTATTTATTCCATTGCGCTTCATGTAATCGACGTAAGATTTATCTCCCGCCTGAACTGCCATTGCGTGGATGGCCACAAAATCTCTTTCGAAACCATTCTCTGTGAAACGCCGTGTACCGCGGTGTATTGATGAAGACGAGTTCAAATAATTAATGAACGTGTCAATTTGGATTCCCGCCAGATCGCACTCATTCTTTATAAGGCGCTTAGCCAGAGAGTAGTCTGGATTCGCGAACTTGTTCGCTAGAATAACTGTATGAAAATCCTGACCGTCTGTCGGCCCGCTTTCAGAAGCGGCCATACGTTGTTCGAGAGAGTAGAAATCAATGTACGGGAAAAGAGAAAACTTTAATACAGCTCTTTGATCGAATGAGCGCAGGTTCTCATACAGTTGAGCTAAAACACGTTTAGGAGCAATCTCCATTTCATCAAAACATACGCTCCATCTCAGATCTGCACAGTGACTGCCAACAATATCAAAGAAGCCCTTCAGCGCAATAAGAAAATCATACTTCTGATATTTCATAACTAGTTCGAGTTCCGATCTGTTCGGAAGCGACGTTATTGCAGAGCGGTATTGATTTGAGCGTTGTAAAAGTGCCAGCTTCAGACCAACAAAGGAATTTTGAGCTCTTTGAAGTCCCCAAAACACAGAGCATTGATTGCAGATATCCTTTTCCTCTATGTCAGTGAGAGAGACAGACCAAGGCTGCAAAACCTGGCTGTCGCCTTGGTCTGTATCAACCAACGCATCCTCAAAGGAACTTACTAACTGGTGTAAGCAATGATCAACAAAAAGGCCATTTAGAATATGGTCTCTCTCATAGTCTTCACTTAAAGCCCCCGAGATTGATTGAGCAGTCCCTCGCCATATGGACTCTGCAGGAATATAAATGGGCACGTATCCAAAATCGATGTCCCGCAATATGCTCTTCAGGTCGTCTCTCTGGTGAAGGTGTGTTAGCCCCGACGCGGTCAGGGCCTTCATCACGGTTGTCTTACCTAGCCCCCTTGGCCCCACTAAAACTAGATTATGAAAAGCCGCAACCTGCTCGAAGTAGTCGGGCATCACAAATGACTCAGCGATTTGCTTGGGAGTTGCGTTTCTAGCATTGAAAGACGAATTGATTCTCATCCACCGCCCCCTTGAACTATTACGCCGCTGATTCTAGACTGCTTTGTGACGACTTCAAGCCCAATTCCGTCAAGCCGGCTGTTCAGTGTGTCGATTTCATCTGGCGTTAAATATTCAATTTCAGGTATAGCTTCGAATAGTTTGTCGCGATTTATTGAGGCGACTACCTTGAGATCTTTGATAGCCTGCTCTATCTTGGCTAGCTCGGGCACGGGGCCAAACTTGAGAACGTGTGGCATTGAATGTTTCTTGCTCGGCTCCCAACGCGCAGCACTCCAATCCCACGAGAACACCGCGCCCTGAGCTCTCTCGGTTGTCGAGGTGTCGTATTCGATCAGATGAAATTGATTAGAGTAATGACTACCTTGCCCGAGGTATGGATAAGCGGCAAGGCTCGCCGCTGAGAGCAACGCTGGATATTTCGTATCAGCATTCTGTCTCTTTAACTTTACGAGATGCTTGTGGCCATGTACGACAAAACATGTCTTTGAAGATCCTGCGAGTAGTTCAAGAAGCCGTGGCCCTTTTGGGACTTCATCATAATTTGAATCCAATACGCCATCGACCTTAACTGGATGATGGTGCATGGCGATCAATACATGGCTACAAGAGCTATTATCGATCGCTGTCATAATGCGGTCAATCATGCCATCAGTAAGGTATCCCACCGACCATATACTTGAAGAAGTTGCACTGTCCTTTCCCATGCCATGCAGCATGCAAGTATCGATCGCAACGACGAGGCACTCCCCTATTTCGAGCGCGCCAACACCGTGTTGATGATATCCATTGCAAAAATCATCGTCAGCCGATGGAAATTTGGGTTTAACCTGCTTCAGAAATTCGACTCTCCCTGCTGCTTCCTCCATGTCATCGACGCGGGTCGCAATGTCGTGGTTTCCAGTTACACCAATAACATTAGGTATCTTGAGTGCTTCCGCCACTTCGTGCAGATCATGCCAAACCTGCAGCATCACAAGCTTCTTGGCCTGATGAGCGAAGTCTCCTAAGCAGATCAGGGCATCAATCGAAAGTTCCTTGCTCTTGAGGCACTCTGCTATGGCCAAGACTGGATTGCTTACGGGGGTTCTACTTTCGACCTTGAAACTACTTCCATCGTCCCCATGATAGCCATTAAGCTTAGACAGTTCCTCCGATATCGCGTGAATGTCGCTTACAATTAAAAATCGTTTCAATGACTTAACCACCCAAAACTGCTACTAGTTCCTGTTCGGATTTTCGCCTGCCGGCGAAGCCGCCTACGTTTCGGATGACGGATATATCGCCTACTATATATTTCCGGAAGGCTTCTCTAAATTCTGAGCAGTTCTTATATGAAACAACTACTTTGTTTCTCCTAGACATCCGCACTGAAACTTCCAGTAATCTTTGTAGGTCAATTTTCTTGAACGTATTCGATCCATACTCGCCAAAAACTCTTTCATCATTGGTGAAGTAGGGTGGGTCCATGTAGATACAAGCACCATCTGGATCTAGTCGATCTAAGAACGCTTCGAAGTCTCTCGCTGTGAGGTGAGCCGATCGCAGGGTTTGTGAAAACTCCTGAAAATTATCTCGCGACAACTTCCTTTTCGGTTTTTGACGCCCGCCATACGGCGTGTTAAATTCGCCCGCTTTGTTAGTGCGGTATAGGCCATTAAAACAGAAGTGGTTCAAGTAAACAAAGAGCCCTGCCTTTTCTGGGCAGTCACCTAGTTCGTTATACGTGTCTCTTGCTTGGTAATACGAAACTTCCTCAACGGGGACTCTGTCATAGTAATACCAAACTAAATTGGGCGTGTTGCGCGTATGCTTAAAGAAACAAATCAACTCAAAATTCAAATCATTTAAATAGCTTTCGGCTGGCGAGTTCTCGAAAAAGAAAAAGGCAGAGCCGCAAAAGGGCTCAACATAAGCTCGATCAAAGCTCAGATACGGTCTGATCTGGTCAGACACTTGTGACTTGCTTCCGGCCCATTTGAGTAGCTTCGTTTTGGTTGTCATTCGCGGATGTTAGCACTGGTTCACTCGTTCTCAAACACCGATTTTCATCACCGGCCGTTGTCTCGAAGTCAGCATCCGCTCGAATGTAGATCCCGTACCGCGAGAGAATGCTGACTGACTGGATATCGCGCATCTGGTCGGCATTCTCACCGCGGTCGGTGGTTCTCGACTCATATCCAAATTTGCCGCAGATCGATTTTCGAGAAGGGGAGGAGACCTTAGCGCGTCTATTGCGAGTGTCCGCTAAGGTGTGCTGCGGCACAGGTGATGCCTTGACATGAGAGAGGAGGAGCCGAAGCCTCTCCCCCCGTTCGATCAGGCGAACTCAGGCATCCTCAGCTTCTGCACTTCGGGCAATACGCTGCCAAAGGAAACCTTCGTCTCGCCAATCTTCAGGCGAGCGGTCTTACCTTGGCCTGGGTTGTCGTCGATCAAGTAGCCCTCATGCACGGCCGCCTTAACGTTCCGGCTCACGACACCGGGATCAATATTCAGTAAGTCGGCCACCTGCCTCTGAGATACCGTTTCGAAGACACCGTGCTTCCAGTGTCCGTCGCTGCTCGTCATCTCGGTTACCGCTTCGACAACGGCTTTCACACCGTCAGGCGTCGATAGACCGAGACCACGAGCGAGCATGTCCTCAAGCAGGCTGCGGACGACGCCGTAATCTTCGAGTGTGGCGATGACAGCCCCGTTCTGGTCCCTCTCCCGCTCGAAACAGTGCAAGAGTGCAACAGTCTGTATCAGGCTCAGGACCTTCGGGAAGTCCCTCATGATCCTCAGATGTCTCGCGGGCAGCAAAGCCACGATCTGATCCGCAAAGGGCACGACCACTTTGAACCGCCCCTCTCTCAGCTTTCGATAGTGATCGTGGAACGGTTGGAGTTCTTCAGCCGACGGCTGGGTGACCGTTCCCATCGCCTGCGCCATCAGAACCTCGCGGATGTATTCTGCGCCTTCTTCCACCGTGTAAGACAGGAATCTGTTCTCGTCCTCCTGATGCAGTCTGTTGCTGGTTGTCGTCATGATCACCGAACAAGGCCCCTCCACCGGGGGAAGCGTGCTCGCCTCCAATCCCGCCTTGGTGCTCTGCACAGTGGCGTATTTGATGCTCCCTTCCGTGAGTAGCTGGCGGAGGAACACCCGCCCATCGCCGCTCCCCCAGCCTGCCGCTTCCTGAATGATCAGCGTCCGATGCTTCAGGTCGAGCGTGTCGCCCATATAGGCGAGTGCCTTTTCCGACATGGCGTGAAACTCGCTGAACGCCTCTTCGGGGACGTATCTCTGTCCAGCTTTGAGCGCGAACGACTTGCCTGCGCCAGAGGCTCCCTTGATCAGGAGCGATACTGGATTGTCCAGCAGGGCCGATACGATGCAGAGATAGGACAAGATGGCCGGGTTGGTGTTTCCGACGTAACCGTGCTTGAGTATGCAGTCTTTCAATTGATCTAACATTATGTTTACTTTCTATAATTTGATTGATAAAACTGCGCCAGAAATTGACGCAACAGCCCTTATATGGGTCGATCAGAGCAGATTAAAAGATGCGATAAATTCGCATTGTTTTATCATTTTATCTGGTCTTGCTTATGGCCGATACACTCCCTGAAGCCATCGGACTATCGTGGGTATCTGAACCTCTTGCATCCCCTGCTCGGCCATCCAAGCGCGCAGCAGTCGGGCCTGCTCTGTGACTGTCGCAGCGATATCCTCACCCGCTTCCAATCGTCGCCGGAACTCTTGCACTGTTGCACCCTTGTCAGAGGGACGGCCCCTTGGTCTCCGCTCAGGCTGCTGATCGGGGAACCAGAAGCGCGGAAGCGGCCAACCTTTAACCTCACAGAACTGGGCTAGCTGGTTTCGACCTATATCAACACTGGCGGGTGGAAGCTCGTCTAACGGAGGGAAAGCGTCTTCGGGCATCTGACCGTAGCGAACGACATCCCGCCCGAGATAAATCTGAAAGACAAACCTCCTTAACTCGCGTTCAATCGCTTGACGAGAAATCCCCCCTATCGTTTCCTGAGCAATCAATTCTGCCACTTCTTCTAATGGTAAGAACTGAATATTTGCAAGATACAACAGTAAATTCCCTATTTTTAATCTTCATTGCGCTTGTTTATCACCGCCAACACCACTGATATTGCCAATGGCAAAAAAAATAATAGCTGCCCATCCGGGCTCAATAACGGAGATGGGCAGTATTCTATAGTGATATCGCAATCTGCATCGACAAATGTCGCAGTATAAAGACCGTCAAATAACAAAGGAATGAAGCCAATGAGAAAGAGGCTTATTGAAATAGTTTGCATCATTGAAAAAATTTTAACCTTTTCTGATACGAATTAGATAGTCGATATAACTTATGGGAGTCGAGTAATTTATCATTTGATCTATAGGCGCAGTCTGCTCAGCCAAGCAGTCTTTGCTTCCAATCCATAACCTTTGCCATACCCGCTCCCTACAGACCCAACAGACGCCCATCCCCCGAGCTGGTCTATCAGTTCCAAGGGGCACTCAACCGCCCTGAGACGGTCCCTGAACGCGTGTCTGAGGCAATGCGCCGTCTTCCCATCGAACTCCCTCTTGAGCCAGCCGTTCACCGCGTTGGAGGCGTGGGTCGCCTGTATCCGCCCGTCCCTCAGATATTGAGGATAAAGGTAACCGTCCCTGCGGTCACCGGCAACGATCTTGATCGCCTCAAGCGCCATGCCCACAAGTGGGAGTTCTCTTTCGCTTCCCTTCGTCTTCAACCGCCTCGCCTCATGGGGAACGATGCGGATGATCCCCGCTTCAAGATCAATGTCCGACAGCCGAAGCCCCACGATCTCACCAATCCGGCAACCCGTCTCGCCAAGGATCGGCATAAGCAGCTTGACGTGAGACCCTGACCGAAGCGCCAGCCGATAGCCCCGCCTCAACTCGTCTGTCGTGAAGGGCTCCCGCTTCGTTGCGTCTTCCCCCTCTCCCTGAATGAGCAACCGACCGAACGGATTCCGCTTCTCGATATCGAACTCGGCATAGCCATGATTGAGGATCGCCGAGATTGACCCGACCCTGCGCCTGATCGTTCCTGTCGTGCCTCCCTTGCCCCTCAGGTGAGCGACGAAGGCTCTGGCGTCGTGTCTGGTATAGTCCCTGATATCCTTGTCGCCAGCGACAGAGAGCAAAGCCCTGACAGCCGTTCTGACGGGCTCCGGGTTGATCCGCCTGAGGCCCAGGTATCCCTCCGTCAACGCCGCAAGAGTGCAAGAGCGGGGCTTGGAGGCTTCCACCAGCGCGGCAAGGTCGACGCCATGCCGAACCGTCTCCGCCTTCCATATGGCGTTCAGGCTTTCGGTGATCCGTTCAGCCGTCTCTCTGGCCTCATCCTCGTCACGAGACAGCTTGACCCGGACGAACTCCCCGAAGGCTTCGACAGCGTGAGACGGGACGCGGCGATTGTAGTAGATTGACCCGTTGCGCTGAAGCGTGTGCCGGATAGCGGCAGGCTTTCCCTTGCGCCTTGTGTGACCGTTTGTGTGCATGAAACACATGCTCCATCAGAGTTTCTCCAATGGTATCAGGTGCTTCGGAGCGGGGCCTGGCTCCGGCGGTAGGATTCGAACCTACGGCCGTCCGATTAACAGTCGGATGCTCTACCACTGAGCTACGCCGGAACGGGCCGCCGCTTGCGCGACGCGCGGTGGATACAGGCGCGGGCCCGGCCTGTCCAGAGCCCTTTTCCGGCTTCGGGCGATTGCGCGGGCCGCGCCGCCGTCGCATTCTCCGGCCATGATCCCCGAATCCGAAGTCACCTTCGCGGGCAGTTTTCTGGACCGCGCCGACAAGCTGCGCGGCGACGGGCCGGAAATCGCCCGCCGCCTCGCCGAACCCGGAAGCCGCGCCGTGCCGTTCTGGCGCGGCAAGCCGCTCTTCGACCTGACGGAGGAGGGGCCGCGCCTTTCCTGGCTTTCCGTCGCGGAGCCGCTGGTGCGCGAGAGCCCGGAGCCGCCGCTCTTCCTCGGGCTCGACGATGGGGGCGTGGCCCATTTCGCCGCCGACGTCTCCTACATCGCCCCGCCGGACGAGAAGCCGGCGGAGTTCGTGGACCGGCGGACGCTCGACCTCTCGGAGGAGCGGAAGTTCATCGAACTGCGCGCCATCATGGGGGAGATCGACAAGCGGGACGCGGGGGTGGCGGCCTCGGCCAAGGGCATCTTCGAGTGGCGGCTGACGCACGGCTACTGCGCAAATTGCGGCGGCAAGAACGCCGTCGGCCATGCCGGCTGGCGGATGGACTGCCCCGCCTGCGGGCGCCAGCATTTCCCGCGCACGGACCCGGTGGTCATCATGCTGATCCTCGACGGGGACCGGGTTCTGCTCGGCCGGCAAACGGTCTGGCCGCCGAAGATGTATTCCCTCCTCGCCGGCTTCATGGAGCCGGGCGAGACGGTGGAGGAGGCGGTGCGGCGCGAGGTGATGGAGGAGGCGGGCATCCCCGTGGGCGAGGTCCGCTACGTCACCTCCCAGCCCTGGCCCTTCCCGGCCTCGCTGATGATCGGCTGCGCCGGGCGGGCGGAGGCGAACGCCATCGACCTCGGCGCGAACGAGCTGGAGGACGCGCTCTGGGTCTCCAAGGCGGAGGTGGCGGAGGCGCTCGCCGGCCGGTCGGACCGGATCGCCCCGGCGCGGAAGGGGGCGGTGGCGCAGGTCATCCTCAAGTGCTGGACGGAGGGGTTGATCGAGGGCTTCTGAGGCTCTCGGGCGGCGGATTTCCATGGAAATCGGGCTTCGTCCGTTGATTCCAAAGGATTTTTCAAAATTTCGAAATTTTTCAGGGCGGAGGGCGGCTGCAGCGGCGCGCCCGGCCGGCAATGAGAAGGGCGCGGGTTTCCCCGCGCCCCCGAAAATCCCGCGACGTTCGGCTCAGGCCGAGATCGGCCCGTCGTCGCGCCGGTTCCGGTCCGCCATGAACTGGTCGAACTCGGCCTTGTCCTTCGCCTTCCGGAGCTTGTCGAGGAAGCCGACGAAGGCCGTCCGCTCCTCCTCCAGCCGCCGCAGCGTCTCCGCGCGGTATTCGTCGAAGGCGGCGTTGCCCGTCTCGCCCATCCGTTCATTGCGATACTTGCGGCCCCAGCCGCCCTTGCTGCATCCCATCCGTCCGCTCCAGAGCATGTAGAAGAGAATCGCCAGGCCGAGCGGCCAGACGAGTATGAAACCGAGGACCATCGCCACGATCCAGGCGGGGCGGCCCTTCTCGTCCAGCCACGCCTCGGCGCTTCTCAGCCATTCGCCGATCTTGTTCACGTCAGCAGCCTCCTTCCCGGCATGTTAATGTTAATCACATTCACATAGATGGGAGAGGCCTTCCGGGCCGTCAAGCGGCGACGGGCGAAAAATCGTCAGGGGTCTTCGGGGATGAAGCCCAGGCCGCGCAGATAGATCGCGGCGCCGGCCTCCAGCAGGTCCTCCGCCGGGATCGGCGCGCGGCGCCGCGCTTCGTCCCCCCGCCCGAAAAGCGCGGTGACGCCGTGGCTGAGCGCCCAGAGGTGATAGGACATCATCAGGACGGGCGGCCGCTTCGCCTCCGGCATCTTCTCCGCCAGCTTCGCGCAGGCGCGATGGAGGGCGTTGAAGGCGCGGTCGGCGGCGGCGCGCAGCTCCGGATCCCGGTCGGGCGAGACGCCGGCCTCGAACATCGCGGCGAAATAGGCGGGTTCCGCCTTCGCGAAACCGAGATAGGCGCGCCCCACGCGCTCGAAAGCCGAGAGCGCGGAGGGGCGCCCTTCGTCCCACGCCGCCTCCAGCCTTGCGGCGAAAAGCTCGAAGCCGCGCCGGGCCGTCTCGACGATCAGTTCGTCCCGGTCCTTGAAATGGCGGTAGGGCGCGGCGGGGGAGACGCCGGCGCGCCGCGCCGCCTCCGCGAAGGAGAAGCCGTTCGGCCCCTTCTCCGAGATGAGCGAGAGCACGGCCTCGACGAGGGCCGACTTCAGGTTGCCGTGGTGATAGCTGTTGCGGCCCATGCCTCCTATATGGCCCGCCGGCGCGCCGGGGGCCAGCGCCGCGCGCGTGCGTCTCACGGGGAGCCCCGCCCCCTCTCCCGAAGGAGACGGGCGCGCGGGCGGCGCTTCCACCCTCCCGGCGCGAGGCGTGCGAGGAGAAAGGGCGGGACGGGTTTCGCATTTTCCGATTTCCACCTATCTCCCGCACCATGACCCGCGCCCCGCTTCTCCTCCTCGCCGTTCTCGCCGCGCCGGCGGCCGTTTCCGCCGCGCCTTGCGCCCCCGCCCCCGGCGCGATCTGCGCCGGGGGGGAGGCGCTGGACGAGGCCGGTCTCCTCGCGCTGCTCAAGGGGGCGGATATCGCCATCCTCGGCGAGCGCCATGACAATCCGCGCCACCACGAATGGCAGGCGCGGCTGACCGAGGCGCTGGCCCCCGGCGGCCTCGCCTTCGAGATGATCCCGCAGGAGAAGGAGGACGCGGCGAACAACGCCCGCGACCTCGGGGAGGATCTCGGCGAGGCGCTGGACTGGGCGAATTCCGGCTGGCCGGACTGGGCGATGTACGCGCCGATCTTCGAGGCCGCGCCGGAGGCATGGATCGCCGGCGGCGGCGTGCCGCGCGAGGCGCTGATGCGGAGCGCGCAGGAAGGCGCGGCGAAGGCGGGGGGCGAGGCGCTGGCCCGCTACCGGCTCGACGAGCGGATGCCGGAGGACGTGGCGAAGGACATGATCCGCGAGCAGGACGAGGCGCATTGCGGCGCCCTGCCCACCGCGATCCTCCCCGGCATGGTCGAGGCGCAGCAGCTCCGCGACGCCGCCTTCGCTGACGCGGCGCTCAGGCTCCACGAGGCGGGCCATCGGCCGGTCGTCTTCATCACCGGCAACGGCCATGCGCGGACGGACCGGGGCTCGCCCCTCTATCTCCGCCGCGCCGCGCCGGAGGTGACGGTGGTCTCGGTCGGGTTGATCGAGATACCGGAGGGGGCGGACCCGGCGGCGCTGGAGGGCGGCGCGCCGTTCGACGCGGTGATCTATACGGAGCCGTTCGACCGGGGGGACCCCTGCGAGGCGTTTCTGAAGTCGCGGGGGAAGGATTGAGCGCCGTGCAGGCCGATATTGCTGCGGCACGGCGCCGGTTCGCCGAAGACATCAGGGCTGCGGCCCCGGTCGTCCATGATCCCCGGATTGTCGAAGCGTTCGCGCGGGTCGAACGTGAGCAATTTCTTGGAGACGGGCCGTGGATGCTGCATCCGCGCGCCTTTGACCGCCCGCCTGTGGCTAGCCCGAGCGCTGATCCGCGCCATGTCTACCACGACCTCCTGATCTCCATTGACGACGCCCGAGGGCTGAACAGCGGGCTCCCGTCGCTCTGGGCCTATTATCTCGACAAGCTCGACATCAAGCCCGGAGAGACCCTGCTGCAGGTCGGCGCCGGGGTCGGCTATTTCACGGCGATCATGGCGGAACTCGTCGGGGCTTCCGGGCGGGTGATCGGCTATGAGATCGATGCGGCGCTTGCGACGCGCGCCAGGGCCGCCTTGAGAGGCCGCCCGAATGTGGAGATCATCGCAGGCGACGCCACCGCCGTTTCCGGGTTACCCGCGTTGGACGTCATCGTCGCCTTCGCCGGCGCAACGCATGTTCCGGAGCCCTGGCTCGCGGCGCTCGCGCCGGGCGGTCGCATGGCGGTTCCCTTCACCGGATCAGACGGCTGGGGCTTCATGCTCAGGCTCGAAGACAAGGGGGGCGCGCTCAACGCCGCGTCGCTCGGACGGTGCGGGTTCTATCCTTGCGGCGGCGCCCGGAGCGACGCCGAGGCTGAAGCGCTGTCCGCCGCGCTCCGCGGCTCGGGCGGGTCGCCCCCACCGCTGAGCCGGATGGAGCGCAGCGACGGCTTGCAGGCGTGGTATGCCGGAGACGGCTTCAGGCTCGTCGCGGCCTGACGCCCCGCGGGCGGCTCAGCCGCCCCGCCTGATCCGATACGCCGTCGCCCCGCGCTCCCGCGGCTCCTGCGCCAGCAGCTCATGCCCCTGCTCGGCGCAGAAATGCGGCATGTCCACCACCGCCGCCGGATCGTCCGCCAGCACTTCGAGCACGGCGCCGGGGGGCATCGCCGCGAGGCGTTTGCGCGCCCGCAGGACGGGGAGCGGGCAGAGGAGGCCGGTCGCGTCGAGGCGTTCGGGGATGGGGGCGGTCATTTGCGGAAGCGGTCGAGGAGGCGGGCGAACGGGTTTTCCGGCGTTTCGGGCTTCGGCTCCGGCGCGGGCTCGGCCTTCGGCGCCTCGGCCTTCGGCGGCTTCGGGCGCTGCGGCGCGGCCCTGAGCGCCACCGCGTTCATGAAGCCGGCGTCATCCCCCGCCGCGAGGGCCGGCGCGCCGTCGGCGCAGCCTCTCAGCACGTCGTCGAGCCAGCCCTCCTCCGCCTTTGCGAAGTCGTGGAGGACGTAGTTCGCCACCTCCTCCTTCCGCCCGGGATGCCCGACGCCGAGGCGGACGCGGGCGTAGTCGGGCCCGAGATGCTGGTGGATCGACCGAAGGCCGTTATGGCCGGCATGGCCGCCGCCATGCTTCACCCGGCACTTGCCGGGCGCGAGGTCGATCTCGTCATGGAAGACGGTGATCTCCGCCGGCTCGATCTTCAGGAAGCGCGCGGCCTCGCCGACCGACTGGCCGGAAAGGTTCATGAAGGTCTGCGGCTTCAGGAGGAGGGCCCGCACGTCTCCGAGCCGGCCTTCGGCGACCTCGCCCTGGTGCTTCTTCCGCCACGGGGAGAAGCCATGCGCCTCCGCGATCCGGTCCAGCGCCATGAAGCCGATGTTGTGGCGGGTGCGGGCGTAGCGGGCGCCGGGATTGCCGAGGCCGACGAGGAGTTTCATGCGCGCCCTCCCGAAAGCGAAGCGCCGCCCGGGAGCCGGGCGGCGCGATCCGTCTCAGGGGCGGGGAAGGCTCACGCCTCCTCCGCCTCCTCCTCCGCCTCGTCCTCGGCGGCGATGAGGCCGGCCGGGGCGGCGATGTTCGCGATCACGAAGTCGCGGCCGGTGATGGTCGGCGTCGTGCCCTTCGGCAGTTCGATCTGGCTGATCGTGATGACGTCGCCGATCTTCTTGCCGGAGAGGTTCGCGACCAGCTTCTCCGGGATGTCGCCCGCGGTCACCTTCAGCTCGACCTCCTGCCGCACAACGGTCACGACGCCGCCGGCGCGGAGGCCGGGGCAGGTCTCGTGCCCGACGAACTCGACGGGGATGTAGAGGTTGATCCGGCTCCGCTCGGACAGGCGGAGGAAATCCGCGTGGATCGGCAGGTCCTTCACCACGTCGCGCTGCACCTCGCGGCAGATCACGCGGTTGTCCTTCCCGTCCACCTTCACGTTGAGAAGGGTGGACTTGAACTTGCCCGCCTTGAGGTGCCGCATCAGGACATTGTCCTTGATCGCGATGGTTTCGGGCGCCTGCCCGCCGCCGTAGATCACGGCGGGGACGTATCCCTCGCGGCGCGTCTGGCGGGCGGCCCCTTTGCCCGCGTCGGCCCGCGCCCGGGCCTCGATGATCGGCATGTCAGCCATGATGTTCTCCTATCCAGCGCGGCGATCCTCCAGGGGTGTAAGCGCCGCGGACGCGGGCTTATAGTCGAAGCGACGGAAGAGTCAAAGACGAAGGGGCGGGGATGGTCACGGTCGGGGATGCGGACGGCCGGATCGGCCGGGACGAGCTGGAGCGGCGGGGCGCGAAGGGCGCGGGCGCGCTGGCGGCGATGGGGGTGGAGGCGGGCGACATCGTCGCGCTCCTGATGCGGAACGACCTCGCGCAGCTCGAACTCATGCGCGCCGTCGCCATGGCCGGCGCCTCGCTCTGCGCGCTCAACTGGCACGGGGCGGCGCGGGAGGCGGCGGAGATCCTCGCCGATTGCCGGGCGAAGGTCGTCGTCGCCCATCGCGACCTCCTGCCGCTGCTGGCGGAGGCGCGGCCGGAGCGGGTCATCGCCGTGACGCCGGGGCCCGCGATCCGCGCCGCCTATGGCGTGAGCGCGGAGGCGGCGGCGGCGCGGCCCGACCTGCCGGAATGGGCGGCGCTGCGGGAAGCTTCGGCGCCGCTTCCGGCGCCGCGGCCGCAGCGGCCGCCGCTCCGCTACACGTCGGGCTCGACGGGCCGGCCGAAGGGCATCCGCCGCATCGCCCCGGCGGGCGGCGATTTCGGGGACGTGCTGCGCCGCGCGGCGCGGGAGATGATGCGGATGCGGCCCGGCGGGCGCTTCCTCACCGCCGCGCCGCTCTATCATTCCGCGCCCTCGACGCTGACCTCGATGGCGCTGGCGATGGGGGACAACGAGGTGACGGTGCTGCCGCGCTTCGAGCCCGAGGGATTCCTCGCCGCCATCGCGGATCGGAAGGCGACGCATCTCTATGCGGTGCCAACGATGTTCTCCCGCCTCCTGAAGCTGCCGGAGGCGGCGCGGGCGGCGCATGACCTTTCCTCCGTCGAGTTCTCCGTCTCCACCGGGTCGCCCTTCCCGCACGCGCTGAAGGCCGCGATGATCGAGTGGTGGGGGCCCGTGATCTGGGAGAGCTACGGCGCCTCCGAGATCGGCTTCATGACGATGGCGGGGCCGGAGGACGCGCTGGCGCGGCCCGGCACGGCGGGGCGGATGGCGCTGGGCGGGACGCTCCTGATCCTCGACGAGGCCGGGCGCGCGCTGCCGCCGGGGGAGACGGGGCGCATCTTCGCGCGGATGGAGGCCTTCGGCGGGTTCGACTATTCCAACGAGCCGGAAGCGAAGGAGGAGGCGCACGGCCATGTCTCGGTCGGCGATCTCGGCCGCGTGGACGCGGAGGGGTTCCTCTTCATCTCCGACCGGAAGAAGGACATGATCATTTCGGGCGGCGCCAACATCTTCCCCGCGGAGATCGAGGCCGCGCTGATCGAATGCCCGCTCGTGGCGGACGTGGCCGTCTTTGGCGCGCCGCACGAGGAGTTCGGGGAGATGATCGTCGCCGCGGTCCAGCCCGTGGCGGGCGCGGCGGGGGACGAAGGCGCGCTCCGGGCCTTTCTCGAAGGGCGGCTGGCCCGGATGAAGCATCCGCGCATCTTCGAGTTCCATGAGGCGCTGCCGCGGGAGGATTCGGGCAAGATCTTCAAGCGCCGGCTCCGCGCGAAGTGGTGGGAGGGCGCGGGGCGGGCGATATGACCGGGGAGCGGGTCGAGAGCAGATGGCTCGACTTTACTGCTATTTTCACTGAAATCCCTTGATTCGCTCCTTTCTCTCCGCTATCTCATAGGCACAATAGCACCCTTTGGGAGGGCTTCATGGGCCAGATGAGAGCGATTGAGGTCGACTTCGATGTTCACCAGGCTATCGAGTTGGAGCGAACTGGCTTCGAGGAGAGCCCCAATGACGCTTTGAGGCGACTTCTCAAACTGCCTCCAAAGGCACTAGGAACGACGACAGGCTCTCCAATTTCGCCTCAGAAAACTTCGCTGCCGGGCATTCGGCCGTGGTCTGGGAAGGGTGTCGAACTCCCCCACGGCACAGAACTTAGGATGGAGTATAACGGGCAACTGTTTCGCGGAAGCATTGAGAACGGAGAATGGGTGATTGACGGCAAGCGTTCAAATAGCCCCTCCGCTGCTGCGGCAAGTGTTGCTACTACGAAAAAGGGAACAAGACCGAGCCTCGACGGTTGGAAATACTGGGAGATCAAGCGTCCGAATGACGCCCATTGGCGCAAGCTTGGGGGGCTGCGAGGAAAATAGCCCATAATCGCAGAGAGACAGACATCGGGGGGCAGACGGACTAGTTGAGGAGGATCGTAGTGGAGCGGGTCACGGGCGGCTGCCTCTGCGGCGCGGTGCGGATCGCGGCGGCGGGGCGGCCCCTGCGGGTCGGCCTCTGCCATTGCCTCGACTGCCGGAAGCATCACGGCGCGCTCTTCCACGCCTCCGCGATCTTTCCGGAGGGGGCGGTCACGGTCTCGGGGGAGGTGCGGGAGTACAGGGGGCGGGCTTTCTGCCCGGTCTGCGGCTCCTCCGTCTTTTCCTGCTCGGAGGGCGAGATCAAGGTCCATCTCGGGGCGCTGGACGAGCCGGGCGCGTTCGAGCCGACCTACGAGCTCTGGACGATCCGGCGGGAGCCCTGGCTGCCGCCCTTCCCCGGCCTCGCGCTCCATGAACGCGACCGGGAGGGCGAGGGGCGCTGAGCCGCCTCCGTTTTTTGGCGCGATCATTCAAGAAACCGGCGCAAGGGCGCGCGATCTTCGCCTCATCGCAAACGGAGGCGGCCATGGATCTGAACGTGAACGGGCGGGCGATGAGCCTGCCGGATGCCTGGCGCGGGGAGACGCTCCTTTCCGCGCTGCGCGACGGGCTCGGGCTCGTCGGCGCCAAGTTCGGCTGCGGCCTCGGGCAATGCGGGGCCTGCGCCGTCATCATCGACGGGGAGGCGCGGCGCGCCTGTATCGAGGTCGCGGGCGAGATGGGCGCGGCGCGGATCGAGACGATAGAAGGGCTGGCCGGCGCTGCGGGCCTGCATCCCGTGCAGGCGGCGTGGCTCGAGGCGAGCGTCCCGCAATGCGGCTATTGCCAGGCGGGGCAGATCATGTCCGCCGTCGCGCTGCTGCGCCGCTCGCCCCGCCCCTCGGATGAAGAGATCGACGAGGCGATGGCGGGCAATCTCTGCCGCTGCGGGACATATGGACGGATAAGGGCGGCGATCCGCCGGGCGGCGGAGGCGGCGTGATGGACCGGCGATCCTTCCTCGCGATGCTCTCCGGCGCCTCGGCCTGCGCCGTCTTCGCGCCGCCGGCGCGCGCCCTGCCGACCATTCCCGGACGCCCCGAGCCGACGGCGGAGGCGGCCTCGACCTGGATCGCCTTCCGCGACGGGCGCTATGCGCTCTCCCTCCCGCGGGCGGAGCTTGGCCAGAACATCTCCACCGCGATGAAGCAGATCGCCTGCGCCGAGCTTGGGGTCGGCTGGGACGAACTCGATGTGATTCAAGCCGACACAGCGGCCATCGCCCCCTACCGCGCGACGGTCGGCAGCGAGAGCGTGCAGGACTTCGTGTTTCCGCTGGCGCAAGCCTGCGCGTCCTTGCGCGGCGCGCTCGCCGCGGGGCGAACGGGGCGGATCGACACTGACGAACGCCCTGTCTCCGAGCTACTCGCCTTCCGGCCCGGCGCGCTTGGCGGGGCCGCGCCCCTTGTCGGCGGCGAGGCGATCGTCACCGGGGCGCCGCTCTTCGCCGCGGATATCAGGCTGCCGGGCATGACCTTCGGCCGCGTGGTCCGCGCGGAGGCGTCGCCCGAGATCGGGTCGCGCCCGCTTCGGTGGAACGCGGCCGCGGCGCGGGCGGAGCCGGGCTTCGTCGCGCTGGTCGAAGGCGACGATCTCGACCTCAACGACAGCGAGGGCCTCGGGATCGTCGCGGAGACGCCCGGCGCGCTGGACCGGATCGAGGCGGCGCTCGCCGTCGAATGGGAGATCGACGAGGCGCCTGCGGAGGGCGCGATCGCGGAGACGCTCGATATAGACCGGCGCCTCGCCCGGGGCGGCGCCCGCTACGACCTGGCGGACGACCGGGTGGACGAGACGGCGCCCTGGGATGTCGACCTCCGCATCGACACGCCGCTCGCGGCGCATTCGCCCATCGAGCCGCGCTGCGCCGTCGCCGACATGGGGGCGAAGGGCGGGCGGCTCTGGACGGGGACGCAGGATGCGTTCTTCGTGCGCGACACCCTCGTCGACCAGCTCGGCTTTGACGAGGAGGCGCTTGTCGTGATCCCGCAGCGGGTCGGCGGCGGCTTCGGCGGCAAGGTCGTTCCCATGGTCGAGCGCGAGGCCGCCGCGCTCTCCCGCGCCGCGGGCAGGCCGGTGAAGGTCCAGTGGACCCGCGCGCAGGAATTCGCGCTCGCCTATCACCGCCCGCCGACGAGCCATCGCGTGCGCGCCCGGCTGAAGGACGGGCGGATCGATGCGTGGAGCCATCGCTTCGCCTCGGGCCATGTCATCTACACCAGCGCCGTGCTTCCGGCCTGGATGCAGACCTTCACCGATTTCCTCGGGGATGACGGCGCCGCGCGGAACGCGCTGCCGCCCTATGATTTCGCCGCGCTCTCCGTCGGCTATGATCTGGAGCGGCTGCCGGTGCGCACCGGCGCGTGGCGCGGGCTCGGCGCGGGGCCGAACACGCTCGCCATCGAGATGGCGATGGACCTTTGCGCCGCGCGTGCGGGCCTATCGCCGGTGGAGTTCCGCCTCGGACATGTCTCGGACCCGCGCCTCCGCCGGGTTCTCGAAGCGGTGGCGGCGCTCGCGGGGCCGGCGCCGGAAGCGGGCCGCGGGGTGGGCTGCGGCGTCTACAAGGGCGTCAGCTATGGCGCGGTGATCGCCGATCTGGCGTTTCGCGAGAGCGGGGAGCCCTTCGTCAGCCATGTCTATTGCGCGCATGATTGCGGCGTGATCGTGAATGCGGACCAGGTGCGGGCGCAATGCGAGGGGAACGTGATGTGGTCCATCGGCATGGTCCTGTCAGACCGGCTCACGCTCCGCGGCGCGGCGATCCGCGAGCGCGATTTCGCGGATGCGCCGATCCCGACGATGCGGGACGCGCCGCCCATCGAGATCGCGCTGATCGACGGCGGCGAGCCCCCCGTCGGCGCGGGCGAGACGCTGATGGCCTCCGCCCCCGCCGCCATCGCGAACGGCTGGGCCTCGCTGGCCGGGGCGACGCCCGCCCGACTTCCCGTAGGCTCCTGAGGCGGGCGGATGGAGGATTTCGCCTCCGCCGCGATGATGCGGCTCATCAGGGCGGGCCTTGCGCGCCAGGGGTTCGCCGCCGGTCCCGCCGGGTCGGAACCGGGCGCGCATGTCCCCCTCGCCTCGAAGCGCGAGGCGCTGCGGCGCATCGCGGAGCGGCACGGGGCGATGGCGCTGCTCCGGATCGGCGAGGCGCTGGAAAGCCTCCGCGACGAGCCGGCGCTCGCGGCGATGGAGCGGGCGGAGAGCCCGGAGGATGCGGTGGAGCGGTGGCGCAGGCTGGAGCGCTATGTGCATTCGCGGCACCGGACGGAGGCGCTTTCCTCGGAACCCGGGCGACTCGTTCTCCGTCATGTCGCGGTCAGCCCCCATGAGCCGCCGCTGCGCGAGGAGGATTTCCTCGTCTTCGGCCTCCTCGTGGCGCTCGTCCGCCGGACCGGCGCGAAGGGCCTCCGCGCCCGCCCGCGCGGCGCGGAGGGCTGGGCCTTCGAGGGGTGCCGGACAAGCGCCCCCGGCGAGGGGGAGAGCGCCGTATGGATCATCGAATGGGACCGGGTGGAGCCGGGGCGCGGCCCCGACCCGGCTGCGTGCGGCCGCCGCGCGCTCGGCGACATTCTTCGCCGCGACCTGACGCGGCGCTGGACAGTCGGAACGGCGGCGCGGGAGCTCGGGCGCTCCCCGCGCTCGCTCCAGCGCCTGTTGCATGAGCAGGGCAAGCCCTTCTCCCGCATCGTCGCGGACATCCGTGCGGCGGCGGCGGTTCGGCTCCTCGAAGCGGAGGAGGAGCGGGACCTCGCAGAGATCGGGTTTCTCTGCGGCTATGCGGACCAGGCGCATTTCACGCGCGCCTTCCGCGCGGCGCTGGCGACGACGCCGCGCGCCTTCCGGATGAACGCGATTGCAGAGCGGGCGAGAGGCGATCTCGCCCGCCGCTGAGGCGCAGCAGGCCTGCGCCCGCCGCCGATTCCCGTTGCCGCCCCGCCGCTCCCCCCCTATGTTCCGCGCCGGCGCGAACATAATCGTGCGAACAACGTCAGGGAGACACATATGCTCAGGAAATTCGGAGCCGGGCTCGCGCTCGGCGCCCTCATCGCCGCAGGCGCGGCGCAGGCGCAGGACCGGACGGGCTGGCCGACCGACATGGCCATCGGCACGGCGAGCCAGGGCGGCGTCTATTTCGTCTATGGCAACGGCCTCGCGGCCTACATTTCCGAGGCGCTCGGCGTTAACGTCTCCGGCGAGGTGACGGGCGGGCCGGTGCAGAACGCGACGCTGGTGCAGACCAACCAGGTTCAGCTCGGCATGGTCACGATGGGCCCGATGTTCGAGGCCTGGACCGGCAAGAGCGAGCTCGCCCCCGGCCTGCCGCATACCGATGTCCGCGCGCTCTTCCCCATGTACGAGACGCCGTTCCATGCGGTGACGCTGACCTCCTCCGGCGTCACGTCTGTCTCCGAGATGGGCGGCAAGCGCGTCGGCGTCGGCCCCGCGGGCGGCACGCCCGGCACCTACTGGCCGCGCTTCCTCGAGGCGCTGGGCGTGGACGCTACCGTCTCCAACGCGGGCGCGGCCGATACGGCGGGCCAGCTCAAGGACGGCCTCGTGGACGTCTTCGCCTTCGCCGCCGGGCTGCCGACCGGCGCCTTCTCCCAGCTCGCCGCCGAGGCGGACGTGACCTTCCTCGGCTTCACGCCGGAGGAGCACGCCAAGATCCTCGAGATGTTCCCCGAGGTTTCGAACTTCACGATCCCGGCGAACACCTATACCGGGCAGACCGAGGATCAGGCCTCCGTCGCGATGTGGAACTTCGCCATCGCGCACAAGGACGTGCCGGAGAGCCTCGCCTACGAGATCACCAAGCTGGTGATGGAGAACAACGACCGCATGGTGCAGATCCACGCGGCCGCCAAGGCGACGCTGCTGCAGAACTGGGTGAACAACGCCTTCCTGCCGTTCCATCCGGGCGCGGTGCGGTATCTTGAGGAAAAGGGGCTGACGGTTCCGGACAACCTCAAGGGCTGATCCGGGCCTGAACATCAGGGGGCCGGGGCGCGCTATGCGCTCCGGCCCTTTTGCGCTACGGTCGCCGAAACCAAGACCGGCGAAACAAGACCGGGCGCCGCAACAGGGATTGAGACCGATGACATTAGCGCAGACCGGCGCAGGCGCGCCCGTATCCGAGCCCCTGATCGCCAAGGGCGTGGACGAGGAGGTGCTGGCCGGAAACCAGCGCGTGCTCAAGGGCGGGCTCGGCCTCGCCGTCGCGGCCTTCTGCGTGCTCTACACCGCCTTTCATATCGGGGTGATGAACCTCTACCCGCTGGAGCCCTGGGCCTATCGGCTGATCCATGTGGCGGGCGGGCTTGCGCTCGGCTTCCTGATCCACGCCTCGCGCAGCTTCTCCGCCGACGAGACGGCGCCGGAGGGGATGGGGCGCTGGCTGCTGATCGGGCCCGCGGCCGTGCTCGTCTCCCTCGCGACAGGCCAGATCTGGCTCGCCGTCGCGACGGGGGACCTTGTGACGACGGGCTCGCCCCCCGCGAAGATGCTCGCGACCTTCGGCTGGCCGCTCGCCGCGGGAACCGCGCTCGCCATCGTCGCGGCCTGGATGGAGAAGCCGGGCGCGCGCGCGCGCCTCTCCGCCGCCGATGTGGTGCTCGCGGTCGCGGCGGTGACGGTGGGAACCTATATCGTCGCGCATGCGGAATTCCTGCGGGTGCGCGCGCAGGTCTTCCCCCATCCGAACGACATGTGGGCCTCGATCGCCGGGATCGCGCTGATCCTCGAGCTGACGCGGCGGCTCGCCGGGCTCGCGCTCGTCGTCATCGTGGCCGTCTTCGTCGCCTACGCCTTTGTCGGCCCGTGGCTGCCGGGCGTGCTCTCGCATCGCGGTTATGACCCGGCGCGGTTCTTCGCCTTCATCTACACCGACAACGGCATCCTCGGGCCGACGACGGCGATCTCCTCGACCTACATCATCCTCTTCGTCGCCTTCGCGGCCTTCCTGCAGGCGAGCAAGGTGGGCGAGTATTTCGTCAACTTCGCCTTCGCCGCGGCGGGCGGGGCGCGGGGCGGGCCGGCGAAGGTCGCCGTCTTCGGCTCGGGCCTCATGGGCATGATCAACGGCACTTCGGCGGGCAATGTCGTCGCCACCGGCTCGCTGACCATCCCGCTGATGAAGAAGGTCGGCTACAAGCCGCAAACCTCGGCGGCGGTGGAGGCCGCGGCTTCCTCCGGCGGGCAGATCATGCCGCCGATCATGGGCGCCGGCGCCTTCATCATGGCGGAGATCACGGCGATCCCCTATGCGGACATCGTCGTCGCCGCGATCATCCCCGCCATCGTCTATTTCGCCTGCGTCTATTTCGTGGTGGACCTCGAGGCGGTGAAGCGGAACATGCGCGGGCTGCCGCGCTCCGAGCTTCCCGAATTCGCGAAGCTGGCGAGGCAGGCCTTCCTCTTCATCCCGATCATCATCCTGATCGGCGCGCTCTTCGCCGGTTACTCGGTGATCCGCGCGGGGACGCTCGCCATGGGCGCGGCGGCGGTGGTGAGCTGGCTCACGCCCTACCGGATGGGGCCGCGGGCGATCCTCTACGCCTTCGAGCTCGCCGCGCGGATGTCGCTCCAGCTCGTCGCCGTCTGCGCCGCGGCGGGCGTGATCGTGGGCGTCATCGCGCTGACCGGGGTGGGCACGCGCTTCGCCTCGCTCCTCCTTTCCGTGGCGGGGGACAACCAGTTCGTCGCGCTCTTCTTCTCCATGCTCGTCGCCATCATCCTCGGCATGGGGATGCCGACGACGGCGGCCTACGCCGTCGCCGCCAGCGTGATCGCGCCGGGGCTGGTGCGGATGGGGATCGAGCCGCTCGTCGCGCATTTCTTCATCTTCTACTTCGCGGTCATGTCCGCCATCACGCCGCCCGTGGCGCTCGCCGCCTATGCGGGATCGGCCATCGCCGGCTCCGACCCGATGCGGACGAGCGTGGAGAGCTTCAAGATCGGCCTTGCGGCCTTCATCGTGCCCTTCATGTTCTTCGCCTCGCCCGCGCTCCTCATGCAGGGGGACTGGATCGACATCCTGCATGTGACGGCGACGGCGCTCGGCGGGGTGTTCCTGCTCGCCTGCGCCATCGTGGGCTGGTTCCAGGGGCCGCTGAACATCGTCTTCCGGGCGCTGATGGTCGGGGCGGCGATCGCCATGATCAAGGGCGGGCTGCTGACGGATGCGATCGGCCTCGGCGTCGCGCTCGGGATCTGGCTCTTCCAGAAGCGCATCGTCACCGCGCGCGACCTCGCCCGCGGGCGGGACTGAATGCGCTGGTTCCCGATGTTCCTCGACACGGCCGCGCGCCCTGTCGTGGTCGTCGGCGGGGGGGAGCAGGCGGCGCAGAAGATGCGCCTTCTCGTGCGGACGGACGCGCGACTGACGCTAATGGCGGAGGCGCTGATCCCCGAACTCGCCGGGCATGTCGCCGCGGGGCGGGCGGCGCATGTGGCGGCGGCGCTGGACGAGGCGGCGCTCGCGGGGGCAGCCTATGTGTTCGTCGCGTCGGAGGACGAGGCGCTGGACATGCGGGCGGCTGAGGCGGCGCGGGCGGCCGGCGCGCTCGTCAACGTCGTCGACCGGCCGGCGGATTGCGACATGATCTTCCCCGCGCTGGTGGACCGGGACCCGGTGGTGGTCGCCATCGGGACGGAGGGCGCGGCGCCCGTGCTCGGCCGGCGGATCAAGACGATGCTGGAGGCCGCGCTCTCCCCCCGCCTTGGCCCCTTCGTCGCCATGGCGCGCGGCTGGCGGGAGGCGGCGGAGGCGGTGCCGGCGGGCGCGGCGCGCCGCCGCTTCTGGAACTGGGCGCTGACCGGCGCGCCCTGGCGGGCCTGGGCCGAGGGGCGGGAGGCGGAGGCCGCCGCGATGATCGGGGCCGCCATCGCCGCCGGCGGCGCGCCGGAGGGCGGGGATGCGGCGCTCACGTTCATACCCGTTCCCGCTGCGCCCGACCTCTTCACGATGCGGGACGTTGAGCGCCTTCAGGCCGCCGGGACGGTGATCCACTCCGAGGGGCTGGACCCGGCCTTCCTCGAACTCGCCCGGCGCGACGCGGCGCGGGCGCCGGTTCCGGCCTGCCCGCGCCATGGCGGCGCGGCGCGCGCGGCGCTCGACGCGGCGGAGGGCCCTGTCGTCGCCCTCTGCCGGCCGGAATGCCGGCCGCTCTAACGCTCCAGCCCGACGATCGCCTCGATCTCCACCTTCATGCCCGGAATGGCGAGGGCGGAGACCTCGATCAGCGTGCTCGCCGGGCGCGTCTGGCCGAAATATTCCTGGCGGACCGGGTTGATCCTCGTCCGGTCGTTCACGTCGGTCAGATAGACGGTGACGCGGAGGACGTTGCGGAAATCCGCGCCCGCCAAGGCGAGGATCTTCTTCATCTGCTCGAAGAGGTTCCGCGTCTGCTCCGCCACGTCGTCGCTCACCACCTTCAGGTCGGCGTCGAGCGGCGCGAGGCCGGAGATGTAGAGCGTGTCGCCGAAGCGCACCGCATCCGTGTAGTGGCTGATGGGCGGGACGCCCCCCGCCAGCGAGTATTCCTCACGATCCAGCGCCATCGCCGCCTCCCTCCGTTTTGCCGCAGGAGGCGGCGCCGCAGCGCGGATTGCAAGCGTCTCGGAGGCTCCCGATGCTGCGCCGGGGCGGCGGGCGCGGCCTTCGACACGCCTCGGCCCCCTTCCCTCGCGGCCGCCCCGACCCTCTCCGGCTTCACGCCGGACGCGCCCGAGGCGGGGGCGAACCGGCCCGCCGCCTTCGCCCGGCGACGCGCCGCCGTCTCTCGTCAGACGCGGGCGCTCCGGGCTTCATCGCCTGCCCGGAGCGCCCGTTTCGGCCCGCCGATCAGCCGGAAACGAAAGGCACGGACGAATGGTGGAGCACGATCTTCAGCTCGCCGTTCTCCATCTGCCTGATCCCGAAGGTGTACTCGACCTTCACTTCGGAACCGTCCGTCTTCGTGAAGTAGTAGTTGCCCATCGAGAACGCGACGTCGCCGACGATCGTCGTGCCCTCGTTCTCCCAGCGGACCGCCGTGTAGGGGGCGATGGCGAAGCCCTTGTCCTCAGCGATATCGCCGCCGACGAAGTAGGACAGCGCCTCGTCGAACGAACCGCGGAACTGGTCCTCGCTCGCAAGGGTCGGCTTGAAGAGGACCTCGCTGACGCCATAGGCGTAGAAGGTCTCGATATGCTCGCGCGCAGCGGCTTCGTAATCGCCGCCCGCCGTATGGACCGAGCCGATCTTCACGATGCCCTCGCCCCAGGCGGTCTTCAGCGCCGTGACCCTCTCGGGCGTCAAGGGCGAAGCATGAAGCGCGCCCGCGGTCGCGAGGACGGCGAGGCCGGCGGTGAGTGCGGCGGTCTTGAACATCGGTTTTCTCCATCTGTTGCTGGCGGCGCAAAACGCCATTGGGGCCAAATGGGGGCGGAAGATTGATCGCGCCAATTGATTTATCGCTCCTGTTCCATAGTCTGAAAGCATGGATAGAGATGGACCCGCGCGACCGACCTTCCGGCAACTCCAGTATTTCGTCTCGGTCGCGGAGCACCGCTCCTTCGGCAAGGCGGCCTCCGCGCTGGCGGTCAGCCAGCCGAGCCTTTCGAAGCAACTCGCGACGATGGAGGCGGAGCTTGGCGTCGCGCTGATCGAGCGCACATCCCGGCGCGTCACTCTCACCGCCGCGGGCGAAAGGCTGTTGCCGCGCGCGCGGATCATCCTCGGCGAGATCCGGGAGTTTCGCGCCTCGGCGCGCAATGTCGGCGGGCTCTTCGGCGACCGCCTCTCGATCGGCGTCCTGCCTTCGATCGGCGGCTATTTCATGCCGAGCGTCAGCCGTCTGCTGCATCGGCTCTATCCCGGTCTTCGGCTCTTCGTGGAGGAGGGGTCGACGACGGCGCTTCTGGACATGCTGCGCGAGGGCAGGCTCGACGCCGTGATCGGCGCGCCGACCGGCGACCCGACCTTCACGAGCTTCTCGCTCTTCGCGGAATCGCTCTGGGTGTGCGCCGCCGCGGAGGACCCGCTCTCGGCCTCGACCGGACCGGTCTCGGTGGAGGATCTCGCGGGGCGGCCGCTGCTCTCCCTCAGCCCCGAATTTCGCCTTTCCGAAATCGTCGAGCGCCTCGCTGCGGCGGCCGGAACCTATGTGAGCCGGGACTACAAGGGCTCCAGCCTCGACGCGGTGCGCCAGATGGCGGTGATGGGCGCCGGGATCGCCGTCCTTCCCTCCCTCTATGCCCTCGCGGAGGCGGTGCGCGACCCGGATTTCATCGTGCGCCGCGTCGACCACCCCGACGCCTTTCACGAGATCGCGCTGATCTGGCGCCGGTCGACGCCGATGCAGGAGGATTGCCGGCGCCTGGCGGAGCACCTGCTGACGGTCAAGATGGCGATTCGCGAGGCGCGGCCGGAGCGGTTCCGCTGATCGATGCCCGGTCGGCCTCGCCGCCGTCAGAGGCTCGCCGCCGCCCGCGCCGCCTGGTCGTACTGCCCCGAAAGCGCGCGGAGGAGCGCCGCGAGGCGGGAGACCTGCGGGCCGTCCACCCCCATCTCCTTCACCGCGCGGACCAGCGCCGCCTCCCGGATCGCACGGTAGGCGAGGCAGGCCTCCTCCCCCGCCGGCGTGATCGCGACCGTCTTCTCCTTGCCCGCGCGGCCGGATTTCACCAGTCCGCGGCCTTCGAGCTTCTTCAGCGCGTAGGAGACGAGATGCGTGTCCTCTATGTTCATCACGAGGCAGATGTCGGCCAGCCGCTTCGCCCGCCCGCGATGGTTCACGGCGTGGAGGCAGAGCACTTCGAGCGGGGAGAGCCCGATCTCCCCCGCCGCGGCCATGCAGCGCGCCGCCCATCGGTTGAAGGCGTTGGAGCACATGATGAGCCCGAATTCGAGCTCGGAAAGCTCCGGCATCGCGCCCGAGGCGAGATGGGCGGAGGAGACGACGGGGCCGGGAGAGGCCGTTTTCTCACGCTCTGTCATGAGATGATCGGGCCATGACGCAGACATTTTGTCAATAAATTGTTGACGTCAGCGCGCCTTCGTGACGGGATGCGCGGCGCTAGAGGAGGATTCGGCATGGCTGACGGCGGCGCTGGGCGGGCGAAGTGGGAGTTCTGGATCGACCGGGGCGGCACCTTCACCGACATAGTGGCGCGGAGCCCGGAAGGGGAGATCCGCGCGCACAAACTCCTGTCAGAGAACCCCGAAGCCTATGAGGACGCCGCGGTTCAGGGCATCCGGGACCTCCTCTCCCTCGACACCGGCGCGGCGATCCCCTCCGAGCGCATCGCCGCGGTGAAGATGGGCACGACCGTCGCCACCAACGCCCTTCTGGAGCGGAAGGGGGACCGGACGCTCCTCGTCATCACGAAGGGATTCCGGGACGCGCTGGAGATCGGGTATCAGGCGCGGCCCGACATCTTCGCGAAGAAGGTGATCAAGCCCGAACTGCTCTACGAGGCCGTGGTCGAGATCGACGAGCGCGTCCGCGCCGACGGGACGGTGGAGCGCGCGCCGGACCGCGCCGCGATCCTCGCCGACCTGAAGGCGGCGCGGGAGGGCGGGATCGACGCCTGCGCCATCGTCCTGATGCACGCCTGGGCCTATCCGGAACACGAGAAGATCGTGGCGGAGGCGGCGCGGGAGGCGGGCTTCGCGCAGGTCAGCGTGAGCCATGAAGTCTCCCCCCTCATGAAGCTCGTGGGGCGCGGCGACACGACGGTGGTTGACGCCTATCTCTCCCCCATCCTCCGGCGCTATGTGGAGCGCGTCGCGCGGCTCCTGAACTCAGAGGGGGACTCGGGCGCGCGGCTGATGTTCATGCAATCCTCCGGCGGGCTCACGGCGGCGGAGCTCTTCCAGGGGAAGGACGCGATCCTCTCCGGCCCGGCGGGCGGCGTCGTCGGCGCGGTCGAGACGGCGGCGATGGCCGGCGAGGGGCGGATCATCGGCTTCGACATGGGCGGCACCTCCACCGATGTCAGCCATTATGCCGGCGAATACGAGCGCGCCTTCGAGACGGAGGTGGCCGGCGTGCGGATGCGGGCGCCGATGATGCGCATCCACACCGTCGCCGCCGGCGGTGGCTCGATCCTCCATTTCGCGGACGGGCGCTTCAAGGTCGGGCCGGACAGCGCGGGGGCCAATCCTGGCCCCGCCTGCTATCGCCGCGGCGGGCCGCTCGCCGTGACGGACGCGAACGTGATGGTCGGCAAGCTCCGGCCCGAGAACTTCCCGGCCATCTTCGGACCGAACCAGGACGAGCGGCTCGATGTGGAGACCGTGCGCGCGAAATTCGCCGCGCTGGCCGAGAAGATCGGCGACGGGCGGAGCCCCGAGGAGGTCGCCGAGGGCTTCATCGCCATCGCGGTCGAGAACATGGCGAACGCGATCAAGAAGATCAGCGTGCAGCAGGGCCATGACGTCTCCGGCTACGCGCTCGCCTGTTTCGGCGGCGCGGGCGGGCAGCACGCCTGCCGCGTGGCGGATGCGCTCGGCATGAAGACAGTGCTGATCCACCCACATTCGGGTGTCCTCTCCGCCTATGGAATGGGCCTCGCGGACATTCGCGCCACGCGCACGCAGGCGGTGGCAAAGCGGCTCGACGCCGCGCTCCCCGAGGCGGAGGCGCTGGCGGAGGCCCTCGGCGCCGCCGTGCGGGCGGAGGTGGAGGGGCAGGGCGTCTCCCCCGATGCGGTGAAGGTGCACCCCCGCCTCCATCTCCGCTATGACGGAACGGACACGCCCCTCCCCGTCCCCCTCGGGACTGAGGCGGAGATGCGCGCGGCCTTCGAGGCGGCGCACAAGGCGCAGTTCGGCTTCGCCTTCGACGACAAGCCCGTGGTGATCGAGGCGGTCGAGGCGGAGGCGGTCGGCGGCGCAGCGGAGATCGAGGAGCCGCGCCATGACGCGCCCGCGCATGAGCGCGAGGCAGAAGCGGAGGCGGAGATCTTCACCGAGGGCGCCTGGCGGAAGGCGGCGATCCACGCGGACCGCGCCGGGATGAAGCCCGGCTGCCGCGTCGCCGGCCCCGCGCTGATCGTGGAGCCGCATCAGACCATCGTGGTGGAGCCCGGCTGGCGGGCCGAGGTGACGGAGCTGGATCACATCGTGCTCCGCCGGGTGGAGGCGCTGCCGAAGGCCCATGCGCTCGGCACGGAGGCGGACCCGGTGATGCTCGAGGTCTTCAACAACCTCTTCATGTCCATCGCGGAGCAGATGGGCGTCACGCTCCAGAACACCGCCTATTCGGTGAACATCAAGGAGCGGGTGGACTTCTCCTGCGCCGTCTTCGACGGCACGGGCGCGCTCGTCGCCAACGCGCCGCACATGCCGGTGCATCTTGGCTCGATGGACCGCTCGGTGGAGACGATCATCGCGCAGAACCCGGACATGAAGCCGGGCGACGTCTATGCGCTCAACGCCCCCTATAACGGCGGGACGCATCTGCCGGACATCACCGTCGTCTCCCCCGTCTTTGACGAGGCGGGCGAGACGATCCTCTTCTACGTCGCCTCGCGCGGGCATCATGCCGATGTCGGCGGCTCGGCCCCCGGCTCGATGACGCCGCTGGCCACGAACGTGAACGAGGAGGGCGTGCTCTTCGACAATTTCAAGATCGTGGACCGGGGCCGCTTCCGCGAGCCGGAGCTGAAGACGCTCCTCACCGATCACCCCTGGCCGGTCCGCAATGTCCACCAGAACGTCGCCGACCTGAAGGCGCAGATCGCGGCGAACGAGAAGGGCGTGCGGGAGCTTCGCCGCATGGTCTCCCATTTCGGGCTGGAGACGGTGCAGGCCTATATGGGCCATGTGCAGGACAATGCGGCCGAGAGCGTCCGCCGCGTGATCGACGCGCTCCATGATTCCGAGGCGGAGACGGTGACGGACCAGGGCGCGCGCATCCGCGTCCGCATCTCGGTCGACCGCGAGGCGCGGACGGCGAAGGTGGACTTCACGGGCACGAGCCCGCAGCAGGCGACGAACTTCAATGCGCCGGAGCCCGTGACCCGCGCCGCCGTCCTCTACTGCTTCCGCGTCATGGTGGCGGGGGACATCCCGATGAACGCCGGTTGCCTCCGGCCCATCGAGATCGTGATCCCGGAAGGCTCGATGCTTCGCCCGGAATATCCCGCCGCGGTGGTGGCCGGGAACGTGGAGACCTCGCAGCATGTCACCAACACGCTCTTCGCCGCGCTCGGCGCGATGGCGGCGAGCCAGGGGACGATGAACAACCTCACCTTCGGCGATGACCGCTACCAGTATTACGAGACGATCTGCTCCGGCACGCCCGCGGGCGACGGGTTTGACGGGACGGACGCGGCGCAGGTCCACATGACCAATTCGCGGCTGACCGACCCCGAGGTGCTGGAGCATCGCTTCCCCGTGCTGCTGGAGGATTTCCACATCCGCCGCGGCTCCGGCGGGCGCGGCAGGTGGAGCGCCGGCGGCGGCACGAAGCGGACGCTCCGTTTCCTCGAGGAGATGCGCATGGCGATCCTCTCCTCCCACCGCACGGTTCGACCGAAGGGCCTCTTCGGCGGGGAGGACGGCGCGCTCGGCAAGACCGAGGTGCGCCGGCTTTCCGGCGCGGTCGAGGAGCTGAAGGGCTGCGACGAGACCGTTCTGAAGGCGGGCGAGGCGGTGATCGTCACGACGCCGACCGGGGGCGGGTTCGGCAAGCCGGAATAGGGGATGCCGCGTGCGGGCCGCTCGACGGCCCGCACGGCCGGCGCTCAGGCGATCTCGACCTTGAGCCGCCGCAGCTCCTCGACATTCCGGACGCCGAGCTGCGCCATCACGGTGCGGACCTGCATCGCCAGAAGGTCGAGCGAGGCGGCGCCGCGGGCGCCCATCGCGGCGCAGGCGAAATAGGGGAGCCGCCCGACCATCACGAAATCCGCCCCGAGCGCGAGGAGGCGGAGCACGTCCATCCCGTCCCTCACCCCGCCATCGGCGAGGATCGCCGTCTTGCCCCCCACCGCCTCCACGATGGGCGGCAGCATCTCGGGCGCGCCCGGCGCCGCGTCGAGCTGGCGGCCTCCGTGGTTGGAGACGACGATGCCGTCCACCCCGACCTTCACGAAATCCTCCGCATCCTCGGGCGCCATGACGCCCTTGACCACGATCTTCCCGTCCCACTTGTCGCGCAGGCGGCGGATTTCCTCCGGGCCGATGGGGCGGATGCAGTTCTGGAGGAGGAACATCTCCGCCTCCGCCGGGCCGCCGCCCGAATAGGTCTGGATGTTGGGGAGGCCGGGCTTGCCGTATTTCAGCGTCTCCCAGGCCCAGAGCGGCTTCGGCGCCACGTCGCGGAGCGTGACCCAGGGCGAGGGCTTGGCGGCGACGCCGGCGCGGATCGTCCGCTCGCGCCACTGATGGCCCGGAATATCCAGCGTCGGCATGATGACGGTGACGCCGAGCGCCTTCATCCGCGCGAGGATGTCGTTCTGCACGTCGTCGGGCCGCGGCCAGTAGAACTGGTGCCAGGGCGCGCGGCCCATGGCGGAGACGATCGTCTCCAGCGAATGGGAGGCGACGAAGGAGAGGCAGAATGGCGTTCCGAGCTTCGCGGAGCGCTTCGCCAGCGCCGGCGCGCTCTCGGGGTGGAAGAGCCCGCCCATGCCGACGGGGGCGACGCCGAACGGATGGGTCCAGCGCTCGCCGAGGAGGTCCAGCGCGGTTTCGGGCGGGGTTCCCTCGTCGATTGTCCGGGGGGTCAGCAGCACCCGGTCCAGCGAGGAATAGTTCCGCGCGAGGCCGACATCCCGGCCGATCCCGCCGTCGAGATATTCGAAGGCGAAATGCGGGATGCGCCGCTTCGCGCCGAGGCGGAAGTCCGCGAAGGACGCGAAGCGCGCCGGAAGGTCAGGTCTGTCGAGCGGCTGCGCCATCGTCTCCCCCGTCTTGTCGGTTTGGCGGGGAAGGTGCGACGGCGCAGCGGAAAAGGAAAGCCCTCAGGCGCGCTTGGCCAGAAGGTCCCTGATCTCGGCCAGAAGCTCTTCCTGCGTCGGGCCGGCGGGGGCCGGCGCGGCGGCGGCTTCCTTCTTCACCAGCGCGTCCTTCGCACGGTTCATCGTGCGGATGATGAGGAAGAGGATCCAGGCGACGATGAGGAAGGAGATGACCGAATTGGCGAAGACGCCCCACTGGATCACCGCCGCGCCGGCGTCCGTCGCCGCCTTCAGCGAGGCGTATTCGCCCTCGCCGAGCACAGTGAAGATGTCGGTGAAATCCACCCCGCCGGTGATGTAGCCGACGACCGGCATGAAGATCCCGTTCACCAGCGTCGTCACGATGGTCGTGAAGGCCGCGCCGATGATGATGCCGACCGCCATGTCGAGCACGTTGCCCTTCATGGCGAATTCCTGAAACTCCCTGAGCATTCGCTCTCTCCCTCTCCTGTTCGCGCGGCCCTCGCCGCGCCCCGCTTCATAGCGCGGATTGCGGCGGGCGAAAGGCGGGATCGGGTCCGGGATCAGGCGCGGAGGGCGCCGCCCGTCACTTTTTCGACCGCGGCGACGATGCGGGCGGAGACGGCCTCGATCTCCGCCTCCGTCAGCGTCGCATTCAGCGGCTGGAGGCGGACGGCGATGGCGACGGATTTCCGCCCCGCGCCCATCTGCGCCTCCGCCGCCGGGCCGGCGAAGATGTCGAAGACGCTCGCGCTCTCGATCAGGGTCTTGTCCGCCCCTTTCGCGGCGCGGAGGATCGTCTCGGCCTCGCAGCGCGCGTCCACGACGAAGGCGAAATCCCGCTCCACCGCCTGATAGGCGGGGAGGGCGAGCGCCGGGCGGGTGCGGCCCTTCGCCTTGGGGAAGGGCGCTTCCTCCAGATAGACGATCGCGGCGACGGCGGGGCCCTTCACATCGAGCGCTTTCAGGACCTTCGGGTGCAGTTCCCCGAACGCCGCGAGCGCCGACCTGGGCCCGAGCTTCAGCAGGGCTGAGCGGCCGGGATGGAAGAACTCCGGCGCCTCGCGCGCGGCGCCGAGGCGTTCGACCGGCGCGCCGATGGCGGCGAGGACGGCCTCGGCGTCCGCCTTCGCGTCCATCATGTCCACCGGGCGGCGGGCGCCCGACCAGTCCCGCGGCGCGGCATGGCCGACGCGGAGGATGGCGGCGACCTCCCGCTGCTCGCCCGGCTCGGAGCCGAAATATTCGGCGCCGACCTCGAAGAGGCCGAGATCGGCGAAGCCGCGCGCCTGGTTCCGCGCCGCCGCGGCGAGGAGGCCGGGGAGCGGGGAGGGCCGCATGTCGGAAAGCTCCGAGGAGATCGGGTTTTCCAGCTTCCTGAGCGCGTCCCCGCCGCCGAAGAGCGCGGTCTCCTTCGTCGAGACGAAGGAATAGGTGACGCATTCGTTGAGCCCGGCGGCGGCGAGGCGGCGGCGGGCGCGGGCCGTCCGCTTCTGCATCGGGGTCAGCACGGCGCCGGCGACGCCGGCGGGCCGGCTCATCGGCTTCGAGACGAGGCGGGAGAGCGAGACGATGCGCGCCACCTCCTCCACGAGGTCCGCCTCGCCCTTCACATCGGGTCGCCAGGAGGGGACGGAGACGCGATAGCCGGCGCCCTCGGGCTCCGCGGAGAAGCCGAGAGCGGAAAGGATGCGGACCTGCTCGGCCGCCGGAATGTCCATCCCGACGAGGGAGGCGGCGCGGGCCGGGTTGAGCGGATAGGCGCGGGCGTGATCGGGAACGGCGCCGGCCATGACCGCCACCGACGGCTCGCCGCCGCAAAGGTCGAGGATCATGCGGGTCGCGAGTTCGAGGCCCGGCGGGGTGAAGTCCGGGTCCGCGCCCCGCTCGAAGCGGTAGCGGGCGTCGGAATTGATCTTCAGCCGGCGGCCGGCGGCGGCGATGGTCACCGGGTCCCACCAGGCGCTTTCGACGAAGACGTTCACCGTCTCCTCCGTGCAGCCGGTGGCGGCGCCGCCCATGATTCCGGCGATGCTCTCCACGCCCTCGTCGTCCGAGATGGCGAGCATCCCGGCTTCGAGCGTGTATTCCCTGTCGTCGAGCGCGACGATCTTTTCGCCCCCCGCGGCGCGGTGGACGCGGAGCGCGCCCTTCACCTTGTCCGCGTCGAAGACATGGAGCGGGCGGTTCCGGTCATAGGTCAGGTAGTTGGTGATATCGACGAGGGCCGAGATCGGGCGGAGGCCGATGCCGCGGAGCCGGCGCTGCATCCAGTCCGGCGAGGGGCCGTTCTTCACGCCCCGGATCAGCCGCCCGCAGAAGACGGGCGCGGCTTCGACAGCGTCGGCGTCGATGGTCACGGCGAGCGGGCAGGGGAAGCCGCCCGGCACGGGCGCGACCGGCTTCTCGATCAGCCGCCCGAGGCCGCGCGCCGCGAGATCGCGGGCGACGCCGGCCACGCCGAGCGCGTCGGGCCGGTTCGGGGTGATCTTGATCTCGATGACGGGGTCGTTCAGCCCCGCCCAGTCGATATAGCGGGCGCCGAGCGGCGCATCCGCCGGCAGGTCGATGATCCCGTCATGGTCTTCCGAGAGCATCAGCTCGCGTTCGGAGCAGAGCATGCCGTTCGATTCGACGCCGCGGATGACGCCCTTCTTCAGGTCGACGCCGGTGCCCGGAACATGCGTCCCCGGCGCGGCGAAGACGCCGACGAGGCCGGTGCGCGCGTTCGGCGCGCCGCAGACGACCTGCACCTCGACCGAGGGGCCGGAGGGCCCTTCCGGCTTCGTCTCGACGCGGCAGAGGCGCAGTCGATCCGCATCGGGGTGCGGCTTCGCCTCGATCACGCGGGCGATGGTGAAGGCGCCGAGGGCGCGGGCAGGGTCTTCCACCGCGTCCACCTCCAGCCCGAGATCGGTGAGCGCCGCGACGATCTCGTCAAGCGGCGCCTCGGTCTCCAGATGGTCCTTCAGCCAGTTCAGCGTGAATTTCATGGGCCCCGTCCGTCCTTCGCATCGGCGCGTCCCTTAGCCGAGATCGGAGGGGGAGGCAAAGCCCCGCAAGGACGGGGCGGCGCCGGGAGCGCCATTGCGCGCCGCCCGCCCGCTTGCCATAAGCCCGCCATGCTGCGCCCGATGACCTATCACGAGATCCGCGAAGCCTTCCGCCGGTTCGCGGCCGCGGAGGCGGAGCCGAAGGGCGAGCTGCATCACCTCAACGCCTACACCCTTCTCGTCGCCGTCGCGCTCTCCGCCCAGGCGACGGACAAGGGCGTGAACAAGGCGACCGGGCCGCTCTTCGCCGTCGCCGACACGCCGGAGGCGATGCTGGCGCTGGGGGAGGAGCGGCTGATCGGGTTCATCAAGACCATCGGACTCTTCCGCAACAAGGCGAAGAACGTGATGAAGCTCTCCCGCATCCTCGTGGAGGAATATGGCGGCGAGGTGCCTTCGAGCCGGGAGGCGCTGCAATCGCTCCCCGGCGTCGGGCGGAAGACGGCGAATGTCGTCCTCAACATGTGGTGGGGCCTGCCGGCGCAGGCGGTGGACACGCATATCTTCCGCCTCGGCAACCGCGCCGGCCTCGCGCCGGGCCGCGACGTCGTCGCCGTCGAGCGCGCGATCGAGGATCGGGTGCCCGCCGAATACCAGCGCCACGCGCATCACTGGATGATCCTGCACGGCCGCTACATCTGCACGGCGCGGAAGCCCCGCTGCGCGGATTGCCTGATTTCCGACCTTTGCCAGTTCGAGGAGAAGACGACGTGAAAACCTATGACGTGGTGGGCGTCGGCAACGCGCTCGTGGACGTGCTCAGCCATTGCGAGGACGCCTTCCTTTCCGACAACAGCGTCGAGAAGGGAATCATGCAGCTGATCGACGCCGCCCGCGCGGTGGAGCTTTACGGCGCCATGGGCCCGGCGCAGGAAATCTCGGGCGGCTCCGCGGCGAACACCATCGCCGGGCTCGCCATGCTCGGCGCCCGCACCGCCTATGTCGGCAAGGTGAAGGACGACCAGCTCGGCGCGATCTTCGCGCATGATCTTCGGGCGATGGGCGCCGTCTACGAGACGCCGCTCGCGCCGAAGACGCTGGCGGAGCATGAGACGGGCCGGTGCATGGTGCTGGTGACGCCGGACGGCGAGCGCTCCATGTCGACCTATCTCGGCGTCTCCGAAAGCCTCGGGCCGGACGACGTGGACCCCGAGATGTGCGCGGGCGCCGCCTGGCTCTATCTCGAAGGCTACCGCTTCGACGGCGCGGCCTCCGTCGCCGCCTTCGACAAGGCGATCCGCGCGACGAAGGGGGCGGGCGGGCGCGTCTCCATCACGCTTTCCGACCCGTTCTGCGTGAACCGCCACCGCGACGCGTTCCGCAAGCTCATCGCGGACCATACCGACCTCCTCTTCGCCAACGAGCACGAGCTGATGGCGCTCTACGAGACCGACGACCTCGAGGCCGCGATGGCGCGCGTCTCGGGCGATGTGGAGATCGCGGCGGTGACGGTCGGCGCCCGCGGCGCCCATGTCGTCACCCCCTCGGCCCGCTCCCATGTGCCGACGGCGGCGACGAAGGTAGTGGACGCGACCGGGGCCGGGGACCTCTTCGCCGCCGGCTTCCTCGCCGGGCTCGCGCAGGGGCGCGACCTCGCGCATTGCGCGTCGATGGGCTGCGTCGCGGCGGGCGAGGTCATCAGCCATGTCGGCGCGCGGCCGGAGGCCGACCTCGGGACGCTGATGAAGGAGCGGGGCCTTTGGGCCCGGTGATCCGGGATATCGGGGCGGAGGACCTGCCCTGGGTCCATGCGCTGAACCGGGCGCACGAGCTTGAGCTTTCGCCGATGAGCGAGGCGGAGATGGCGGCGCATCTGGCGCGGGCGGATTATGCCCGGGCGGCGGAGGGCGGCGCCTTCCTCCTCGCCTTCGGGGAGGGGGGCGACTATTCCAGCCCGAACTTCCTCTGGCACAAGGCCCGGTTCGACCGCTTCCTCTATGTGGACCGGGTGGCGACGGCGGCGACGCATCGCCGCCGCGGCCTCGCCGCCGCGCTCTATCGCGACCTCATCGCCTTCGCCGCCGCGCGCGGCGTCCCGCTCATCGCGGCGGAGATCAACAGCGACCCGCCGAACCCGGAGAGCGACGCCTTCCACGCCCGTTTCGGCTTCGAGACGGTGGGCGAGGCCGTTCTCGAAGGTCGCGGCAAGACGGTGCGCTACATCGCGCTGAGGCTCTGACCTCAGAGTTCCGCGAGCTTGCCCGCCAGAATCTCGTCCCGTAGCGCGAAGCGCTTCACCTTGCCCGAGCCCGTGAGCGGAAAGCCCGTCGCCACGCGCCAGACGGACGGCGTCTTCTGCGGCGAAAGGCGGGCGCGGCAATGGGCGCGGAGCGTCTCCGCATCCACGGCCGGCCCCGGCGCGAAGCGAATCGCGGCGGCCACGATCTCCCCCCATTTTTCATCGGGGAGACCGACGACCGCGACCTCGGCGATTGCGGGATGTTCGAGCAGCGCGTTCTCGATCTCCACGGGGAAGAGATTCTCCCCGCCGCGGATGATCATCTCCTTCACCCGGCCGGTGACGCGGACATAGCCGCGGCGGTCCATCGCGCCGAGATCGCCGGTATGGAGCCAGCCCTCCGCGTCGATCGTCTTCGCCGTCGCCGCCTCGTCGCCGTCATAGCCGAGCATCCGGCAATAGCCGTGGATGCAGATTTCCCCCTGCTCGTCGATGGCGGCGACCGAATTGTCCTCCATCCGGCGGATGGAGATGGCCGTCTGCGGCAGCGGCTGGCCGACGCTGGAGGTCACGTCCTCCAGGCTGTCGCCCGGCCAGTGCTGGGTGACGACGGGGGATGTCTCCGTCTGGCCGTAGACGGTCATCACCCCGCAGCCGAAGCCCGCCTTCGCCCGGCGCACGAGTTCGGGCGCGACCATCGAGCCGCCGGAGACGATCATGCGGAGGGAGGAGATGTCCCGCGGCTTCTGCGCCTGCGCCTCAAGCATGGCGAAGATCATGGTCGGCACGCCGCCGAGAAGCTCGATCCGGTCCGCCTCCACCCGGTCGAGGATCGCGTTCGGGTCGAAGGCGCGGAACATGACGATCCGCCCGAAGGTCTGAAGGGCGCCGAGCGCGGTCATCCCGCAGCCCGCGGTGTGGAACATCGGCATGAAACAGGACCATGCCGCCCCCTCCCGCACGCCGGCGCGCCCGGCGTAGAGGTGGGCGTTGGTGACAAGGCCGCGATGGTGGAGCCGGGCGCCCTTCGGGAAGCCGGTGGTGCCGGAGGTGAACTGGAGCTGCGCCTCGTCCTCCGGCCTCGCCTCGTGGAAGGCCGGCGCGCGCGGTCCGCTTTCGTGGAGCGCGGCGTCATCCTCCATGTCCGTGATCTCGCGGAGCGCGGGCAGGCCCGCCGCCGCCTCCGCCCCGATCCGCGCCATCGGGTTGCCGCGGAATTCGGAGACGAGGAAGAGCGCGGCGGCGCCGGATTTCTCCAGCACATAGCGCAATTCCTGCGCCTGATAGGAGGGATTGGCGGTGACGAGTGTGATCCCCGCCAGCGCGCAGGCATATTCGACCAGCAGCCATTCCGGCGAATTGGGGGACCAGACGACGATCCGCTCCCCCGGCGCGAAGCGGGTGGAAAGCGCGAGCGCGAGGCGCTCGGCGTCCGCCAGCAGCGCGCCATAGGTCCAGCTCCGGCCCGGCCTGCCGTCCATCCCGATTTCCAGCAGCGCGGGCGCCTCGGGCCTTTCGGCGGCGGCGGCGCGGAGGAGGGCGCCGACGGTCGCGTCCAGAACCTCCATGTCGCCCTGCGCGGGGCAATGCGCCTCCTTCAGGTCGAGCGGGTACATGCGGGCCTCCCTGTCTCGGGCCGTCTCCGCGGCCCCGGTTCGAACATGGCGGCGCGCGGCGGCGCGGGCAAGATCAGACGAGACGGGCGGCGGGTTCGGTCAGCGCCGGGCCGTCCGCCTTCGCGCGGTTCACTTCCGGCCCGACCTCGTGGAAGGCCCAGAAATCCTCAGCCGGCGGCCGCATCAGCCGCGCCGCGCCCTTGCCCGCCTCGCCGAGCCAGAGCGCCCGGTCCTCCGGCGCGATGACGAGCGGCAGGCGGTGATGGATCGTGGAGAGCGCCGCGTTCGCCGCCGTCGTGACGATGGCGACGGTCGAGAGGCGGAGCCCTTCCGGCCCCGCCCAGTCCCGCCATACGCCCGCGAAGGCGACATGGTCGGCCGCGGCGGGGCGGAGCCAGAACGGCGTCTTCGTCTTCCCTTCCGTCCGCCATTCGTAGAAGCCCGAGGCGGGGATGAGGCACCGCGTCTCCCGCGCCGCCTCCGCGAAGGCGGGCTTTTCCGCGATGGTCTCGGACCGGGCGTTGATCAGGAGCGGCCCGTCATTCGGCGCCTTGTACCAGCGCGGGATGAAGCCCCAGCGCATCCGCGCCATCCGACGCGCGCCATGCTCGGAGACGACCGCCTCCACCTCCTGCGTCGGGCAGATGTTCCAGCGCGGCCCGCGCGCCATGAGCGAAGGATCGGGCGCCGCGTCGAAGAGCCGGGCGACCGCATCATGCGGGAGGGTGAGGGCGAAGCGTCCGCACATGGGGGGAGGCTAAAGGCGCGGCTCTCGAAGAGAAAGGGCGCGCCTTGCCGGCGCGCCCTCTTGTCAGGCCCGACGGTTCACTTCGGCAGCATGAGCTCCTGCCCGATGGCGAGAATCGCGCCCTCGGAGATCCCGTTCGCCTCCATGATCTTCGTGTAGAGCGTCGGGTCGCCAAGCTTTGACCGGGCGATGGCCCAGAGCGTGTCGCCCTTCTGCACGACATAGCTCATCGCCGCCTCCGCAGGCGCCGCCGCCGGAGCGGCCGCCGCGGGCGCGGCCGCGCCGGTGAGGCTCGCGCCGATCACGACATTGCCGCGGAGCGCGGGCGTGTAGGGGGAGTTGGCGGCGAGATAGGCGGCCACCGCCTCTTCGAGGTTCGGGCCGTAGTCATAGGGGTCGACGGCCGCGTCGCGGAAGCTGGCGTAGCCGTCCCCGCCCTGGCGCATGTAGTTGTTGGTGACGACGCCATAGACCGCCTCCGGGTCGATGGGCGCCCAGGCGCCGCCCGCCATGACCTCGACGCCGGTGATCCGCGCGCCGGGCTCCGCCGCCGGATCGAAGGAATAGCGAAGGCCGGCCGGCTGCGGGAAGCGCCCCGCCCCTTCCTCGACCTTGCTGACGCCGTTCTCCAGCGCGGAGACGATGTCCGCCCCCTTCAGCTTCATCGTGGCGATGGTGTTCTGGAAGGGCAGCACCGTCAGCACCTCGCCCATCGTCACCGGCCCGGCGTCGATGGAGGCGCGAAGGCCGCCGCCGTTCTGGATCGCTATGGTCACGCCCTGCGCGGCGGTCCTGTCCAGCATCGCCTCGGCGACGAGGACGCCCATCTCGCATTCACGCGCGCGGCAGCTCGCCCGGTCCCCGTCGATGGGCGCAGCGGTCTCGGCCACGACCTTGTTCTTGAGCTCCTCGATCGGCCCGCCAAGCTCCGCCACCCGCGCGGCGATCGCCGGGTCGGGCGCGACGGAGGCGTCGAGCAGCTTGGTGTCGCCCTCGGCGAAGACCACGTTGCCGCGGTCATCGAACTCGACGGTCAGCTCGCCGACATATTTCGAATAGGCGTAGGCCTGAACCACCGGCACCAGCGCGCCGAACGGGCCGCTCACCCAGGTGGGATACGCGCCTTCGCGCTTCGGGTCGGAGGCGGAGAGATAGGTGTGGCTGTGCCCGCCGACGATCACGTCGATCCCAGGCACGGCGGCGGCGATCTCCATGTCTCGCTTGTAGCCGACATGGGTGAGCGCGATGATCTTGTCCACGCCCTTGGCTTCGAGGATCGCGACCTCGCCGGTCAGATAGTCGATCTCGTCGACGAACTTCACGTTCGGGCCGGGGGAGGAGGTTTCGTCCGTATCGGTGGCGAGAACCGAGATGATCCCGATCTGCTCTCCGCCGACAGTCACCACCACATGGCCGGGCAGCCGCCCGGCGAGGAGCGGCTCCGCGCTCACGTCGGTGTTGCCGGAGATGACGGGGAAGCCCGCGCCCTTGATGAAATCGGCGAGCACCTGGGGCCCGTCGTCGAATTCATGGTTGCCGACGGCCATCGCGTCGAAACCCATCTCGTTCATGAATTCGAGCGCGGCGGCTCCCTTGTAGGTCGAATAGAAGAGCGAGCCCTGGAACTGGTCGCCCGCATCGAGCGTCAGCACGTTCTGGCCTTCGAGCGCGGCGCGGCGCTGGTCAAGCCAGGCCTTCACGCGGGCGACGCCGCCGAAGCATTTGCCCTCGGCCGAATCCTCGGCCGAGCAGGAGCCGTCAAAGCGGGAAATCTCCTCGATCCGGCTGTGGAGGTCGTTGATGTGCAAGATGGTGAGCCGATACTCGGCGGCGGCGGCGCCCGCCGTCGCGGCGAACGCGGCCGAGCCGAGCAGGGCGGTGAGGAAGCGGCGGGGGGTCATGGAGGCCTCCGTTGTTGTGCGCTGCGAAAGGTCGGGCTTTGTCACGGAAACGTCAAGAAGCGCGGCGGCGGTTCCCGCCGATCTCCGGCGTCCCGAATTCGGCGTGGCAGATGTCCGCCAGCCGGCCGATCCCCTCCCGGATCGTCTCCGGGCAGGGATTGGCGAAGCAGATGCGAATCCAGCGCCCGGCATCCCCGCCCCTGGACCATTCGCGCCCCGGATTGACGGCGACGCCCTTGGCGGCGGCGATCTCCGCGAGCCGGGTGGAATCCACCCCCTCCGGCAGCTTCACCCAGAGGAAGATGCCGCCCGGCGGGCGGGAGAATTCGACTGAGGCGCCGAAATGCTCGTCGAGCGCGGCGATGAGCGCATCGAGCTTGGCCTCCAGCGCGCGGTTCAGCTTAGCGACATGGTCGTCGAAATGCGCCGCGCAGAATTCCGCCAGCACCATCTGTTCGAGCGCGCCGGAGCCGGCGTCATGCTTGGCGGAAAGGATGCGGGAGAGGATCGCCCAGGGCGCGACGATGTAGCCGACGCGGAGCGCCGGGGCGATGGACTTGGAGAAGGAGCCGACATGAATCGTCCTCTCCGGCGCGAGCGCGGCGAGCGCGGGCGGGCGTTCGCCGGACCAGATCAGGTCCGAATAACATTCGTCCTCGAAGATCGGCAGCCCGTGCTCCCGGCAGAGCGCGGCGACGCGCTCCCGCCGTTCGAGCGGCATGATCGTGCCGGTCGGGTTGTGGACGGTCGGGATGATGTAGAGGAATTTCGGGCGCACCCCGTCCGCCTTCAGCCGCGCAAGCGCGGCGGCGAAGGCGTCCACGTCCATCCCCTGCCCGTCGACCGGGATCGTGACCATCCGCGCCCCGGCGCGCTGGAGCCGGGGGAAGATGCCGCCGTAATTCGATTCCTCGACAATCACCGTGTCCCCCGGCGTCAGCATCGCCGCGTTCACGAGGTCGAGCCCCTGCAGCGAACCCGACGTCAGCAGGATCTCGTCCGGGTCCACGCTCATCCCCGCCGCGCGCTTCAGCTTCGCGGCGAGGAAGTCGCGCAGCGGGCGATAGCCGAGCGGGCCGGATTGCAGGAAATAGGTGCCGAGCGTCCGCCCCTCACGGCCCAGCACGGCGTCGGCGGCGGCGCGCAGCGCCTCCACCGGCACGGAGGTCTCGTCATTGTGCCCGCCGACGAAGTTGAACGGCGGGAAGCCGGTCCAGCGCGGGCTCTCGGCCAGTTCGGGCCGGGCGAAGGCGGCGATATCGAAGCTCATGGCGCGTCTCCCTTTTTTCTTGGCTTGTAGGGCTCCATGCCCGCGCGCGCGAGGCTGTCGGCCCTTTCGTTCTCCTCATGGCCGGCATGGCCCTTGACCCATTTCCAGGTCACGGAATGGCGGGCCTGCGCGGCGTCGAGCGCGCGCCAGAGGTCTTCGTTCTTCACCGGCTTCCGGTCCGCCGTCTTCCAGCCGTTGCGCTTCCAGCCGTGAATCCACTGGGTGACGCCGCCCTTCACATAGTTGGAATCGGTGACGACGGTGATTTCGGTCGGCTTGCCGAGCGCGTTCAGCGCCTCGATGGCGGCCATGAGCTCCATGCGGTTGTTGGTCGTGTGCGCCTCGCCGCCCTTGATCTCGCGCTCCCGCACCACCGCGCCGTCCTTCCGCGCGACGAGGAGCGCGCCCCAGCCGCCGGGGCCGGGATTGCCGGAGCAGGCGCCGTCCGTATAGGCGATGAACTCAGGCATCGGATTTCCGGCAGAAGATGTGCATCACCTCCTCGGGCACGCCGTCATAGCCGCCGCCCTGCTTCTCCCGCAGGTCGATGTCGCGGAAGCCGGCCTCCGCGAGCAGGCGCCCGATCTCCTCCCGCCCGAAATAGGAATAGAAGCGGCCGAGCGAATCACGCGCCTCGCCCTCCCCCTTCTTCAGGCCGAGATAGAGCAGCCCGCCGGGGCGGAGCGCGCGCGCGATGCGGGCGAGATTGCCCTCCATCGCGGCGCGGGGCGCATGCAGGAGGCAGAAGGAGGCCCAGATCCCGGCATAGCGGGCGACGGCGTCTAGCCCTTCGAAGCGCATCACCTTCACGTTGATTCCCGTCAGCTTCGACGCCTCCGCGGCGAGGCCGGCGGAGCCGTCGAACGCCTCGACCTTCCGGCCCGCGTCCAGCATCCGCTTCGCCGCCCAGCCGCCGCCGCAGCCATAGTCGAGGAGCCGCCCCTCCGGCGCCATCGAGAGGAACTTTTCGAGCCAGGCGTATTCGCCCTTGGGCGCCGACCAGTCGGCATAGGCCGCGCCTTCACGGTCATAGAAGGCGAGCGTCTCCTCGTCCCCGCTCACGCCTGCGCCTCCAGCCATGCGGGCAGGTCCGCCACCGAGTCGAGCGCCGCCTCCGCCCCTGCGGCGAGGAGCGGGGCGGCCGCCGGGCCGCGCAGCGCGGCGCGCGCTGCGGGCGCCAGCGCCGCCAGCGCCTCGGCGGAGAGCCCCGCGCCGTTGCCCGAAAGCGTGACGCCGACAGCCCGCGCGCCGGCGGCCCTCGCCGCCTCGATTCCCGGCGTGCTGTCGTCCACGACGAGGATGGCGGCGGGGTCGCCCTCGCCCAAAGCCGCCATCGCGGCGAGGATCATGTCCGGCGCCGGGCGCGGGGCCTTCACCTCGTCGGCGCAGATCGCGACCTCGGGGGAGACGCCGGCGGCGGCGGCGCGGGGGATGACATGATCCATGATCTCCCGCGCATAGCCGGTCGTCGAGCCGATCCGCAGCCCCCGGGCCCGGAGCGCGGCCAGCGCTTCCGGCGCGCCCGGAACCGGCGCCGCCTCCCGCGCCGCGATGTCCGCCGCGAGGGGGGCGAAGGCTTCGTAGAGCCGGGCGACCGCGGCCTCCCCGGCCTCGCCCTGCGCGGCTTCCCAGCGCGCCCGGAGCGGCGCCCCGGCCAGCATCGCGCGGAGATGGGCGCGCTTTTCCAGCCCCATCGGCGCCCGCGCCTCCGCCTCCGTCGCCTCGACTCCGAAGCGCGCGAAGGCCTCGACGAAGGCGAGGGCCGGGGCGCGGGAGCCGTGGTCCACGAGCGTTCCCGCCCAGTCGAACACGACGGCGCGGATCAAAGCGCCTCCCCGGCGCCGGACACGGCGATCCAGAGGCAGGAGACCACCACCGCCGTCAGCAGGAGCCGCAGCGCGAGCCACCAGCGCGGCGCGAGCCCCGCGCGCTGGAAGAGGAAGTCTATGGGAAGGAGCGCCGGAAAGCCGACGAGCAAGAGGTCCGCCTGCCGCCCCGGCTCCACCACGAGCGCGAGGACCATGACGACCGCGGGCGCCACCGCGAGGCCGAGCCAGCGCCAGCCCGCATCCCCGGCCGTCTTCTTCCCCGCCACGGCGAAGCCCCAGAAGACGCCGCTCATATAGGCGAAGATCACGAGCCCGTAGACCTCCGCCACCAGCAGCGCCGGGGCGAGGTCGATCTCCAGCCGCGGCTCCTGCCCGGCAAGGGCGGCGTAGAGGAAGGGCAGGAGCCCGGCGAGGCCGAGCAGCAGCGCCGGGCGGGGAATGGCGAAGCTCATGGCCTCAGGCGCGTTCCGCCGCCAGCCGCGCGCCGAGGAGCAGGAAGGCCGCGGCGAAGGTCCTGTTCAGCCAGCGCATCGCCCGCTCGGAGGCCAGCACCCAGTCCCGCGCTGCGGCGGCGAAGGCGCCGTAGACGACGAAGACGGCGAAGGTCATCGCCATGAAGACGGCCCCGAGCGTCATCATCTCCGCCGTCGCCGTCTCCGGCGCGCCGGAAAGGAAAGGCGGCAGGAGCGCGAGGAAGAAGATCGAGAGCTTGGGGTTCAGGATGTTGATGAGCGCGCCGCGCTGCGCCACGCGCCAGCCCGGCTCCCGCTCCCGCGACGGCTCGATCCGGAGCGCGCCGCCGGCGCGGATCGCCTGATAGGCGAGCCAGAGGAGATAGGCGACGCCGGCGAACTTCACGATGGTGAAAAGGAGCGCGCTGGCGTGCAGCGCCGCCGCGAGGCCGAGCGAGGCCGCGAGCAGATGCGGCACGATCCCGAACGTGCAGCCGAGCGCGGCGAAGATCGCGGCGCGCCGCCCCGCCCCGAGCCCGATGGCGAGGGTGTAGAGAACCCCCGTCCCCGGCGCGAGGACGACGACGAAGGCGGTGAGAAGAAACTGCGCAGACAGCATCAGGCCGGCTCCCTCAAAATCCGCGGCGCGCGGAACTCGACGTTCTCGACCGCCGTCTCCACCAGCTCGACCGTCACGTCGTAGCGCGCGCGGAAGGCGTCTATCACCTCCTCGACCAGCACTTCGGGGGCCGAGGCGCCGGCGGTGACGCCGACCGCCTTCGCGCCGTCCAGCGCCCGCCAGTCGATATCCGCCGCGCGCGGCGCGAGCTGGGCGTAGCCGCACCCCGCTTTCCGCCCGACCTCGACCAGCCGCTGGGAATTCGAGGAATTCGGGGAGCCGATCACGATCAGCGCGTCGATCCGCGGGGCCATCGCCTTCACCGCGCCCTGGCGGTTCGTCGTGGCGTAGCAGATATCCTCCTTGTGCGGGCCCACGATGGCGGGGAACCGCGCCTTCAGCGCCTCCACGATCTCCGCCGTATCGTCCACCGAGAGGGTGGTCTGCGTGATCCAGGCGAGGCGCTCCGGATCCCGCGGGGCGAGGCGCGCGACATCCCCGACCGTCTCGACCAGCAGCACCTCGCCTTCCGGCAGCTGGCCCATCGTGCCGACCGTCTCCGGGTGGCCCTCATGGCCGATCATGACCATCTGGAGCCCGTTCCGGTGATGCCGCTCCGCCTCGATATGCACCTTGGAGACGAGCGGGCAGGTGGCGTCGACGAACAGCATCTCCCGCCGCCGCGCCTCCTCGGGCACCGACTTCGGAACGCCATGGGCGGAGAAGATCACCGGCCGGTCCGGCGGGCATTCCTCCAGCTCCTCGACGAAGACGGCGCCCTTCGCCCGGAGCCCGTCCACCACGAAGCGGTTATGCACGATCTCGTGCCGGACATAGACCGGCGCGCCCCATTTCGAGAGCGCCATCTCCACGATCTTGATCGCCCGGTCCACGCCCGCGCAGAAGCCGCGCGGCGCGGCGAGGAAGAGGGTGAGGGGCGGCTTGCTCATGCCGAGAGGCTTAACCGACCCCCGCCGCGATGGGAAGCGCCGGGGCCCGCGCCGCGCCCTCAGCGGGAGAAATTCCCGTTCCGCGCCCCCGCGCCGCCATCGACCGTCACCACCGTTCCGGACATGTAGGAGGCCCGTTCCGAGACGAGGAAGGCGACCACGTCCGCCACCTCGGCCACCGTCGCCGCACGCCCGAGCGGGTTCGCGGCGAGCGCGTCGCGCCAGCCCTCCTCGCCCCCCGTCTTCGCCTTCCGCGCCGTCTTCAGCAGCGTCGCCAGCCGCTCCGTCTCCGTCAGGCCCGGCTGCACGGCGAGGACGCGGACGCCGTATTCGATGCTGACCCCGCCGACCGCGCGCGTGAAGGCGTTGAGCGCGGCGTTGCCCGTCGTCCCGGCCACATAGCCCCAGTCATGCCGCTCCGCCGCGAGGCCGGTGACGTTGAGGATCACCCCGCCTCCCTGTCCCCGCATCGCGGCGAGGAAGGCGCGGGAGAGGTTGACGTAGCCGAAGACCTTCAGCTCCCAGGCCTCGCGCCAGCGCGCCTCGTCGATGGCGTCGATATCCCCGCCCGGAATCGCGCCGGCGTTGTTCACGAGGATGTCGGGCGCGCCCGTCTCCGCCAGGAGCGCCGCCGCGCTCCCGCGCGCGGAGAGGTCCATCGCGACGCCCCGCGCTTCCGCGCCCTTCGCCGTCAGCGCGGCGACCGCGGCGTCGAGCCCCGGCCCGCCGCGCGCGACGAGGGTCACCGCCGCGCCCTCCGCCGCCAGCGCCTCGGCTACGCCGAAGCCGATTCCCTTCGAGGCGCCGGTGACGACCGCGCGCCTTCCCTTCAGTCCGAGATCCATGCCTTCCCCCTCATGCGCGGGCGAGCGTCCGGAGCGCCACGCGCCGTTCGCCGCCGCGGATCGTCGCCTCGGCCCCCGGCGCGAGCCCGGCGAGCGCCGGCTCTTCCGCCCCGGATTCCGCCTGCACCTGCGCACAGAGCGCCTCCGTCGCCGCAAGTTCGACGCCGAGCTCGCGCGTCAGCGCCTCGACCCGGCTGGCGACGTTGACAGTATCTCCGATCACCGCGAATTCCAGCCGGTTGGCGCCGATGTCGCCAAGCACGGCGGGGCCGAAATGCAGCCCGAAGCCGGCGCGGATCGCCGGCTCCCCCGCCGCCTCCCGTTCCCGGCTCCACGCCGCCATGACGGCGACCATGGCCCGCGCGCAGCGGAGCGCGCGGGTCGCGTCGGCCTCGCCGGCGGCCGGGGTTCCGAAGGTCGCCATCAGCCCGTCGCCCAGATACTTGTCGAGCGTGCCGCCATGGCGGAACACCTCCGCCTCCATCCTCCGGTGAAAGTCCCGCAGCGCGTAAATGGCCTCGACCGGCTTCCGCTCCGCGGCGAAGGCGGTGAAGCCCACGATGTCGACGAAGAGAACGGCGACGTCCTGCGTGCGGATCTCCTTAAGCGGATCGTCGTTGCGGGAAAGCGCGGCGACGACATTGGGCGAAAAGTAGCGCGCGAGATTGGCCCTCTCCCGCTCCGCCGCGGCCTGCCCGAGGACGAGGCGGCCGTAGCGCCGCATGGTGAACGCCAGCGTCGCCGCCACGAGGAGGACGACGACGACCTCCTCGGCGCGCAGAAAGGCCATCGGATCTGTGGGGTCGAGATAGTCGAGCATCGCCGGGTCATGGCCGAACGCCGCCTGCGCCGCCGCCGCAAGTTCCGGCCGCTCCGATCCGAGCAGCACGACGGCAAGCAGCCCGAGCCCCCAGGCGAGGGCGACGATCACGCCGATCGCCCAGACCGTGCGCCACGTATAGGCGAGGCAGCCGAGAGCGAGGAAGAGGAAGAAATACTTGAAGCCGTCGAGCCGGTAGCGCATCGCCTCCGGCCAGTCCGCCGTCGAGAACGGGCCGGGGACGAGGAAGGCGACCGTGAGGAGAACCACGTCGCAGACGATCAGCGCCAGCTCCGCCCGAGAGCGGCCGACGCGCGCGACCCGCCGTTGCGCCCAGCCGATGAGCACGAAGAGTGCGACCACGCCGAGGTAGAAGAGAACCTCCTCCCGCGGCGCAATGAAGACGGTCATCACGGCGATGACGCCCATGACGCCGAGCCGGACGCGGAAGGCGAGGTCCATCCCCTCCCGCTTGTGCCGCTCCAGCGCGGCCAGCGCGAAGGCCTCCGTCGGCGTCTCCGGCGCGGCGCGCGCCGCGCTGCTTCCGTCCAGAACCCGGCGCAGGCGACCGACAGGCGCCTCAAGTCTCTCCCGCTCCATGCGCATCGCTCCGCCGCCGCTCGCCTCGCCCGAGTCTGGCATGGCGGGCGGCGCGGGGAAACCGGCTCAGCGCTCCGTCATCGCGTGATTGAGCGACCGCTCGATGGGCTTCAGGAGATATTCCAGCACGGTCCGCCGCGCCGTCTGGATTTCCGCGCTCACGACAAGGCCGGCGCGGACCGGGCGGCGGAAGGCGCCGGAGCCGATATGGTCGTCGTCGAGCGCGACCACCGTGCGGAAATAGGGCTCCTTCTGCTCCGGCGTCACCGAAGTGGGGGAGATGGATTCGATCGTGCCCGTGAGATCGCCATAGCGGCGCGCGTCATAGGTCGTCGGCTTGAGGACGACCGCCTGGCCCGGCGCGACATGGCCGATATCGTTTGGCGAAAGGCGGACGATCGCGACGAGGCGCTGGTCCGTGGGCAGCAGCTCGAACATCGCGCCGCCGGGCGGGACGACCTCGCCCGCGGCGCCGTAGGCGGCGGTCTGCACGATGCCGGCCTCCGGCGCCCGGACGACGAGCCGGCCCTCCCGCCCCTCGATCTCCCCGAGCAGGAGCGAAAGGCGCTCCACCTCCTGCAACGCGACGTAGAGCGCCTTCAGGTTCTCCTCCCGATAGGCGAGATCGGCTTCGGAGAGCGCGGCCTCCGCCTCGGCCAGCGCCGTCTCCGCGTCGGCGAGCGCGACTTCCGCGCCGATCAGTTCGGCGCGCACCGTCTCGGTGACGTCGCGCTGCCGGGTCATCTGCACTTCGCTCACGAGGCCCTTCGCGGAGAGCGCCTCCATCCGCGCCACGTTGCCCTCGTTGAGCTGGACGCGGGACGCCGCATTGTCCCTAAGCCGCCGCGCGGCGAGGACGCCGGCGCGCCGCGCCTCGATCCGCTCGCCAAGCATCGCCATCCGCGCGCGATGGAGCGCGTGCTGCGCGACCGCATAATCAGCCATCGCCGCGCCGGGATCGGCCGAGGCGAGCGTCGCGACGGGAACCTCCCCGGCCAGAACCGCGCGAAGCCGCGCCGCCTCGGCCCGCGCCGAATCGAGCTGGCGCACCGTCTCATCCCGCTCCGTGCGGAGGCGAGGCTGCTCCAGCCGGGCAAGCGGCGCGCCGGCGAGGACCGGCTCTCCCTCACGGACGAGGATCTCCGCCACCACGCCGCCGTCGAGATGATCGACGCGGAGAAGCTCCCCGGTCGGCGCGATCTCCCCCTCGGCCCGCGCGAGCTCGCCGACTTCCGCAACCCCCGCCCAGACGATAGCGCCGCCGATCAGCCCGGCGACGACGAGGATGGTCAGGCGCGCGGCCTGCGGCGCCGCCGAGCGTTCGCGCGCCAGCTTCTCCGCCAGAACGCCTTGCGCTGGTTTTCTTCCGAACACGGCCTGCTCACTTTCCGTTCAGATGGGCCTGCAGGGCGGCGACCTTGCGCCGCGCCGGCGCGCCCTTTTCATTCACCGCCACGCGCCCGCGATCGAGCATCACGAGCCGGTCCGCGAGCTCGAAATGCGAGGGCCTGTTGGTGACCATCAGCACGGTCTTCGCGCCCTTCAGGCTCGCGACGATGTCGAGGAAGGCCTGCTCGCGCGCGTTGTCGAGCCCGATGCAGGGCTCCCCGAAGAGGTAGATGTCGGCCGGGCGCAGCAGGCAGCGCGCCAGCGAAAGCCCCTTCACCATCGCCGGCGAGAGCCTCTTCAGCAGCGACTCGGTCAGCCGCGTGTCGATCCCCTCCGGCAGCCGCCGCACCTCCGCCGCGAGGCGCAGCCGCTCGAGCCAGAGCCAGATTTCCTCGTCGGTGACGGTCGGATGCGCCATCTGCAGGTTCTGGCGCACGGTGCCGTGGAGAAATTCCGGCGTCTGGAGGTCATAGCTTATGGCGTTGCGCAACTCGTCGGCCGCGATCTGGCGATAGTCGATCCCGTCGAGCTGGATGCTGCCCGCGGTCGGGACGTAGAGCTTCACGATCAGGCTCAGGAGCGTCGACTTGCCGGAGCCGCCATGGCCGCAGATCATGACGAGTTCGCCCGGCTCCGCCGAGAGCGAGACGCCGGAGAGAACGGGGTCGAGCGCGCTGTCGAACCGGTGCGTGACGTTGACCACCGCGATCCGCCCGGTAAAGGCCTTCATCCGGCTCGTCGCGACGCCTCGGGTGAACTCCTCCGGCAGGGCGAGCACACGATCGGCCTGCCGCCGGCTCCGGGAGAAGGTCTCTATCTGCCCGGACGCTGCGTAGAGCGCCTGGATCGGCGCCAGATAGCGCCAGACCAGCGCCATGACCGCGATCAGTCCGCCGAAAGTGAGGTCCCCCGAGAGCGCCTGCGCCGCGCCCAGCCCGACGACGCCCACGCCGGCGGCCATCATCAGGCCCTGCCCGATCGTCTGTGCAATCACCGCGCGGGTTTTTGCCCGCCTTGCGTCGGACGCGGCGACGGAAGCCAGCCTGTCAGCCCTCTGCGCCCAGACCGGACCTGCGCCGAGCCGCTGTATGGAGAGCTGCTTGACCGCGATCTCGAACAGAAGCTTCTGGTGCGCCGCCCGGCTCTTAGCCGCCGCCTCGTTGAGCCGCCGCCGCCCCGGGGCCACGGCGACGCCGGCGATCAGGTAGAGGCAGGTCACCCCCGCGAGCATGAAGCCGATGACCGGCGACAGTGCGAAGATGGCGACGAAGAACAGCAGCGTGAAGGGCAGGTCCAGCGCCGCCGAGAAGAGCGGTCCGGTGAAGACGTCGCGGAGCGATTCGAACTGCTTGAGCCGGGAAAGCTGCTCGTGCACGCCGGACTTCTCCACCTGGCCGAGCGGCATCGCCATGAGTTTGCGGAAGAGCGCGAGGCCGAGCCCGCGCTCCACCCGCACCCCGAGATCGGCGAGCGCCCGCGCCCGGATGACGCGCAGCGCGATATCGGCGGCGAGCACCATCGCCATCGCCCCGGTGAGCGAGATCAGGAAGTCCGTCGCTCCTACAGGGATCGCCCGGTCATAGATCACCATCACCAGAACCGGCGTGGCGAAGGCCATCAGGTTGGTGAAGAACGAGGCGAGCAGGAGGCTCGCCAGCACCCCGCGCGAACCGCGAAGGAGGTCGATCAGCGCCATGACCCGCGGCGGTTTGCCCTCCGTCGCCGGCAGGATGCGCACGACATGGCCCGCCCCCTGGGGCGCGCGCCGCCAAGACGGCTCCGCCTCGCCCGGCTCGAGGATCAGCGCTTCGCCCGGGCGCGCATCGAAGGCCGCGCGCGCCGCGCCGCGCGAATCGATCAGAAGACAGGGGCAATCATCCGCCATCAGCCGTTCGAGCCGCGCGGGGAGCACGGCGTGCGGCACGCCGAGATTCTCGAGCGTCGAGACCAGTTCGGCGGCGTCGAGCGCCGGCGCCATGTGCGGCAGCGCGGTCAGCAGCCCGCGCTCGTCGCCGCCCCATCCGGCCTGCCGCACCAGCGCGCGGAGGAGGCCTATCGCGTCGTCGCGGAGCGTCGCGCCCTCGGGCGAGGGGATCGCGGCCGGGGCGTTCATCCCGCCTCCTGCAGCCTGGACGCGCGGCCGCCGGCCCGCGCCCGGCGCGGAGGCCGCGCCGCCGGCCGGCCGGGCTTGACCATTTCGGCGAGGCTGAGCCGGTAGGGAGGCTGCGCGCCGTTGCCGCGGGAGGTCATCTCCCGCCAACTGAGGCGATAGACTTCGTTCGTCTCCTCCGCCCGCCGGGCCGGCGAGACCAGGCGCACGAGGTTCGGGCTTAACGCCATCCATCCGGGCCGCCGCGTGACGAGGATCAACGTTGTCGTCCCCTCAAGCGCCGCGAGCGCGGCCAGCGCGCGCTCGTCCGAGGGCCGGTCCATCGCCGTGTTGGCCTCGTTGAAGAGCAGGAGCTTCGGTTTCAGTGCGAGCGCCCGCGCCAGCGCCACGCGCTGGAGGAAGGAGTGAGAGGCCGCGCCGCCCGAACGCCCAAGCATGGTCTCGTAGCCCTGGGGAAGCCGCCGGATTTCCTCGTCGAGGCCGAGCGCACGGGCGGCCTCCAGCGCCTGCTCCACATGTTCGGCCCGGTCAGTGAGGGCGATGTTGTCAAGGATCGAGCCCTGAAAAACGGCTGGCCGCTGGTCCACGTAGACGATCCCGCCTCGCCCGCGCCTCAACGCATGATCCGCCGCCGGCGCCCCGTCGATCCGGACCTCGCCCGCGCTCGGGTGCTCTTCGGACAGGATAAGACGCAAGAGCGTGGTCTTGCCCGCGCCATCGTCGCCCGTGACGATGAGACGCCCGCCAGCCGGAACGTGGAAGGAAAGGCCTTCGAACAGCGCGCCTTCCGAGCCGCCGCGCCGCGCCGTCAGGCCCCGCGCCTCGACTTCTCCGCAGAGCGCCGGAGGAGTCACGGCAGGACCCGCGCGCCGGGGCAGCGCCGCGAGCGCCGAGACCTTCCGCCGCGCGGCGGCCACACCCTCCGCATGCGACCAGACCCCGATCAGCTTCAGCATCGGCTGGACCGCCCTGCCGTTCAGCAGCGTGCAGGCCGCAAGCTCCGCGACGCCGATATCGCCATGGATCACCAGATAGGCTCCGAAGAGAGCCATCGCCGCCGTCGCCGCCTGCGCGAAGACCGAACCGAAGGACTGGCTGAGGCTGGCGAGCAGCACGAGCCGCCGGCTGGCCGAGGCGGAGCCCTCCTGCAGCACCTCGTAGCGGCGCAGGAGCGGCGCCTCCATCCGGTGGGCCTTGATCGTCGCCATCCGCTCGAGAAACTCGTTGAGGAAGGCGAATCGCCGCGCATCGACCGAGCGCCGCTCGTCGAACAGGCGGAACTGGACCTTCCGGAACGCGAGGCTGACGCAGATCATGAGCGCGGCGGCGACGAGCGGAACCGCCACGAGCCAGCCGCCGATATGCCAGATCAGCCCTGCGAAGACCGCGACGAAGGCGATGTCGATCGCGAGCAGCCGGCCGTCCCCGCCCGCATGGTCGCGAAGCTGCGTGACGGCCGCGAGCCGCTCGAACCGGGCCGGAGCCGGCTCGGCGTCGAACTCCGCCGGGTCCGCCTCCAGCGCGCGCCTCGTGGCCAGCGCGTGAAGGCGAAGCTCGTAGTCCTCCGCCGAGGCCGACATCAGCGTCGCCCGCGCCGCCTTGAGCGCGAAATCGAGCAGGATCGCAGCGAAGAGCCCAAGGATCAGAAGAAGGAGCGTGTGCGACGCCTGGTAGGGGATCACCCGGTCGAAGATCTGCAGCATCACGAGCGGCAAGAGCAGGGTCAGCAGGTTTACGGCGAGCGACGCCGCCACCGCCGAGACAGGCGGCGGGGGCGCGGCGATCGCCGCTTCTCCCGATGTCAACGCTTCTTTCATGCCGAATCGATGCTCCTGCGGCTCTCGCCACCGCCTGAGACTTGCCCGCTGCGGGTTGTGACATTCTTTATGGCAAGTCCCGGACTAGGCGCGATTCTCCGAAAACCCGCCGCTCCTGCGAAGGCGGCCGCAAGGAAGCGTCAACGATTCTCATCCATGCGGGTTGTCGTGTTGTGCGTGGGGTGGGGCCTATGGATTCGCGGGACGGAGCCTGGAGCGGCGCGGAGCGCTTCGACGTCGAGACTGCGGACGCCGACCGCAAGGCGCGTCGGCGCCTCGCCGAATCGACCGAAGGCGACCGCTTTGCGAAGGAAGACAACCGCGCCATCGCAACGCTGCACTATGGCGAGCCCGAGATGCCCGAGGCGCTGCGCTCCGCCGTCGCCGAGGAGGGCGGCGCGGCCGGCGAAGCTGACGGCGCCGCGCCCGCCGACGCCGCCCCGGAAGTCGACGCGGCCCCGCGCGACGCCGAGGGCGGCGCCCCGTACAACGCCTTCGCCGCCGACGCGCGATCCGACGCGGCCCCCGCGCCGGACGGCGCCCTGACGATCCCGAACGGCAAGGGCGACGCCACGCCCGATCTCGCTCCGGAGGCTCCGGTCCGCCAAGGCGCCGCGCCCGCCCGGTCGGCAGCGGCGATTGTGGATCTTTCGCCCGCAGGCGACGGGGCGGCGCCGGCAGACCCGGAGCGGCCCGGCGAGGAGAACCCGCCGGAAGGCCCGGCCGAGCCGCCGCGCGAACCGGTCGGGGAGTCAGAGCCGCAGGACCCGGACGGAGAAGAGCCGGCCCCTGCAACGAACAAAGCCCCGACGGCCGTGTCGCTCTCCGCCTCGGAGGTCGACGAGAACGCCGCCGGCGCGGTCATCGGGACGGTGACCGTCGCTGATCCCGATGACGGCGACAGCCACAGCCTCTCCGTCTCCGACGCGCGCTTCGAGATCGTCGGCGGCCAGCTGAAGCTGAAGGACGGCGTGAGCCTGGACCACGAGGCGGAGCCGACCGTCTCGGTGACGGTCACCGCCACGGATTCCGGCGGCCTCTCGAAGGCCCAGAGCTTCGACATCGCGGTGGCCGACCTCAACGAGGGCCCGACCGCGGTGTCGCTCTCCGCGACCGACGTGGACGAGAACGCCGCCGGGGCGGTCATCGGGACCGTCACGGTCGCCGATCCGGACGACGGCGACAGCCACACGCTCGCCGTCTCCGACGCCCGCTTCGAGATCGTCGGGGGGCAGCTGAAGCTGAAGGACGGCGTGAGCCTGGACCATGAGGCCGAGCCGACGGTGAGCGTCACCGTCACGGCGACCGACGCTGGCGGCCTGTCTCGGGCCCAGAGCTTCGACATCGCCGTCGCCGACCTCAACGAGGGCCCGACCGCGGTGTCGCTCTCCGCGACCGACGTGGACGAGAACGCCGCCGGGGCGGTCATCGGGACCGTCACGGTCGTTGATCCCGATGACGGCGACGCGCACACGCTCTCCGTCTCCGACGCGCGCTTCGAGGTCGTCGGGGGCCAGCTCAAGCTGAAGGACGGGGTGAGCCTCGACCATGAGGCGGAGCCCACCGTCTCGGTGACGGTCACCGCCACGGATTCCGGCGGGCTCTCGAAAGTGCAGAGCTTCGACATCGCCGTTTCCGACCTCAACGAGGGCCCGACCGCCGTCAGCCTCTCAGCCTCGGATGTCGACGAGAACGCCGCCGGGGCGGTCATCGGGACGGTGACCGTCGCCGACCCCGATGACGGCGACAGCCACAGCCTCCGACGCAAGGTCGAGATCGTCGGGCAGGAAGCTGAAGGACGGCGTGAGCTGACCCGAGCCGACGGTGAGCGTCACCGTCGGTGACCGACCGGCCTGTCTCGGGCCGAGCTTCGACATCGCCGTTCCGACCTCAACAGGCCCGACCGCGCGTCTCTCAGCCTCGATCGACGAGAACGCCGCCGGGGCGTCATCGGGACGGTGACCGGCCTCGACCCATGCCGACGCGCGCTCTCCGTTCCGACGCGCGCTTCGAGACGTCGGGGGCAGCTCAAGCTGAAGAGGCGTGGACAGAAGGCGAGCCCACCGTCTCGGTGACGGTGACCGCCACGGATTCCGGCGGCCTCTCGAAAGCGCAGAGCTTCGACATCGCCGTCGCCGACCTCAACGAGGGCCCGACCGCGGTGAGCCTCTCCGCGACCGACGTGGACGAGAACGCCGCCGGCGCGGTGATCGGAACGGTCACGGTCTCCGACCCCGACGCCGGCGACAGCCACAGCCTCGCCGTCTCCGACGCCCGGTTCGAGATCGTCGGGGGCCAGCTGAAGCTGAAGGACGGCGTGAGCCTCGACCACGAGGCGGAGCCGACGGTCTCGGTGACGGTGACCGCCACGGATTCCGGCGGCCTCTCGAAAGCGCAGAGCTTCGACATCGCGGTGGCCGACCTCAACGAGGGCCCGACCGCGGTCAGCCTCTCCGCGACCGACGTGGACGAGAACGCCGCCGGGGCGGTCATCGGGACCGTCACGGTCGCTGATCCGGACGACGGCGACAGCCACAGCCTCTCCGTCTCCGACGCGCGCTTCGAGATCGCCGGCGGCCAGCTCAAGCTGAAGGACGGCGTGAGCCTGGACCACGAGGCGGAGCCCACCGTCTCGGTGACGGTGACCGCCACGGATTCCGGCGGGCTCTCCCGCGCCCAGAGCTTCGACATCGCCGTTTCCGACCTCAACGAGGGCCCGACCGCGGTGAGCCTCTCCGCGACCGACGTCGACGAGAACGCCGCCGGGGCGGTGATCGGGACGGTGACTGTGGCGGACCCCGACGCCGGCGACAGCCACAGCCTCTCCGTCTCCGACGCCCGCTTCGAGATCGTCGGGGGGCAGCTGAAGCTGAAGGACGGCGTGAGCCTCGACCATGAGGCGGAGCCGACCGTCTCGGTGACGGTCACCGCCACGGATTCCGGCGGGCTCTCGAAAGTGCAGAGCTTCGACATCGCCGTTTCCGACCTCAACGAGGGCCCGACCGCGGTGAGCCTCTCCGCGACCGACGTCGACGAGAACGCCGCCGGCGCGGTCATCGGGACCGTCACGGTCGCTGATCCGGACGCCGGCGACAGCCACACGCTCTCCGTCTCCGACGCGCGCTTCGAGATCGTCGGCGGCCAGCTGAAGCTGAAGGACGGGGTGAGCCTCGACCACGAGGCGGAGCCGACCGTCTCGGTGACGGTCACCGCCACGGACTCCGGCGGCCTCTCGAAGGCCCAGAGTTTCGACATCGCGGTGGCCGACCTCAACGAGGGCCCGACCGCCGTCAGCCTCTCCGCGACCGACGTCGACGAGAACGCCGCCGGCGCGGTGATCGGAACGGTGACCGTCGCTGATCCCGACGACGGCGACGCGCACACGCTCTCCGTCTCCGACGCCCGCTTCGAGATCGTCGGGGGGCAGCTGAAGCTGAAGGACGGCGTGAGCCTGGACCATGAGGCGGAGCCCACCGTCTCGGTGACGGTGACCGCCACGGATTCCGGCGGGCTCTCGAAAGCGCAGAGCTTCGACATCGCCGTGGCCGACCTTAACGAGGGCCCGACCGCGGTGTCGCTCTCCGCGACCGACGTGGACGAGAACGCCGCCGGCGCGGTGATCGGGACGGTGACCGTCGCTGATCCCGATGACGGCGACGCGCACACGCTCTCCGTTTCCGACGCCCGCTTCGAGATCGTCGGCGGCCAGCTCAAGCTGAAGGACGGGGTGAGCCTGGACCACGAGGCGGAGCCGACGGTGAGCGTCACCGTCACGGCGACCGACGCTGGCGGCCTGTCTCGGGCCCAGAGCTTCGACATCGCCGTGGCCGACCTCAACGAGGGCCCGACCGCGGTCAGCCTCTCTCGAGTAAAGC
>NZ_JBKAGV010000005.1:0-279952 GCF_046290545.1 Pikeienuella sp. | reverse complement strand
GCGGATGGAAACCGGGTGCCTGTTCTACAAGATGCGCGCGGGCAAGCACCGACTGGGGCCCCGGACGCGTGCGAGGGTCGACGAGATCGACTTGGCGGCCAGGACCGCCTACGCCGCATTCCTGCGGGCGCGCGACGAAGCCGGTGAACTGAGAGAGGGGCTTTCTTTCGAAGCGGCGGCGGCCTATCTGGGCGAACAGATAGGCCTCGCCATCACTCAACGCGCTTCAGGCGAGGCGCCGATGCGCGTTCGCGAGATGCTGGAACTCTCTCTTTCGGTTCTCAAGCGCGATCTGCAAAACACAGGCGGATAACCAGCAGTCGAAGCCTTCGCTTCATTTGAAGCGAGGCAACTACGCGTTTAAATTCATACGATTCAATAAGTTAGGGTGGCGAAGGCTTCCTCCAGGGCCATCCTCTCCGCCGATACGCAGAATTTCGGCGCGCTGCGCGCCTCTTCGCGATGAACGGATCGTGTTCGGAGGCGCGATCACGACCGCAGCCGGGCGCCTGGCGGCGACCTCGGCCTCTAGCGCGCAGATCGAGGCCAAAACAGAGCCCGACGGCAATCGAGTTCACGACAACCACGTCGCGGGCGATCAGGATCAGCCTCCGCCGGCTTCGCGCGCCAAATCGATAGCGGCGTCACCTGATCTGCTCGGCTCCGCGCAGCGCACCCCGCCCAGCGCCGCCCGCTTGACGCGGCGCGCCGCGCGGCGGACGGTACGCTGAAAGAAAGCCAGGGAGGCGGCGGATGAGCGAAGGCGCGATCGACTTCTACACCGGGCATCCGATCTCTTCCGAGATCATCATCGAGCGTCTTTCCAAGGCCGAACCGTCGGTCGCCCGCCCCGGCGCGACGCTGCCGCCCGAGGCGCTCTTCCCGCACGATCAGGACCATTACGGCGGGCTGGACGCCAACGACGCGCTCGCCCGGCTCGCGGGCTTGAAGCCCGGGATGGAGGTGGTCGATTTTTGCGCCGGGCTCGGCGGGCCGGCGCGCTATCTGGCGCATCGCTACGGCGTGCGGGTGACCGGTGTGGAGCTGACGCCGGCGCGCGTCGCAGGCGCGGGGCGCCTCTCCCGCCTCGTGGGGATGCAGGATCGGGTGCGCGTGGTGGAGGGGGACGTTACGGCGGCGCCGCTCCCCGACGCCTCCGCCGACGCGGTGCTGAGCCAGGAGGCGTTCCTCCATGTGCCGGACAAGGCGGCGGCGATGCGGGAGGCGTTCCGCATCCTCCGCCCCGGCGGGAGGCTCGTCTTCACCGACTGGGTGGCGCATGAGCCGATGAGCGAGGCGGACGCCGGCCTCATGCGCCGGGGCATGGCCGTCGCCGGGCTTGAAAGCATCGCAGGCTGGCAGGCGCTGATCCTGGACGCCGGCTTCTCGCTGGACAGCGTGGAGGACCGGACGGCGGACTGGGCCCCGATCCTGAAGGCGCGGCTCGCCATGTTCCGCGCAATGCGGGAGGAAGCGGCGGCGGCGGGGACGCCGACCGGGGATTCCGATTTCCACGAGAGCTACGTGCGCTTCGTGGACCTCGTCGCCGCCGGCAGACTCGGCGGCGGGCGGTTCGCGGCGGTGAAGCCGGGCTGAACGAGGAAATCCCCGCCCGGAACTGACCGGCTCCGCATTCGGAACGCGGATCGTCATCCGCGCGAGCGGGGCCACGGCGCCGGCTCCTTCGTGGTCGATAGCGGGCGCCTCGAACCCTCAGGCGACGCTCCATGGCGGTAAGGCCGCGCGCCGCGCGCCGCTGAGTCACGACCGCCCGGGAGCATCGAACCTGTGATGCGGGCGGTGGCGTCACTCCGGCGCCGCGCTTGTGGTGGCCACGGCCGTCGCGACCACGACGAACAGGGCCAGCGCCATCTCCGCCTCGACCGAACGGCGGAGCGCGCGCGCGGCCCCCGCCTCGCCGCGGGCGAGTGCGGGCGTGAGCCGCCGCTTGTTCGCCGCCCCGAGCGCGAGGAGAGCGGAGACGAACGCGAGCTTGAGGGCCAAAGCGCGCCCCCACTCCGTCGCCAGCGCCGCCCCGAACGAGCCGCCGAGAAGAACGAGAAGCGCGGCGCCGGCGGCGACCAGCGCCGGGACTGCGACGAGCGCGTTCCGGCCAAAGGCCGCGGCGAGGGCGGCAGCCTCGGCGTTCGGGCGGCGCAGCGCGGCGCCACGGAGCGGCGCGAAGGCGCCGATCCAGTAGGCGGCGCTGGCGATATGGAGCGCCACGAGGGAGGCGAGAAGCGGCCGCGGCTCCCGCAGCGAATGGCCGACGAGCGCGAAGGACGCGCAGATTGCGAGGGCGGCGAGCGCCGCCGGCAGACGTCGCGCAGAGAGAAGCGCAATCGCGAGAAGGGCGAGGCCGCCGGCGCGCACCAGCGCCGCCACGCCGAACGCGCTCCCTCCGATCGCGCCGAGGAGCATCGGGTCAACCGCGAGCGCGACGTCTCCGCCTGCAAGCCACAGCGCTTCCGCCGCGAAGCGGAGACCGACGAAGGAGACGCCGGCGAGGGCCGCGATGACGCCGAGCCGCCGCGCGGCGCTTCGCCCGCCCTCCCCCATCGCCGCTCCGTGCGCCGCGAGGAAGAGAGCCGTTCCCGCCGCCAGCAGCGCCGCGCCGTATTCGAGCGCCTTGAATGCGAGCCGCAGGGCGTCGAGCGCGCCGGGGTCGATCACCGGCGCCCCGCAGCCGGCGAGGTCACTTCACGGTGAAGGACCATCCGCCCTCCATCATGTGCCCGTCGGTCGAGATGCCCTTCCAGTCCACCCGGTAGGCGCCGGGGGCGAGCGGTTCCGGCGTCGCCCGGAATTCGAGGACGGGGGCCATCCGGTCCGTCCGCGCCAGGGCGCGGGGGGCGCCGTCCGGCCCCTTCAGCGTGATCGCGGTGATGCGCATCGCGCCGTCGAAGGTCATGCCGATCGCCTCGGGCGAGCCCTCGACGACGGCGTTCTCGGCAGGGAGAACGATTTCCTTCTCCGAATGGGCGAGGGCCGCGGAGGCGGTCAGCGCGAGGGCGAGGGCTGCAAGTCGGATCATTCGCTCGTCTCCTGACTGGCGCCGCGGCGGACGGGCCGCCGCGGCGAGGCTTCAGAACATCATGCGGATGCCGGCGACGGCGAAGAGCTCGTCCCGCCGGCCGCCCGCGGCGCGGGCGCGGTCCCCCGTCTCCCCGAGCCGCAACTCGTAGTGGACGCCGAGATAGGGGGAAAGCGCCCGGTCCACGAGATCGTAGCCTAGCCGGGCCCCGATCTCGACCGTCGGCGCGAAGGCCCCCTGCCCCCGTCGTGAATCGTCCGCCAGGGGCAGGTCGATCTCGACCGAGGGGACGAGGATCAGCCGGTTGGTGATCAAAGCCTCGTATTCGGCTTCGAAGCGGAAAACCGGATGCTCCGAGAGGAAAAGGTCGGCGTCGATCTCCAGCCATTGCGGCGCGAGCCCGTGGAGGCCGATCACCGCCCATGCCCGCTCAGGCCCGCCGGCGGGCGTGTCGTAGCGCACGCCGACGACCGCGTCCCAGAAATCCGAGACGGGCGTCTGAAGCCGTAATTGCGTCTCCGCCGACTCGAACGCATCCTCATCGAGCCCGTATTCCGCCTCGGAGCGGAGCGTCAGGCGAAGCTCGTCCCCGCCGATGAAGGCGTCGAGATCCCAGGCGAGGACATCCTCCCCGTTCTGGACGCGAAGCTCCGCCTGCTCGACCTGCAGGCCCCAGATCAGCTCCTCCGCCGCGGCGGGCGAAGCGGCGGCGAGGAGGGCGAGCGCCGCGAGCCCTGCCCTACCCGCCATGATGCGCCATCCCGCCATGCGCGGCCGGAGCCGCGCCGGCCGTCGCCGGATCGTAATCCGCCTCGACGATGATCTGCCGCATCATCCCCGCCCGCATGTGGTGGGCGAGATGGCAGTGAAGGAGCCAGAGCCCCGGCTCGTCCGCCTCCACCTCGATCGTCGCGGAGGCGCCGGGGGCGACGGCGACGACGTGCTTCGCCGGCATGTCCGGCCCCGAGCCGTTGTCGAGCAGGGACCAGAGCCCGTGGATATGCATGGGATGCGCCATCATCGTCTCGTTCACGAAGGTGATGCGCACCCGCTCCCCGAGCTTCAGGCGCATCGGCTCTGAGTCCTCGTATTTCACGCCGTCGAGGGACCAGACATAGCGCTCCATGTTCCCGGTGAGGCGCACCGTGATCTCCCGGTCCGCCGCCCGGAAATCGTAGCGCGGCTTCAGCGCGACGAGATCGGCGTAGGAGAGGAAGCGCCCGCCGTTCCACGCGACGGGAGTGAGCCCGCTGCCGAAGGCGTAGAACGGATCGAAGGGCGGCGGCTCCCCGCCTGCGCCCATGCTTCCGTGCCCGGAATGGTCGCCATGCGCCATCCCCATGTCGGCCATGGCGAGCCGCGGCGGGTCGCGGAGCGGGGGCATCGGCTCCGCCATCCCCTCCCGCGGGGCGAGCGTGCCGCGGGCCATCGCGGAGCGGGCGACGGATTCCGCCAGGATCGAATAAGCCCGGTCTTCGGTCGGCGTCACCAGCACGTCGAAGCTTTCGCCCACGACGATGCGAAGCTCGTCCGCCTCGACCGGCTGCACGTCGTTCCCGTCCGCCTGCACGACCTGCATGGTGAGGCCGGGGATCCGCACATCCCAGAAGGTCATGGCGGAGGCGTTGACGAAGCGGAGCCGCACCGTCTCGCCGGGGCGGAAGAGGCCGGTCCAGTTCTCCTTCGGGCCCATACCGTTGAGGAGCGGGGTGAAGCCCTGCACATCCTCGATGTCGGTCGGCATCATCCGCATCTCGCCCCAGTCCGACCGGTCCTTCAGCGCGGCGGCGGGCCCATGCTCCCGCGCGTCGGAAAGGAGGTCTCCGAGCGTGCGCTGCTGGCGGTTATAGTAGTCGGGCGACATCTTGAGGTTGCGGAACTGCCGGTCGGCCCCGTGCGGATGCTGGTCGTTCAGCAGGACCACATAGTCCCGGTCATAGGCGTAGGGTTCGGGCTCCTTTGGCGCGACGACGATGGCGCCATAGGCCCCGTCCGCCTCCTGCCCGTGGACATGGCTGTGATACCAGTAGGTGCCCGCCTGCCGCATCGGGAAGCGGTAGGTGAAGGTCTCCCCCGGCGCGACGCCGTGAAAGCCGTGGCCAATCACCCCGTCCATGTCATAGGGCAGGATCAGGCCGTGCCAGTGGATCGAGGTCGGGTGATCGAGGTTGTTCGTGACCCGGATCGCCGCCTCCTCGCCTTCCGTGAAGCGGAGCACGGGGCCGGGGCTCGTCCCGTTATAGCCAATCCCCGCCTTCTCCAGCCCGCCGGCGCGGATCATCACGCGGTCCACGCTCAGGTCGATCTCGCCCGCCGCCGCGCCGCATGCGGCGAGGGCGAGCGCAAAACCCAATGATCTCATTGTTCATCCTCCGAAACGCTGCATGACGCGCCGCGACCATCGCGGCGCGCTCGTCAGGTTTCGGCCGGCTTCGGCGGCGGGGGCTGGAAGCCGGGGCGGAGCCCTTCGAAGCGCCTGTAGGACAAGGCTTCCGGCGGCTCGGCGATCCGCTGCGCTGTGTCCTCCGCGGGAAGCGGCATCGATGCGAAAAACCCGGAGCAGGAGAGGATCGAGCCACAGCCGGGGTGATCCTCCGCCTCGCCGCCATGATCCGCGGTTCCGCCTCCATGCGCATGCCCGTCATGGCCATGCGCCGCCGCGACCGTCGCATGCAGCTTGGACGCATGCGCGGCGCCGTGGGCGGCTCCCGCGCTCGCCGTGACCGTCGAGGCGACGATCCAGATAGAGGCCAGGATGATGGCGGCGAAGGTTCGCATGCTGAAGAGGTAGCGCCGCGCGGCGCCGGGATCAACCGCGCTTGCGCGTGCGGTCACGCGGCGACCTCGTCCACAGCACGCTGGCATCCCGCCCGACAGGAGCGGACCGAATTGAACCGAAACACGTTCACCGAGGAGCAGACCACAGGCATTCTCCCGGAGCGGGAGGCCGGCGACAGCGTTGCGGATGTCTGCCGCAAGCACGCCTCCCGAAGGGGCTTTCCAGGCATTCCGAGCCCCTCCCCCGCTCGCGGAGTTCAGAGGAAGCCCGGCAGCCACGTCGCAAGGCCGGGAAAGGCGGCGACAATGCCCATGCCCAGCAGGAAGAGCCCCACGAAGGGCCAGGCGGCGGCGAAGAGCTCGTCCATCGTGACCCCATCCGCCGCGCCCTTGAAGGCGAACATTGCATAGCCGAAGGGCGGCGTGATCCCGCCCACGGTGACGTTCAGCAGCATCAGCAACCAGAACCAGAGCGGATCGAACCCCAGCGTCTCCACCAGCGGGAGGTAGATCGGAATGATCACGAGCATCACGGCGACCTGATCGACAAAGAGGCAGAAGACGAAGACAAGGCCAAGCATCGCCAGCAGCATCAGCCATGGCGAGAGCCCGAGCGCGGAGACCGCCTCCGTCAGCGCCCCGGATGCGCCGCTGATGGCGAGAAGCTGCGAAAAGAGCGTGGAGGAAGCCATGATCACGATGATCATGGCGGTGATGAGCGCGGCGCTGCGGAGCGCCTCGGAGAGCATGGTCAGCCTCAGCCGCCCGAAAACGGCCGCCGCAATCATCGCTCCGACGACGCCGGTCGCAGCGCTTTCCGACGGCGTGGCGACGCCGAGAAGGATGAGCCCCATCACCGACGCCATGATGAGAAGGAACGGCGCGCACGAGAGGAGCGCCGCCCAGGCTGAGCCGTCCCCGCCCGCCGCCTCCGTGGCCTCGGGCGCCAGCGCCGCGTCGAGCCGCACACGGATCATCGCATAGAAGATGAAGAGCCCCGCCAGCAAAAGGCCCGGCAGGACCCCGGCGATGAGCAATCCGGCGACGGAGACATTCGCGAGGGTCGCGATGATGATCACCAAAACGCTTGGCGGGATCACCGGCGCAAGGCTGGCGCCGCCGAGGATCATCCCGATGGAGAGCCTGCGGTCATAGCCCCGCGCCATCATGCCGGGAAAGATCGTCCGCGCCATCATCGCCGCGACGGCCATGTTCGAGCCCGAGAGCGCCCCGAACACGGCGGAGAGGGCGCCCGCCAGCATGAACTGCCGCCCGGCGACCCGCCCGATCAGTCGGTCCATCGCGCGGAAGAGCACATCCGTCGCGCCGGAGCGGAAGAGGATTTCCCCCATAAGCACGAAGAGCGCGACGGCGGTCAGCGTGCCCGTCGTCGCCGTGGTGAAGATCGAGTTTACGACGAGGCCGAATGCGCGCGGCCCGATCAGGATCGCGACGCCGGAGACATTGAGGATGAGAAAGGCGAGAAAGACGGGAACGCCCGCGAGAAAGAGCAGGATCAACCCGCCCGCGGCAAGCCCGAGAAAGAGAAGCGCCTCCATGTCAGCCCCGCGCGCCTCGCGCCGCCGCCGCACGGGCGAAGTACAGCGCGGAAGAAAGGAAGCCGTAGACGACCCAGACTGAAATCCAGCCCTTCGGCGCCGGCCAGGCCGCCATCATCCGCACGTCCCGCGCGAACTGCCGCGCCGTCTCGTCCGCCGCTATTTTCGCGAGGAACAGGCAGACGGCGCAGCCGGAGAGACCGATCAGCGCTGTGACAAGGCGCAGCGCACGGGGCGAAAGCCGTTCCAGCAGGATCGTGACGGCGACGTGCCCGCCCTCCTTCGTCACCGCCGGCATCGCCATGAAGGCGACAAAAAGGAGGAGGTATGAAACGAGATCGGCGGACCACCGCGTCGGCGCGCCCAAGGCGTAGCGCGCGACGACCTCCCACACATAGGCGAGGACGATCCCTGCGAGCGCCAGCATGGCGAGCCGCAGGCCCGCCTCCGTCAGCAAGTCATGGGCGCGGGCGGCTCCGGCGGCCGCCCGCGACCATGCCGGAGCCGCCCGCGCGGCGCTCATTCGGTCAGCCCTGCGTCTTTCGCGAGCGCGCGGAGGGCCGTCGCCGCTTCACCGCAGCAATCGGCGCCGATGCTCCAGATCGAGTCGATGAACGCGGACTGCACCTTGGCGGCCATTTCAGGCGAAAGCTGCTGCACCCCGACGCCAAGCTCGGCGAGCGCCGCATCCTCCTCCGCCTGGATAGCGTTGCCAAGCCAAGGCATTTCGAGCTCGGTGATCCGGCCCGCCTCGAGCAGGATGGACTGCTCCTCCGCCGTCAGGCCGTTCCATGCGTCGAGATTGACGAAGACGGGTTGCGTCGCCGCGCCGAAGGTCGGGCGAAGCCGCCAGTTCGCAACCTCGTAGTGTTTCATGCTGACCATGCCGGCGGCGGGCCAGCCGGCTCCATCCACGATCCCGGTCTGGAGCGCGGAATAGATCTCGGAGCCGGGGAGGACGACAGGCTCCGCGCCCAGCGCCTTGATCGGGCCGAAATAGGTCGGCGTCCCGCGCACCTTGCGGCCCGCAAGATCCCCTGCTTCGCTGAGCGGCTCCTTGGTGAAGAGATGATAGCCCTCCATACTGACGGACATCATGGCGACCATCTTCAGGTTGTGCGTCTTCTGATAGAAGGCGTCCACGGCGTCCCAGACGCCGCTTGCCCGGCGGGCCACCGGGTCGACCTTCATCGCATCCACCGTAAGCGCCAGCCCGCCGCTTCCCGCATGGAAGACCGGATGGGTGTAGAGCATGTCAAAGGCGCCGGAGGAGACGGGCTCAAGCTGCTCGAATATCGGCACCGCCTCTGGCCCCGAGATCCGGAAGGTCACGGCGTCTCCGCCGATCTTTGCGACGTTTTCGAGATAGCGCTCGAGCACCGCGTAGGTCGGCTTCTGTGTGCTGTTGAAGCTTGAGAGCAGCGAGAGTTCGGCCGCCTGCGCGGCGAAGGGCGCAGCAACGAGGGTTGCGGCGGCGGCGGCGGCGCGAAGCGCTTTGGCGAATCGGAGGCGTCTCGGCGTCATGTTCACGTCCTTTTCATCTGGTTTCAGATCATTCTTTAGGCAGCGCCCCAATTTTTGCACTCTTTTTAGACCGTTTGAGTCTTGCTGCCGTTGATTGATGCAAGTAAGCACATGCTTACAAAGCTTCGCAAGAGGTTTATGCTGCGCTGCGGCGCATTGAGGCGGGAGGTGAGGCGGATGGCGGCTGGAATGACGCGCGTGGACCATCTGCGGGACGCCGTGGCGCGATGGGAGCCGCGTCTCGGCGCGTTGCTCGATGTCGACCCTGCAACTCTCGACCGCGCAGCCGCGGCGCTTGCGGCGGCTTCCGGACCTCTGGCCGGGCTGGTTTTCGGCGTAAAGGACGTGATCGACGTGGAAGGCGCGCCGACCCGGAACGGCAGCGCCGCCTGCGCCGCAGCCGCTCCAGCAAGGCGGGACGCGTCGGTTGTCGCTTCGCTGAGGGGCGCAGGGGCGACCTGCCTTTGCAAGACCGCCACAACCGAGTTCGCGTTCACCGACCCGACGCCCACGCAGAATCCCTTCGATCCTTCGCGAACGCCCGGGGGCTCCAGCAGCGGATCGGGCGCGGCGGTCGGCGCCGGGATCCTCGACTTCGCGCTTGGCACGCAAACGGCAGGATCCCTGATCCGCCCGGCGGCCTATTGCGGCGCGGTCGGCTTCAAGCCCGGGCGCGGCGCGCTCTCCACGGCGGGGATGACGCCGCTTGCGCCCAGCTTCGACATGATCGGCTTCATCGCGCGAGACGTGGCGACCGCAGCGGCCGCTTTCGCCGCCTGTGGGGGGGCGGCGCCTGAAAGATCGGACCTTTCAAGGCTGCGACTCGGCCTCCCGGCCACAGATCCGGCGACGGCGCTCGCCGAATCTGTCGCCGGCTCCATCGCAGGGGCGGCGGCGGCGCTCCGCGACGCAGGATCTTCCGTGAAGGCGCTGGCGCCTGCCGTGGATTTCGCGGCGACCATAGCGGACCACCGGACCGTCATGCAGGCGGAGGCCGCGGCGGCGCATGGCGCGCGCCTCGCCGGCGCGCCTCTCGGCCCGGCCTTCACCGAAGCCCTGCGGGCGGGCGCAACGGTCGGAGCGGCGGAGCGCGCCGAGACGCTCGGCCGGCTTGCTGCGACGCGGGACAGGTTCTGGCGGGATTCCGCGGGATACGACCTCCTGCTTGCGCCGCCCGTTCCTGCGCCGGCGCCGCCGCGGGCCGCGGGCACGGGCTATCAGCACATGCTCACGGTCTGGACCGTCTTCGGCGGCCCGCTGCTATGTCTGCCATGGGGCGCTGACGAGGCCGGCCTCCCGCTCTCCGTCATGCTCGCGGCGCCCCCGGGCAAGGAGGCCGCGCTTCTTGGCGCAGGGCTCGTGCTGGAGCGGTTCGCGCCGCCCCGGCCTATCCCTCCTTCAGCGAGAGGATAGCGTCCACCTCCACCGCGGCGTTCCCCGGCAAGCCGGAGACGCCGACCGCGGTTCTGGCATGGACGCCGGCTTCGCCGAAGAGGTCGATGAAGACGTCCGTAGCCCCGTCGATGACGAACGGGCTGAGCGGAAAGCCCGGCACGCAATTCACGAAACCGCCGAGGCGGAGGACGGAGCCCACCCGGTCAAGATCGCCGTCGCAGGCCAGTCGAAGGCAGTAGAGCAGATTGAGCGCGCAGATCCGCGCCGCCATCCGCGCCTCCTCGGGCGAGACCCCTCCTTCGCCGACAGGCCCTTTCAGCGTCACCTCCCCGCCCCATTCGCAGATCTGCCCGGACAGGAAGACGAGCCGGCCGTCCCGTCGAAAGGGGGCGAACCTGCCCCGCGGCGTCCAGGGTGGAGGGAGCTCGAGCCCGAGTTCCGTCATCCGCGCGTCGATCCGTCCCATCTTCCGCTCCTTCATTCAGGCTCTGCATGATCTGAAAGTAAGCGGATGTTTACAAGGCGCCGCTGCGCGCGCCGACATGGCGCATGATCATCTCCACCGCATGTTCCCGTCGTGCGGCGATCCAGCCCTCCTCGGCCAGATCGCGCCCGAAAACGACGCCGAGCGTGTGCCGGTTGTTGATGTGATGCGCGCTGAGCGCGACGATGCTGATGTATAGCTGGAGCGGATCGGGGCGCGACGTGAAGGCGCCGCTCGCAACGCCGCGCTCGATCAGCCGTCCGATCCCGTCAATTAGCGGCTGGGACATTTCGCGGATCGACTTGGAACGGCGCGCGCGCCGCCCGGAAAGCAGGTTCTCTCCCTGAGTGAGACGCACGAAGACCTGATTGCTCTGGAAGAAGTCGAACGTGTACCGCACCAGCCGGTCCAGTGCTTCTTCAGGCGCCCCGATGTCGAGATCGAGCCGCCGCTCGCCCGTTCGAAGCTCGGCGTAGGCGGCCTCAAGCACGGCTACATAGAGTCCGTCCTTGTCGCCAAAGTAATGATACAGCATTCGTGTCGTGACGCCGGCCGCCACAACCACCCGCTCCACACGGGCGCCCTCGAATCCATGAGCGGCGAATTCAGCGGTCGCCGCCTCCAGAAGGCGCAGCCTCGTGCCCTCGGGGTCTCGTCTCGGTCGGTGACTGCTTTCTGCTTCCATTCAGTCTAACTGACGGACAGCCAAATCAGAGTCCAGCGAACGAAGCGTCATTCAGCTTGGCGTCCTCGCTTGGATGCTGCGGCCGCTACACCACCGGAAGACCACGAAGGCTCAGCAGCGAAGCGGAACTCCGGGCGGACGAGATGCGAAATAAGCTTGTTTTCAATGGCCTGTATCCGGAGGCGGTTGGGCGGCAGGCCCCACCCCCCGCGATTTCATTCCAGATCAGGGACTCAAGGGCTGGTCGCCTTCGCCAACGTGAACTGCGACGACATACAGGCCACAGAGTCCCGCACCCGGCTGGCTGCGAAGGTGGTCCAGACCGTCGACGAGACCGGTCCGCTTGCCGTGATGTCTGGCAGGTTCACCGCCTGGCTGATGCGGAGATCTGCGGCGTGGCTACCCCGCCGAGCTTTCGCGCAACTTCGCCGTTTCGGCGGAGTCGACAAGGCCTTCGGATGTCAGCGCCACGCCATAGATCGCGCGGGCGCGGTGGGCGGTTATCCAGCCTTCGGTCACGTCATGCGCCACTCGAACGGGATCGCGCCGGAGCGGGTCTCCGTAGCCCCCTCCGCCGTTGGAATGCGACACCACCCGCTCCCCCTGACGCACAACGAGCTGCTCCGACGTGCTGAGCGGAGTCGCCGAGCCGTCCGGGTGTTCGATCCACTGTCGCGCAGACCGGGCGGCTTGGCCGCCGCAAACGCCCAGCGCGGGGCTTACGGTGCCGTCGGAACAGAAGCCCAGCTCCATGTCGCAGCTCACCGGCTCGAACTCGGTCAGGATGCCGGGCGCACCGCGAAAGGTTCCGGCTCCCTCGCTGTCGGGGGAAAGGCGCCGGGTGCGCACCAGTATGGGGTGCAGCATCTCGTCCACCTCCACGCTGTCATAAAAGGGCATGCCCGCGTTGCCCATCGTGAACAATGACAGCCACCCGTCCTGCACCGGCGTGCCAGGGCCTCCCCCCGCCGCCAGGATCACTTCGTTTACGTAGGCGTGCCCGTTGCGGGGCTCGACGCCCGATATCACCCCCGCCGCCGGAGGAATCGCCGCCCCGCCCTCGGCCATTCCACAGGAGGGGTCGATCATCGCTATGGCCCGCTGCACGGCGTTGGTGACCCGGTCGCCGAGGTTCGTAGTCGCCACCGAGGTGCTGGTGGGGTGTCGCGGAATGCCGACGCAGCAACCCTCGCGCAGGCGCACGTCGATCCGCCGCAGCGTCCCCGAATTGGCGGGCAGCGAGCGGGGAAGGGAATTGAGAACGCCCACCATGGCCGCGGTGCGCGCGCAGGCGTGACTGAGGTTCACGCCTACCGGCAGGCAGTCGATGTTGTCGGTCAGGTCGACCGAGACGCGGGCGGCGCCGGGGTCGACTTTCACGTCGGCATTGACGGGTATTCCTCCGGGCGGGCACCCCGGCAGAGGGTCGTGGGTGCAGGTGGCCCTCGCGGCGCCCGCCGCCATCCCGCGAAGGGTGTCGGCCATCATCTCCTCGCAGAGATCGAACCAGTCGGCCGCGTGCGTCGCCAGGGCGTCCCAGCCGATCTCGGCGCCCATGCGCCTGATCTCGCGCTCGCCGATGCGCGCTGCGCCCAGCATCGCGAGATAGTCGCCGCGCCATTGTTCCGGCACGCGGATACGCATCATGCACATGTTGATGACGTCCGTGTTGTCGACATAGTCCCGCTGGACCCGCACGGCCGGGAAGATCAGGGCGCCTTCCTCGTAGACGTCGCGGGCCATGCCCATGTAGGTCGTCGGCAACGAGTTGCCGCAATCCGCCTGATGCGCCTTGGAGAGCACGGTGAAACGGTGTCGGCCGTCGTCGTCGAACACGGGAACGAGAATCGTGTGGTCGGCGGCATGGCTGTTGCCATGGTAGGGCGAGTTGTGGAGGTAAGCGTCGCCGGGCCTGGGGTCCGGGTGGATCTCCAGCATCGCCGCGGCCATCATGTCCGCCCCGCCGATCACGTGGATCGGATAGCTTTCCGCCGCGGTGAGCAGTTGGCAATCCGCCGTGACGATCGCGCAGGAGAAGTCCCGCGCCGTGTTGATCACGCCGGAACGCGCCGTTCGAAGCAGCGTGTTGGCCATCTTGCGCGTCACCCCGTCGAACCGTTGCTGGAGGATCGCCAGCGCCACGCCGTTTCGGCGGCCTTCCTCCACTCGCTCCACGCCGCCTCCCATCGCCGCCTCCTCGCGTCTCATCCGTTCACCGCGATCACCAGATGCCCGTCGCTGCATCGCCGGGCCACCGCGCCCGGCGGGATCACGACAGTGGTGAAGCTCGACTCGATGACCGCCGGGCCGCTCACAGGCGCATCGGCCGGCATCGCCTCGAGCCGCCAAGCCGGAGCCGCGACGGCCCCGAGGGAGCCGAATGTCATGGAGCGCGTTTCGGGCGGCGGCCCGTCGCCGGGCCCGGCGCCAACGCCGGGATGGGCGGGCGGCGCGCCGCGGCACTGCGCGCGGGCCCGCAAGGTCATGATCTCGACCACGTCTCCATCGTCTCGAAAGGAGAAGAGCTCTTCATGCCTCGCGTGGAACGCGCGCACGAGGTCCGGGCCCGGCGATTCACCGTCGAAAGCCCCGGCGGGCAGCGGCGCCTCGATCTCCCAGACCTGGGCGGGATAGCGGCCCTCGAAGGACCAGTCCACCCGGCGCTCCGCGGCCGCGGCGCCGGCGCGGGCGAAGAACTCCTCCGCATCGGCCGCGAGCGCCGCGATAGCCGAGCGGGCGCGAGCGAGATCGGGCTGATCGCTGCGCATCATCTCGGTCCGCGCGAACTCGAAGGTCATGTCCGACATCATCGCCCCGGCGGCGCTGAGGACTGCGCCGACATCGGGCACGATGACAGTAGAGCAGCCGAGCCGGCGCGCGATTGCGACCGTGTTCAGCCCCGCCGCGCCGCCGCCTGCGATGAGCACGGCGTCCTTAGGGTCGATCCCCTGACGCACCGTGATGGCTTCGATCGCGCCCACCATCTGCTCGGTGGCGAGGTCGAGGATCGCCGCGGCCGCCGCCTCCGTCCCCAGACCGAGCGGCCGCGCGATGCGCGTCTCGATCGCTTCCCGCGCCGCGCGTTCGGCCAGCGCCATGACGCCCCCGAGAAAGAAGGCCGGGTCAATGTGCCCAAGCACCAGAGCCGCGTCGGTGACCGTCGGTTCGGTTCCGCCCCTCCCGTAGCAAACCGGACCCGGAGTCGAGCCCGCGCTTTCGGGCCCAACCCGCAAGAGACCCGCCTGATCCACCGAGGCGATCGAGCCGCCGCCGGCGCCGATGCTCTTCACGTCCACCGAGGGAAAACCGGTCATATGCCCCTGGTAGAGCGGCCCGAGCCAGGTCTCGCGGGTCCACGGGATCACCCCGTCGCGCACCAGGCTGACGTCGTATGTCGTGCCGCCCGCATCGGTGACGATGGCCAGCCCCGCGTCCTCCACGGCTGCGTAGAACGCCCCCGCCACCGGCGCCATGGACGGGCCCGAGTTCAGGGCGAGGATCGGCCGTTCGGCCAGCCGCGCCAGCTCCACCAGTCCGCCCTGGGAGGTGACGGCGAAGATCTCGCCCGCCAGCCCCAGCGCCCGCAGCCGCGCCTCGAGCCCCTCCAGATACGTCGTCATCACCGGCTTCAACGAGGCGTCTATGGCGGCGGAGGAGGCGCGGCGGTATTCGCGAACTGTGGGATTCAGCTTGTGGGACAATGTGAAGGGCACGCCAGGGAGGTGCGCCTCGATCAGTTCGCCCACGCGCAGCTCGTGGGCCGGGTTGACGATGGACCAGATCAGGGCGACCGCCACAGCCTCGACCTTCGCCTCGCGCAGCCGGCCGATCACCCTGACGACTTCGGCCTCGTCCAAAGGGTTGACCTCGCGCCCGTCCGCCCAGATGCGACCGGGAATCTCGAAGGTGAGCGAGCGGGGAACATAGGGTTCGGGATAGGCGATCCTGTAGTTGAACGGGTCAGTGCGGCCGCCCTCACGGATCACCAGGGAGTCCGGGTGCCCCTCTGTGGCGAGGAACGCGGTGCGGGCCGTCCGCCCTGTCACCACGGCGTTGATGGCGCGGGTGGTGGAATGAAACAGCACCTCGGTGCGCCCCAGCATCGCGGCGAGATCCATCCCCGCGCCGGCCGCGGCGCGACGCAGGGCGTCTTCGATCCCGCCGAGCGGGTCGGGATAGGTTGTCGGCGCCTTGAAGAGGCGTAGCGCGCCGCCGCCGAAATCGGCCACCAGGTCGGTGAAGGTCCCGCCGACGTCGATCGACATGCGCATCGCTCAGTCCTCCCGGATGGGCAAGGCGAGGCTCATCCCCGTTACTTGCACGTTATGCAATTTACTTGCATACCGATCAACCATACGCAAGCGGCGCGAAGCGACCTTCCCAGACCTCGGGCACGCGGGCCCGCAGCGGTGCAAATCGAATGTCTCACATGCATGCAGCTTGCAAACGCACGGTCGCTGCCCTATCCCGCGATCAACAACGCGAAGGATGCGAAAGTCGTGCCGAGAACCCTCTTCCCCGCTGCCGGGAGCGCGGCCCCCGCAGCAGCTGCAGCCGATGGTTGGTTGTTCCTCTCCGGCTGCACGCCCGGTGACGCGGACGGTCGGTGCATCGGCGGAGGGGATGTCGGAGCGCAGACCGACCAGACGCTCCGAAACATGGCGGCGGCGCTCGCCGCGGCGGGCGGAACCATGGCCGACGTGCTCAAATGCAATGTCTACCTCGCCGACATTCGCCACTTTCAGGCGATGAACGACGCTTTCGCCAAGCACTTCCCCAATGATCCGCCCGCGCGCACCACGGTCGAGGCTCGGCTTTCCGACCCCGCCCGACTGGTCGAGATCGAGGCCGTCGCATTTCTCGGGCGCGGGTGAGGCGTCATGCCGAAAGCCATCCTCCGCCCTGAAAGCCTGTCGTTCCAGCCTCGTCCGACCTATCCTTATTCTCCCGGCGCAATGGCGGACGGCTGGATATGGACGGCTGGCCAAGTGGCATGGGACCGGACGGCGCGAATTGTTGGCCCCAATGACGCCGCCGCACAGACACGGCAGGTCCTGTCCAACATCGCGGCGATCCTCGCCGAGGGCGGCGCTGGCCTCAAGGATGTGGTCGCGGCTACCGTGTATCTTGCCGACATTCGCCATTTCGATGCGATGGACCGTGTCTGGGTCGAGACTTTCGGGCCCGCAGCGCCGCCCCGCACGGTCGTTCGGGCCCGGCTTGCCGAGCCCGAAATGCTCGTAGAGATTGAGGCGACCGCCCGTCAGCCGTGACGCCGGCGGCATGATCGCGACCAAGCCGAGAAAAAGACATTGGTGGAATCCGAGTCTCACACACCCGCTGACCCTGGCGCCATTGACGAGCAGGCTGAGGAGCTTCGCGCACTCGGCAAGCGCCTCCGCGCCTTCCGAAGGCTCAAGAGACTTCGCCTGAAGGATCTCGCCGCCCGGGCGGGCTGCTCCGAGAGCCTGCTCTCGCGCGTCGAGAACGGCATCGTCATGCCCTCGCTGACCACGCTTCACCGTGTCGCGCGCGCCCTCGAGATCAACGTCGCTGCCCTGCTGACGCCTCCCACGAATGAACCTTGCACGGTCTACCGCCCCGGCGCCCGCCCCCGCTACGTCCGTTCGGAGGGAATAGAGGGCGACGGGAGCGTCGCGGACAGCCTGATTCCCTTCGCGGAAAGCCGGAGGCTCGAGGGGCTTCTGATCCGTCTGCCCGCCGGCGGCGCCCCGTGCGGCCCCTTCGAGCACGAAGGCGAGGAAGTCGGCTACGTCCTCGAAGGCGCGCTCGAACTGGTGGTGGACGGGCAAAGCCACCATGTCGAGGCCGGCGACAGCTTCTTCTTCTGCTCGGACGTGCCCCACAGCTACCGCGCCTCCGGATTCGACGGCTGCCTCGTGCTCTGGATCAACACGCCGCCGACCTTCTGACCGCATCCCCGTGAAGGTCAGACATCTTCGCGCGCCACCTGGCGCAGGAACCGGATCGTGCGCTCCTTCTTCGGCGTGTCGATCACCTCGCGGGCCGGCCCCTGCTCGACGATCACGCCTTCATCCATGAACACCACACGGTCAGCGACCTCCCGAGCGAACCGGATCTCGTGAGTGACGATCAGCATGGTCATGCCGGCCTCGGCCAGCCGCCGCATCACGGCCAGCACGTCGCCCACCAGCTCCGGGTCCAGCGCGGAGGTCGGCTCGTCAAACAGCATCAGCCGTGGCGAAGTGGCCAGCGCCCGCGCGATCGCCACCCTTTGCTGCTGGCCGCCCGAGAGCCGGTGCGGCAGCGTGTCGGCGTGATGGGAAAGCCCCACCAGCCCGAGCAGCCGGCGGGCCGTCGCCTCCGCCTCCGCCTTCGGCTTCCCGAAGACGCGGATCGGCGCCTCGGCGATGTTCTGGAGCGCGGACAGGTGGTTGAAGAGGTTGAAGTGCTGGAAAACCATGCCGACGCGCGCCTCTGCCCGGGCCGCCGAAAGCCGACGGGTCGGCCGGAGGCCGCCGTGCACCTTGCGATAGCCGACATGACGGCCGTCCACCGTGATCTCGCCCGCGTCCATCGACTCGAGGTGGTTGATCATCCGCAGCAACGTGCTCTTCCCCGAGCCGGACGGCCCGAGGATCGCCACCACCTCGCCGCGGGAAACCTCGAGGTCGATGCTCACCAGAACGTCGCGCGCGCCGTAGGCTTTCTGCACGTTGCGGCAGACCACGAACCGTTCCGGGCCGCCCGCATCCGCGGCCCCGTGCTCGATCAGCGCGCGGAGCCAGCCGGCGTCCTGCAGCCCGGGATCGACTGCGACGCCTGGCGTCGCCGCAGCGGCGGGGACGGGCGGCAAGGAAGGCGCCGCCTCGCGCAGCGGCCCGGGCCGGCGGAAGTCGAACCCGAACATCCGGCGGATCGGGCCCTGGCCCGGGGCGACAGGCTCCCGTTCGAGGTCGAACCGGCGTTCGAGCGCGATCTGCGCAATGGAGATCACGCTGGTCAGCAGGAGGTAGATCGCCGCCGCCGCCGCGAACACTTCGAAGAACTTGAAGTTCTGTCCGACGATCTGCTGCGACCGGAAGGTCAGCTCGTTCACGAAGATCACCGAGGCGATCGACGTGAGCTTGATCATCCCGATCATGTCGTTGAATGTTCCCGGCAGGATGGCGCGCATTGCCTGCGGCAGGATGATCCGCCGCAAGGTGAGGAAGGGCGGCATCCCCAGGGCGTCGGCGGCGACCGTCTGGTTGCGATTGACCGACAGGATGCCGCCCCGGATGATCTCTGCGCTGAACGCCGCCTGGTTGAGCGAGAAGCCGATGACCGCGGTGGTGAAGCTGTCCAGCCGGATGCCGATGAAGGGCAGCGCATCAAAGATGAAGATCAACTGAAGCAGCTGAGGCGTGCCGCGCATAACCCAGATGTAGAGCCATGCCACGGCCTGAACCGGCCAGACCCCCGACAGGCGCATCAGCGCCAGCCCCAATCCGAGGACAAGGCCCAGGCTCATCGACAGCGCGGTGATCTTCACCGCCAGCCACGCCCCCTCCCAAAGGAACGCTGAGGTGAAGTAGCCAAGGAAATCGGCGAGCCACGGAAAGCGAACCTCCTCCGGCCCGGCCCCTGTCATCGCGGCGCCGCCGGCCAAGGCCTCAAGCGTCGATTGCTCCAGGGTCTGGGCGTCCGCGGTCATGTCCAGCACCATTGTCGTCGCGAAGGCGAGGAACAGAAGTGCGCAGAATGCGGCGACCGGGCCACGGCCGGAGGAGGTGTTCATAGGGTCGAAGGCGTCAGTCGGTCTTGACGGCGGCGGGCAGGCCCAGCTCGACATCGACGCTGTAGGCCTGGAAGATCTCGTCCCGCCGGCCGTTGGCCTCGACGATCTCGAGGCCTTCACGGACGGCTGCCAAAAGCTCGTCGTTGCCGTTTCGCACGCCCGCGCCGATCTGGAAGCCCGACAGGATCAGGAAGGCGCGCGAGTACTTCTCAGGGCTCTCCTTCACGCGGGCGTCCACGAATGCGAGGTCCCAGAGCAGGATGTCGGCGCGGCCCGAATCCAGAAGTCGCGCCCCGGTGCCAACGTCAGGGAAGGTGAAGACATTGATCTCCGGCTTGCCGGCGGCGGCGCAGGCGGCGGTCTCCGTCCTCATCGCCGCCTCCTCGACCGTGCCGAGGCCGACGCCGACATTCAGCCCGCAGAGCTGGTCGATGCCCTCGGCTCCAGTCGGGTTGCCGGCGCGCGCCATCGCGCCGGTGCCCGCCTGCATGTAAATCACGTAGTCGACCTGCTTTGCGCGCTCGGCGGTGTAGTAGAGGTTGTTCCACATCACGTCGATCTGACCGGCGATCACAGCCGGCAGAAGGCCGGACCAACCGCCGAGGAAGAATTCGTAGTCGATGCCGTGGCAATCGAAAACCGCGCGCGCCAGGTCCGCGTCCACCCCGATCACGTTCTCGAAGTTGCCGTCTTCGCGCATCACGTAAGGCGGTGTTTGCGGGTCGGCGCCGATGCGCAGGGTCTTGCCGGCGAGGCCGGGATACTTCTCCGCCAAGCGCGCTGGTTCGCAAGTCTGCGCAAACGCCGGCGCCGCAATGGCGGCGAGCGTCGTCGCCATGACCCCAGCCAAGAGACCGGTCGTTCTGTTCATGTCTGCCTCCTCGGCCCCGGGAGGCCCCTGTTGATCGGTTGCATCGAGTCCGAAAGCGCCCGCGTTGCAGCAGACGCAAGTCACTTTCGTTTCATCAAAGCAAGTTTCGTGCCACGTGACTTGTCCTTCAGGATGCGTGGCGCGCCTTGCCCGACGACACATTGGCGCAACGCCGAGGCGCAGGTTCGTTGACCAAAGAGGCAGCACTCAATCAAATTCGCCTAAATTACAGGCGTTCATTGATTTCAGTATCTGCGCATTTGCAGCCTTCGCCTCCAGCAGCCCACCAGACGATGCGCGGTATTCGCCCATCCGAGGCAGGTTGGTCACCATGCGGGCATCCGGCTGCGCCGGAGCGCTTTGCGGGGGCGGGCAGGAAATCGCCCATCGCGCGAAGGGCGGGCGTCTCCGGCGTATGTCTCGACGCCGGGAGCCTAGGAACGCTCGGCCGAGAACAGCGAAGCGAGGCCGTCCTCAAGCGCGATGCGCGGCCTCCAGCCCAGCCGATCCGCAGCGCGACGACAGTCGAGACGCCCGCCGGGGCCTTCGTCAGGCCTTCGGGGCGGGGGCGTCCGGCGCACGCGAAGTCCCGGCAGGTGAGACTCGGCGAGGTCGGCGATGCGAGACTCCGCAACCCATTCATCGCCGGCGATATTGAAGGTTTCGAGCCGACCCGGAGGCATCGCAAGAACCAGACCCGCCGCCAGCTCGATCGCAGCGGTCAGGTCCTCAACATGCAGGAACTGGCGCAGGTTGCCTTCCGGACCGCTCACGTCAGCCACGGCCCCCGTCGCTGCGGCGTGGCTCAGCCTGCGCATGAGATGAGCGGTGCGCCGGCCGGGCCCGTAGACCGAGGACGCCCGAAGCACCACGGCCGAGAGCCCCGCGGCGCCGACCCATGCCGCGACCGCCGCCTCGGCCGCCACCTTGCTTGCGCCATATGGTTCGTCGGACCCAACCGGCGCGGTCTCGGCGAGGCCGTCCGGCGCGCCCGGGCCCAGATAGACCGCGTTCGACGAGATATGGACAAGCCGGCCGCCCCGGAGGGCCGCAAGCAGGTTGACGGAACCGCCCAGATTGACGTCGAAGGTTCCGGCAAGGTCCGCCCCCACCGCCATCGGCCCCGAGACGGCGCCGGCGTGGATCGTGAGGTCGACCGGCGCCTCGTCCACCCACGCAGCGACCGCCGCCCGGTCGCGCAAGTCAACGGCAGCAACCTCTGCGCCCCCCGCGAGATCCGAGCCGCGCACCTCATGCCCCGCCGCCCGCAGCCGCTTGACGACCGCCCTCCCCACAAAACCGGCCGCGCCGGTCACGAGTACGCGCGCCAAGGGTCACGCCTCGCAGAATGGATGCGTACGGATCCAATGCTCCGCGATCTCTTGGCCAGTAGCGACCCAGACCCCCTGCCGCGCCGTCGCGTGGGCAAGAAAACGTCGCAGCCCGGCGATCCGCCCGGGCCGCCCTATCAGTCGGTCATGCAGCGCCAGCGACATCATCCGCGGCGTGTGGGCGCCTTCGGCGAGCAACTCTTCGAATGTGTCGATCATGTAGCCGGCGAAGTCGTCAGCGGTCGAGAAGCCCACGTTCCCGTCGAAGCGGTTGTCGTTGGTCTCAAAGGAATAGGGGACCACCAGGTGCGGCCGGCCGGCCACGACGCGCCAGTATGGCAGTTCGTCGTTCAGGGAGTCGCGGTCGTAGAGCAACCCGCCCGCCTCTACGATCAGCCGCCTTGTGCTCGCGCTCGGCCGCCCGGTCATCCAGCCGACGGGGCGGCGCCCGACGACGCGGGTCAACGTCTCGAAGGCGCGCGCAACATGTTCGCGCTCCACCGACTCGGTTACGCGCTGGTAGTCGAGCCAGCGAAAGTGATGGCTGACGATCTCGTGCCCCTCGGCCGCGAAGGCGCGGATGAGGTCTGGCGTGCGTTCGGCCGCCGCGGCCACCGCCAGAACGCTGACCTTGACCCTGAAGGCCCGGAAAAGCTCAAGCAGCCGCCAGGCGCCCACACGAGGCCCGTATTCGAACACCGACTCCGCCAGCATGCTCCGCAGCCCCGGCAGCGCCGGCTGGCCGATATCGTTCAGCAGGCCCTCGGACTCGCCGTCCCCGTCGAGGATCGAGCGCTCGCCACCGCCCTCCACATTGAGGTTGATGTTCAGCGCGAGGCGCGCGCCCCCGGGCCACTGCGCCTGCGGCGGCCTCGACCCGTAGCCGATATAGTCTCGGTCATCGATCATCGAAGCCTCGTGAACACGCCATCAGCCGGAATGATCCCATCTCCACAGTAGTCATGCAAGCCATTTGACTCCGGAGCAATCCGATTGCTAACCCTGTGAACGGGCCGCATCGAGGAGAGCCTCCACCCATGAAAGTTCGCCGGGGACAGGACTATCTCGCGGCTCTCCGCGACGACCGCGCCGTGCACATCGATGGCGAGCGCGTGAGCGATGTCGCGAACCACCCGGCGTTCCGGAATACAGTTGCCTCGTTCGCGGCGATGTATGATTTCCAGGCCTCGCCCGCGCAGCTTGAACTGATGACGTTTCCCTGCCCGGGAGCGCCCGACCGGCGCGTGAACCGCGCCTGGGATCTGCCGCACAGCCATTCCGATCTTGTGCGCCGCCGTCAGGCCATCGCCGCCTGGTCGGCGCTGAACTTCGGCTTTCTCGGCCGCTCGCCGGACCATGTCGCGAGCTCGCTCGGCGGCATGGTCATGGCGCTCGATGTCTTCGCACGCGGCGGAGCCGAGCGCGCGGCGGCGTTGGCCGCCTATTTCGCTCGTGCGCGCGCGGAGGACCTCTTCGTCAGCTACGTGATCCAGAATCCGCAGGCGGACAAGTCGGCCTCGGCCTCCGGCCAGCGGCGAGACCTCGTCCTGCATGTCGAGCGCGAGACCGACGCCGGGATAGTCGTGCGGGGAGCGAAGATGCTCGGCACAGCGGCGGTGATGGCCGACGAAATCCTTGTCGGGCACATACAGCCGCTGGCGCCGGGCGAGGAGGCCTACGCCCTGAGTTTCGCGGTTCCGGTCGCGACGCCCTGCCTGCGGCTGCTGTCGCGTCGGTCCTATGAGCGGGCGGCGGTCTCGGCCTTCGACTGCCCGCTGTCGGCCCGGTTCGACGAGAACGACGCCGTCGTCCATTTCGAGGGCGTACTGGTCCCGTGGGAACGGGTCTTCGTCTACCGGGACACCGACATCGCCCGGGCCCAGTGGCACGACACGCCTGCGCACGTGTTCCAGAACTACCAGTCCCAGATACGCCTGATGGTGAAGATGCGGTTTCTCGCCGGACTCGGGCGCCGCATCGCCGAAGTGAACGGGGCTGACCGCATCCCGCAGGTGCGCAGCGCCCTCGGGCGTCTCGCGGCAATGGCCGGGATGGTCGAGGGCATGGTCTCGGGAATGGAGGCCGAGGGGCGCGGGGTCGGCGGCCATTTCGTTCCCTCCGCGCCGCTCCTCTACGCCGCGCAGACCTTCACGCAGGAGCTCTATCCCCAGGCTGTTCAGATCCTGCGGGAGATCGCCGGCGGCGGGGTCATCATGCTGCCCTCGTCCCTCCGGGACTTCGACGACCCAGAGCTCGGACCCATCATCGAAGAGACGCAGGTCTCGCCCGTAACCGACGCGCGCGACCGCGTCGCGCTGATGAAACTGGCCTGGGACGCGGTCGGGTCCGAGTTCGGCTCGCGGCACACACAGTATGAGATGTTTTACGGCGGCGCGGCCTACGTGAACCACGCCCATGTCTGGCGCCTTCACGACTGGGCCAATGGCTCCGATATGGTCAGTCGCGCCCTTGCCGGGTCCCAACGCCCGGCCAGCTAGACGAGACGGGGCGAGTCTGCTGCTGCGCACATCGCCGCGACCTTCTTGCGAGCATATCGACAAGAGCGCCGAACACCGCCACGCGCGCATTTGAGATTGACCCAGATCACCACATGATCGCATCATCCTACAACATGGAGGTGGTCGAAATAGCGGACGCATCGTCAGATGACTGGCCGGGAAATGAAACGCCGCTGTCGGCGGCGCTCTTGCCTGACCGAGTGGCGGCGATGTTGAGCCGGCGCATCTCCGAAGGCGCCATCGCGCCGGGAACACGGCTCCCGACGGAACAGAAGCTGGCCGCATTGTTCGGCGTCTCCCGCAATGTGGTGCGTGAAGCCGTGGCGAGGTTGAGGGCGGACGGGCTCGTGGACGCGCGGCAGGGCGTCGGCTCCTTCGTCCTCGCTCCGGAACGCCGGCTCGCGATCAGGATAGACGCCACCACACTCGGCGGAGAAGGCATGGCGCAGCTTTTCGAGTTGCGCGCGATCCTCGAAACGGAGGCCGCCCGTCTCGCCGCAGCGCGCCGCACTGACGCGCATCTCGAACGGATCGGAGCGGCGCTGGAGCGAATGAGGGGCGAAGAACGGTGGGAAGAAGGCTCCATTGACGCCGACCTTGTCTTCCACAGGGAAATCGCCGCGGCGACGGGCAACGCCTTCATCGAAACGTTCGTCTCGTTCATCTGCGAACGGATCCGCGGCTCGATCCGCCACGCTCGCGCGATCAACCCGATCGCGGACCTTGTCGACGTCAATCTCGGCGAACATGACAAGATCTACGCCGCCCTCCGCTCCGGCGCGCCGGACGAAGCGGAAGCGGCGATGCGAGCCCATCTCGTTGGCGCCGCCGCGCGCGTCGGCGTCACCTTGAAACGATGAGAAAGGCGGCGCGATGAAATTCGGCCAGACCCAACCGATCTCCGATATCTGCATCCTCGTCGAGGACATCGACAGGACCGTCGCCTTCTATGTCGAAAAGCTCGGCTTCCGCCTCCGGCGCAAGGCCGAGGGCTTCGCGGACTTTCACGGCGCCGGGCTGACGCTCGCGGCGTGGGAGATCGACCATATCGGCGCGCATTGCGGCGTCTCGACCGAGCGGGCGCCGAAGATGGCGCACAAGGCCTGCATCGCCGTCAATCTGCCGGATGCGCAGGCGGTGGACCGTTGGCACGCCGAGCTTTCAGCCGCCGGCGTGCCCTTCACGGGTCCTCCGGAGGACTACGTGTGGAATGCGCGCTGCGCCTATTTCCACGACCCCGACGGAACATTGTGGGAGATCTACGCCTGGATCGGCGCAGGCCCCGGAGACTACCATGAGGAGAACGCCTGAGGGCGAGAGAGGGAGGCGAGCATGGCATTCACAACGAACCGCCGGGAACTGCTGAAGAAGGGCGCCGCGCTGGCGGCGCTTGCCCCCGGCATGGCGCTCTTCGCGGGGCGCGGGCATGCGGCCGACACGGTCGTCATCAAGTATGACTGGCTGATCTCCAATGGTCAGATCGGCGATGTCGTCGCCGTGGCCCAGGGCTATTTCGAAGAGGCCGGGATCGCCGTCGAGTTCTCCCCCGGCGGCCCGAATTCCGCAACCGTGCCCCCTGTCGTCTCCGGCGCCGCCGCACTCGGCCAGTTTTCCGAAACGCCGCAGCTCTTCGCCGCGCGCGCCGCGGGCGTGCCCGTCAAGGTCATCGCCTGCGGATTCCGCACCGGCCCCTATGCCTTCGCCTCCCTGCCTGCCGCCCCGCTCCGTTCGGCGGCCGACCTGAAGGGGCTGCGGATCGGCGTGCAGCCGACCGCGCGCTTCATCATGGACGCGATCGCGGCGAAGAACGGCATCGACATCAACGATCTGACGCTCGTCAATGTCGGCTTCGACAAGCAACCCCTCGTCCTCGGCGAGGTGGACGCGATCGGCGGCTGGATCACCAACACCCAGGCGCTGAGCGTGATCGGGGAAGGACGGGTCGATCTTCTCGTTCGTGATCTCGGGTTCGAGAGCTACGCAAACGTCTATTTCGCGACGGACGAAGCCGCATCGGAAAATGTGGATCTTCTCGCCCGGTTCATCGGCGCTGTCGGCAAGGGCTGGGGATGGACCCACGCCAATCCGCAGGCTGCGGTGGAGACGACCGTCGCCGCCCATCCCGAACTCAGCCTCGAATGGGAGATGAAGACCATCGACCTCGTCCTTTCGCTGAGTTTCGACGCGGACACGGCCGCAAACGGCTGGGGCTGGTTCGACCCCGCCTCGATAGAGCGGCAGATAACGCTCTTCGACGAAGTCGGCCAATATCCTTCGGGCCGCCCTGCCGCTGCGGATTGCTACACGACCGCGGTTCTGGAGGCGAACGCGGACGCGAGGCCGAAACTTGGGGCGCCGGCCTGACGCCGAGGGCGATCCGCGCGCGGGGGCTTGATGTCGGCTACGATGGCCGGCTCGGGCCTACTCGGGTGATCGAAGGGCTGGATCTTGATGTCGAAGCCGGCGCTTTCCTTTGCGTGATCGGCCCGTCCGGTTGCGGCAAGTCGACATTTCTCCGGGTGGCGGCGGACCTCCTGACGCCGCTCGGCGGGTCGATAGAAGTGCTGGGCGGCGCGCCCGCGGCGGCGCGGGCGCGGCGGGATGTCGGGTTCGTCTTCCAGGACCCGACCTTGCTACCCTGGCGAACTGTCCGCGAGAACGTGCGCTTGCCGCTTTCCGTCGGCCGGGCGCGCATCGCGGGTGACGCGCCGGCGGAGCGGCTCGCGGATCGGGCGGATTCGCTGCTGGAGACGATGGGGCTTTCCGCCTTCGCCGAGCGACTGCCGCATCAGCTTTCAGGCGGGCAGCGTCAGCGGGTCGCCATCGCGCGCGCGCTTCAGGGCGCGCCGCGCCTTCTCCTCATGGACGAACCCTTCGGCGCGCTCGACGAGATCACGCGGGACAGACTGAACGACGAACTTCTTGCCATCTGGCGGAAGACGGGCGCGACCGTGATCTTCGTGACGCATTCGATCGCAGAGGCGGTCTGGCTGGGGGAACGGGTGATCGTGCTCGCGGCCAATCCGGGCCGGATCGTGCACGACCTGGACCTCCGCGCCGCCAAGGCGGGGATTTCCGGGCGGGACGATCCGGCGCTCGTCGCCGCCGCAGCGGAGCTGCGCGTCGCGCTCGGTGCGGTCTCTTGAAACGGGAGCTTCCACTCTGGGCGCGGGCGCTGCTCCCTCTTCTGGGCGCGCTCTCCGTCGCCGCCGCCTGGCGTTGGGGGCTGCCGCTCTCCGGCGTTCCCGCCTATGTCGTGCCGCCGCCGGATCGGGTTCTGGCCGTGTTCGAGACGCAGAGCGCGATGCTCTGGGAGAATTTCAAGCCGACGGCGGTGGAGGCGCTCGCAGGCTTCGTAGCCGGCAATCTTGCGGCGGTCCTGACGGCGATTCTCTTCGTGCATTCGCGCGTGATGAACGCGGCCTATTTCCCCATCGCGCTCTTCTTCAACACGATTCCGATCCTGGCGCTTTCGCCGGTGATCATTCTGATCTTCGGGCTCGGGATGACCCCGAAGATCATCATCGCGGCGATCATCTGTTACTTTCCGACACTCATCAACATGATCCGCGGGCTGGACGCGCCGACCGCGAACGAGAGGGAGCTTTTCCGCATCCTCTCCGCCTCGAAATGGGAAGTGTTCTGGCGGCTCCGCGCCCCGCGATCCTTGCCGATGCTCTTCGCGTCGCTCCGCATAGCCTCCGCCACCGCCGTCATCGGCGCGATCGTCGGCGAATGGATTGGAGCCGACAAGGGGCTCGGCGCGCTGATCATCCAGGCGACCTTCAACTACCAGTCGGACCGCCTTTACGCCGCGATCATTCTCTCTTCCCTGCTTTCGCTTTCCCTTTTCGCCGCCGTGGTGGCGATCGAGCGCCGATCGCTGCGCTGGGCTACATAGGCCCTGTACCTGTCGAAAGCCGCGCACTTCCCCGGCGCGACGCGAGGATGATCCGAAGGCAGGTCGCGGGGCGCGGCAAGCGCTCTTTGTCAGCGGCGCGAAGCTGGATGCGGTTGGACGGCAGGCCCAAACCCTCCGCCACTTGCCCGGCGAAAGCATTCTCCAGATCCGGCGGCGGGCGGCTTTCTCCGTTGTGTTCGACTTTGATGCAGGAAGGGCCCGGAACCGGCCCGGTCACCTTCGTCAAGCTGGCGCAATCTTCCGGATGGCCTCTGGAAATGATCAGGCGGCTTTCGTGGTTTCGCTGTTCATGACCGGCTGCGGTCATGGAGTATCAGGTTCCGTGCAATCCGCCCGCGCTCGCCGGATTGCAACAGCAAGGTCGAACGCGTGCGGCGCACGGCCCTCGTAGAGTTCTGGCCGAAGGCCGATCTCGCCGCAGCGAACTCGATCAGCGCCTCGCGGCGCGGCGGAGGAGAGCGAACCTCAGAGGGCGCTCTCCGTCACGAAGCCGCCGCCAGAAGCTGCGCGTTCCCCCCCGCCGCCGTCGTGTCGATGGAGAGCGCCCGCTCGCCCATGAAGCGTTCGGGCGCGATTTCCTCGTCGATCAGGCGGAGGATCGGCCCCTCCCGCCCCGCCATCGCCATCCGCGCCGCCGCGAGCAGCCGCTGGTCGGAGAGCGCCAGCGCCTCGTAGGGCGCATCGCGGAGGAAGGCCTCCAGCGCCTCGCCCGCCGGCGCCCCCTCCAGCGCGAAGAGCGGAACCCCCGACCCCATCAGCGGGGCGAGGAGCCGCGGCGCCCCGGGCCCGAGGGCGAGCGCGGCGTTCCCCGCGCGGAGCGCCTGAACGGCGTGGCCGAGCATCGCCTCCCCCCCGCCGATCAGCAGCACGCGCCCGAGCGGCGCGAGCGTGAGCCGGTTCGACTCCCCCGTCGGCCCCGGCAGATCCAGAGGCCCCATGTCGAGCGCCGCCGCCGCCGCCATGGCCCGCGCCGCGCGTCCCCGGAGGAGCGCGCGCAGCGCCTCCACCCGGTCCCCCCGCTTCGCCCAGGGCCCGGGCGCGAGCCGGGAGAGCAGCGCGCCGGCCTCCGCCGCGTCGAACTCGCCCCCTTCGGCGCCTTCGAAGGAAGCCGCCGGCCGGCGGCGGAAGCGCGGCAGGTAGAGCGGCCCGCCCGCCTTCGGCCCCGTCCCCGAAAGCCCCTCGCCGCCGAAGGGCTGGGAGCCGACGATGGCGCCGATCTGGTTGCGGTTGACGTAGAGATTGCCGACATGCGCGGCCTCCACCACCTCCTGCACCCGCCGGTCGATCCGCGTATGGAGCCCCATCGTCAGCCCATAACCCTTCGCGTTCACGGCGCGGACGACCTCCGCCCCCCCCTCCGCCGGGAAGGTCGCGATGTGGAGCACGGGGCCGAACACCTCCCGCTCCATCTCCCCGATCCCGCTCACGCGAATCGCGGCCGGGGCGCAGAAGAGCCCCTTCGCCGGGGCGGCGACGCGGTGCATCAGCCGCCCCTCGGCGGCGGCCTGCTCCACATAGGCGTCGATCCCCGCCTTCGCTTCGGCGTCGATCACCGGGCCGACATCGGTGGAAAGCTCCGCCGGGTCGCCGAGCCGCAGCGCGTCCATCGCGCCGAAGAGCATCTTCGTGATCTTCGGCGCCACCTCCTCCTGCACATAGAGGATGCGGAGGGCGGAACAGCGCTGCCCCGCGCTCTGGAAGGCGCTCGCCACCACGTCCCGCACCGCCTGTTCGGGGAGCGCGGTCGAGTCCACGATCATCGCGTTGAGCCCGCCCGTCTCCGCAATCAGCATCGCCTCCGGCGCATGCTCCGCCAGCGTCCGGTCGATGATCTTCGCAACCTCGGTGGAGCCGGTGAAACACACGCCGGAAAGCCGCGCATCGCGCGTCAGCGCCGCGCCCACATCGCCCGCGCCCTGAACGAGGATCAGCGCATCCACCGGCACGCCCGCCTCATGCAGCAGCGCGACGGCCCGCGCCGCGATCAGCGGCGTCTGCTCCGCCGGCTTGGCGACCACCGTGTTTCCGGCGGCGAGCGCGGCGGCGATCTGTCCGGTGAAGATGGCGAGCGGGAAGTTCCACGGCGAGATGCAGGCGATCACGCCCCGCGGCGCCCCCGGCAGGTCCTCCGCCCGCCCGGCGTAGTAGCGAAGGAAATCCGCCGCCTCGCGCAGCTCCGCGATCGCGTCGTCCAGCGTCTTGCCCGCCTCCGCGGCGAGGAGCGCGAAGAGCTCGCCATGCGCTTCTTCGAAAAGGTCCGCCGCCTCACGCAGCGCCGCCGCCCGCGCCTTCGCCGGCGCCCCCGCCCAGCCGCGGCCCGCCTCGAACGCGGCTCCGACCGCCGCGGAGACGTCCTCGGGCGTGGACCAGTCCAGGAGCCCCACAAGCGCCCCCGTCGCCGGGTTCCGAACCTGAGCCGCCCCTGCGCCCCGGACGCGCCCGCGCCAGGGCGCCCGCGCCGCGTCGAGCCCGGCGAGATCCGTCTCCGCCGCCGCGTCCCACCCGCGGGAATTGGCGCGCTCCGGCTGGAAGATATCCGCAGGCTTCGGAAGCGCCGCGCCCGGCCCCTCCAGCGCGGCGAACGGGTCGCCGGCGACCTTCTCCGCCGGAACGCTTTCATCCACGATCTGGTTCACGAAGCTCGAATTCGCCCCGTTCTCCAGGAGGCGGCGGACGAGATAGGCGAGGAGGTCCTCATGCGCGCCCACCGGCGCATAGATGCGGCACCGCGCGCCGTTCCGCTTCCGCAATTCCTCATGCAGCGCCTCGCCCATGCCGTGCAGGCGCTGGAACTCGAAGCTGTCGTCCGGCCCCCCCGCCATGTGGAGGATCGCCGCCGCGCTGTGAGCATTGTGCGTCGCGAACTGCGGATAGATGCGGGCCCGGAGGCCAAGGAGCTTCCGCGCGCAGGCGAGATAGCTCACATCCGTCGCCGCCTTGCGGGTGAAGACCGGATAGGTCTCCAGCCCCAGAACCTGCGCGCGCTTGATCTCGGTGTCCCAGTAGGCGCCCTTCACCAGCCGCACCATGATCTTCCTGTCGAGCCGGGCGGCGAGCGCATCCAGCCAGTCGATCACGAAGGGCGCCCGCTTCTGATAGGCCTGGACGACGACGCCGAACCCTTCCCACCCCGCCAGCGACGGGTCAGACAGCGCGGCCTCGATCACGTCCAGCGAGAGGTCCAGCCGGTCCACCTCCTCCGCGTCCACGTTGAGGCCGATCCGCGCGCCCTTCGCCAGCCGCGCGAGCTTCCGCAGCCGCTCCGCAACCTCCCCCATCGTCTCCGCCTTCTGCCGCCGCTCATAGCGCGGATGGAGGGCGGAGAGCTTCACGGAGATGCCGGGATTGGCGCGGATGTCGGCGGCTTTCGCCCGCCCGGCGATGGCGGCGATGGCCGCCTCATAGGCGGCCATGTAGCGGTCCGCGTCCGCCATGGTGCGCGCGGCCTCGCCGAGCATGTCGTAGGAATAGGTGTAGCCCTTCGCCACCATCGCGTCGCCGCGCTTCATGGCGGACTGGATCGTCTCCCCGAGTACGAAGGCCGAGCCCATCTCCCGCATCGCGGCGGCGACGGCGCGGCGGATCACCGGCTCGCCGAGCCGCCGCACCATGCCGCGGAGAGCGCCGACGACGCCGCCCTCCTCCTCCTCCAGCACCCGTCCCGTGAGCATCAATCCCCAGGTCGAGGCGTTGACGAGGATCGAGCCGGAATCGCCCACATGCGCGCCCCAGTCATGCGGCGCGATCTTGTCCCGGATCAGGTCGTCGATCGTCTCCGCGTCCGGCACGCGCAGCAGCGCCTCCGCGAGGCACATGAGCGCGACGCCCTCCGCCGTGGAGAGCCCGTATTCCGCGAGGAAGCTCTCCATCAGCCCCGGCGAGGCGGCGCCCCGCACGGCGCGCACGAGATCGGCCGCCCGGCCGGCGACCGCCGCGCGATCCTCCGGAGAGAGAGCGGCCTCCGCTTTCAGCGCGACGAGGCGTTCGGCCTCGTCGGCCTTCTCGGCGGCGCGGAGTGCGGTGCGATGGTCGGTCATGGGGCGGGTCCGTATTGGGGGCTTCCGGCGCAACATAGCAGCGCCGGCGCCCTGGCGCCGTCCCGAATTCAGCGCCGGGGCGAAGCGAAAGATCGCATTCCGCCCCGGCATCATGGAACGACTGGCCCGCCTGGCGGCGGGGCGCAGCGCGTTCGGCCTACGCCTCCGACGGCGCGAGAAGCCGGCGCACCGCATCGCGCCAGCCCGCATGGCGCCGGCGCCGCTCCGCCTCGTCGAGCCGCGGCTCGAACCGCCGTTCGAGCGCCCAGCTCCGCGCGAATTCCGCCGGCTCCGGGCAAAGCCCGGCATGGAGCCCCGCCAGATAGGCCGCGCCGAGCGCGGTCGTCTCCGTCACGACGGGCCGGTCCACCGGCGCGCCGAGCTGGTCCGCGAGCGCCTGCATCGTCCAGTCGCTCGCCGTCATGCCGCCGTCTACGCGCAGCACCGTCTCCGCCGCGCCGGAGCCTGCCGGCCAGTCCGCCCGCATCGCCTCCAGCAGGTCCTGCGTCTGGAAGGCGACGCTTTCGAGCGCCGCGCGCGCGAACTCTGCCGGGCCGGTGTTCCGCGTGATGCCGAAGATCGCGCCCCGCGCGTCCGGCGCCCACCAGGGCGCACCGAGTCCGGTGAAGGCCGGCACGAGATAGAGCCGCTGCTCCGGGTCCGCCGCCTCGGCGAGCGGCTGCGTCTCCGAGGCTTCGCGAATGATCTTCAGCCCGTCCCTCAGCCACTGCACCACCGCGCCCGCGATGAAGATCGACCCTTCCAGCGCATAGACCGGCTTGCCGGCGAGCTGATAGGCGATCGTCGTCAGCAGACGGTTCTTCGAGGTCACAGCCTCCGCCCCGGTGTTCAGCAGCGCGAAGCAGCCGGTGCCGTAGGTGGATTTCATCATCCCCGGCTCGAAACAGGCCTGCCCCACCGTGGCCGCCTGCTGGTCCCCCGCCACGCCGCGGATCGGCACAGGCCGCCCGAAGAGATCGGCCCGCGTCTCGCCGAAATCGTCCGCGCTGTCCCTCACCTCGGGCAGCATCGCCGCGGGCACGCCCAGCATGTCGAGGATCTCCTCGTCCCACCGCCCCTCGTGGATATTGTAGAGCATGGTGCGCGCCGCGTTCGTCGCGTCCGTGGCGTGGACCTTGCCGCCCGTGAGCCGCCAGATCAGGAAGCTGTCCACCGTCCCGAACAGAAGCCGCCCCTCCCCCGCCTTCCCCCGCGCGCCCTCCACGTTATCGAGGATCCACGCGAGTTTCGTGGCGGAGAAGTAAGGGTCGAGCAGCAGGCCCGTCCTTGCCGTGACCGCCGACTCGCGCCCCTCGGCCTTCAGGCGCGCGCAGGTGTCCGCCGTCCGGCGGTCCTGCCATACGATGGCGTTGTGGACCGCCCTGCCCGTCTCCCGGTCCCAGACGACGACAGTCTCCCGCTGGTTCGTGATGCCGATTGCGGCGATGTCCTCCGGCCTCGCTCCGCCCTTTTCCAAAGCGGAGCGGCACATCGCTGCGGTGGTGGACCAGATCTCTTCCGGGTCGTGCTCCACCCAACCCGAACGCGGGAAGATCTGCCTGAACTCCTGCTGCGCCGTCGCCAGCGGCGTCAACGAGGCGTCGAAGAGAATCGCGCGCGAGGAAGTGGTGCCCTGATCGATGGCGAGAATGCGGCCGGTCATGTCATTCCTCCGTGATGCTTTTGCCCGGGAGGATAAGGGCTTGAGCAGGCCGGCGGAAGGGCCGGGCCAGCCGCCGGATCAGACCGCCTGCGCGAAGGACCCCGCCGCCGTGGCGCTGGAGGCGGGCCGCGCCGGCGCCGCCGGGTGCGCGACCGCCGCGCAGGGCAGTTCGATCCGCACCGCCGCACGGCTCCTGCCCTCCCTGGCCGGCTCGATGGCGTAGCGCGCGCCCATAACGTCGAGAATCGCGCGCCCGGCCAGCGGCGCGAGCGCGTCCGCCGAGAGCTCGGCTCGGTTCGGTTCCGCTTCGGCCAGAATGGTCTCAATCGCCCAGGGCGCCTCGACCCCCTCGTCCAGCTCGATCCGGATGTCGAGCACGCCGTCCTTCGCCTCGAGGGCGCAGATGAAGTCCTGCGCTCTGAGCGTTTTGCGGACATAATGGATGATGAAGGCGAGCGCCTGGCAGAGCCGGGCGGAATCTCCGGTGAAGCGCCGCGAGCCGCCCACGCTGTAAGAGCCGGGCGCCCCCTCCTCCGCGTCCAGCGGCGCGAGCCGGCGACGGAGATCGACCACGAGCGCGTCGAGCGAGGCGTGCTGGTCCACGAGTTCGAGCCGGCCGTCCCTGATGTCCGAAAGGATCAGAAGCGCCTCGATCACCAGCAGCATCTCATGCGCCGAGGCCGCGGCGGCCCCCGCGAGCTGCGCCTGCGCCGGCTCGAGGCCGAGCGAGCGGATCACGTCGAGAAGGCCGAGCACGCCGTTCATCGGGGTCCGCAGCTCATGGCTGACCATTGTGAGGAACCGCGCGCGGCTCTCCGCCGCCTTCTCGGCCTCTCGGGCATGCGCGATCAGCTTGCGCGAGATTCGCGCGTCGCGCCGCGCGATCAGGAGCGCTCCGACAAGGACGAGAAAACTGACGATGGCGACGCCGATCCCGGCGTAACGGCCCGATTCACGTTGCAGCAGGAGGTTGTCGTAGACCCCGTAGAGCAGATTCCGCTCGTAGCGATAGGCTTGGGAAAGGAGCGAGCGGAGCTTGAGGTTCGCCGCCTCGAAATCTGCGAGCACGGCCGTCGCCCCTGCGCGGTCCGACCCGTCGAAGGCCATGACCCAAGCCTCGTGCCGGGCAAGAAGTTCGATGGCGCCGTCGATGGCCCCTTCCTCATCGAAAAGCGCGATGCGTTCGCCGAGGGCGCCGCTGTTGGCGGTATGGACGTTGTTCCAGAGGATGTCGAACCGCGTCCGCACCGCCTCCGCATCCGCCTCGCCCTCCGCCGTGACAAGCGCGGCGAGGAGCGACTCGCGAAAGCGGTTGACCTCGAAGATCGAGGTCGCCGTATGGAGAACCGCCGTATCCTCGCCGATCAGCGCCAGTTTCCCGGCCGTATCCCCGCGCTTCTGCATGTCGATGAACATGAGCGCGAGGACGAGGCCGAGCCCGCCGAGGATGACGACGAAGATGAGGTGGCTCCGCCTCAGGCCGAGGGGGAGCCTGTGGCTCACATCACCTCGATGCGGGTGAGCTGCCAGATCAGCTTGTCGTTGATCTCCCGATCGTCCGCCGCCAGCGTGTCAACCGGATACATGATCCAGATCGGGCCGCGGCTGCGCGGCGTCAGCTTCACGCCGTCGATCTCCATCGCGAGGATCGGGTCATAGGCGGCGATGTCGGCGAAGGGCGCCTCGATGGCGTAGTCGTTGGCGGCGGTCATGCGGATGGTCGACCCGGCCTCGATTCCCGCGGCGGCAAGCACCGCGCCGAGCCGGGGGCCGCGGAAGGCGGGGCGCCCGTCGGTGAAGTTCGTCTTCGTCTCGATCACATGCTGCTCCATGCCTTCGAGATCGGCGCGGCTGAAAGTCCGCGAGGAGGCGGCGGCTCCCGTGACGACCAGCAGGGCGTCATCCGCGGCGCGCGCGGGCAAGGTGAGCGCCGCCGGAGCGGCGAGGGCGAGCAGCGCGAAGCCGCGGCGCGTGTACATTGGCATCGGTCTTGTCTCCTTTGTGATTCCGATTGCGTCGAGTTTCCCGAAAAGCTGTTCAGAAACGCTTAAGGGCTCGCTTGCCGCCGCCCCGTTCTGACCGAATGTTTCGGCGCGTTGGTAAACGTGAACACGCAAACCTCGGCGCCGCCCGGCGCACGCGTTAAGAGGGAGGATGACGGTGTCTCGCCTCGGCCTTCTCCTTGGTTTTCTCCTTCTCTCCGCCTGCGCCGAGGATGGCGGGCCCCCGCCCCCTGAATTCGCACGGCCGGAGACGGCGCTCGACTACGCGGTTGCGATCGAGGGCGTGGAGCGGGAGGGCGTCGTAGCGCTGATGGAGCAGGCGCTGGAACTCTACCGCCAGCAGGATCGCGGCGCGCAGAGCCTCGCCTTCCTTCGCCGCCGGGCCGAGGGCGACATGGCGACCGTGCTGAAGATCATGCGTTCCGACGGCTATTTCGAGGCCGAGGCGCGCTACGGGATCGAGGAGGTTGCGCCGGAGGCTCCCGCGGATAACGCGACGGAAACTCCCGCGGAGGAGGAGGCGAAGACCGAAGCCCCGGGCGCGCTCGTCCGCATCGTGGTCACGCCAAACCGCCGCTACACGCTCGCCGCGCATCGCTTCCAGCTGCTGGAGACAGGGCCGGGCGAACCGCCCGCGGCGCCGGACGCAGGCCTTCTCGGCTCGCCCGTCGGCGGCCCGGCCCGCGCCGACCGCATTCTCGATGCGGAGAGCGCGGCCGTCGAGGCGCTCCGCGCCTCGGGCCGCCCCTATGCCAGCCGCCTTGGGCGGGACGCAGTGGCCGACCCGGAGACGGCGGAGATCGAGGTCGAGACGGCCATCGCCGCCGGCCGCGCCCATGTCTTCGGCCCGGTGACCTATGTCGGGCTGGAGGACGTCGACCCGGACTATCTCGACACGTATCTGACCTTCGCGGAGGGAGACGTGGCCGAGCCGGCGAAGCTCGTCGCCTTCCAGCGCGCCCTCATCTCCACCAATCTCTTCGCCGCCGGCTCGGCCACGCTGCCGCCCGAGCCGCCCGAAGCGGCGGAGGCCCCGGTGACCGTTACGCTGGAGGAGGCGCCCTTCCGCACAATCTCCGCCGGCGCGCTCTATTCGACGGACGCCGGCCCCGCCCTCACAGGCGGCTTCGAGCATCGCAACCTCTTCGGTGCGAACGAGACAGTGACGCTGGAGGCGCTGGCGGGGCTCGAGGAGCAATCGCTCGATACCCGCTATCGCATCCCGCAATTGGGCCGCCCGGGGCAGGACCTCGTTTTCGGCGCGGAGGCGCGGCGGATCGACGACGACGCCTTCGACGAGATCGGCGGCACGCTCTTCGCCGGGCTCGAGCGCGAACTGAGCGAGGAGCTGACGGTCGGGGCCGGAATCCTTCTCGAGCTTTCGCGGCTCGACGAGGGCGCGGGGGTTCCGGCGGAGACGTCGCGACTGTTCGGTCTTCCGGTCTTCGCCGCGATAGACGCGACGGATGACCGGCTCGACCCGTCCAACGGCTTCCGCGCCCGCGCCGCAGCGACGCCCTTCTCCGGCGTGGTGGGGAACGATCCGGCGGCGTTCATGATCCTCGATGCGTCAACCTCCGCCTATTTCGACCTGACCGGGGAGAAGAAATACATCCTCGCCGCCCGCGGTCGTCTCGGCTCGATCCTCGCCGGCGATCTCGACGTCGTTTCGGTCAACCGCAGGCTCTTTTCCGGCGGCGGCGGCTCGGTCCGCGGCTATGCGGAGCGGTTCATCGGCCCGCTCGACGCGAACAACGACCCGACCGGCGGCCTCTCCGTCGCCGAACTCGGAGCCGAGCTTCGCGCCCGGGTGAGCGAAACGGTCGGCCTTGCCGGCTTCGTGGAGGCGGGCTCCGTTTCAGAGGAGCTTTTCCCGGACTTTGACGAGGGCGTGCAGGTGGCCATCGGCGGCGGCGTACGCTACTTCTCCCCTGTGGGGCCGCTACGCGTCGATGTCGGCGTTCCGGTGAACCCGCGCGGCGCGGACGACGCCTTCCAGGTCTACATCTCCATCGGGCAGGCCTTCTGATGCGGCGGCTCCTTCCCCTTATCCTCGTGCTGATGGTCGCCCTGCCCGCGGCGGCGCAATTCTCCTTCCTCGGGCTCCGGAACAGCCTCGTCGATTTCGTGCTCGACCAGATCTCCGTCCCCGGCGAGCTCGTCCTCGCCGCCGAGGGCGTAGAGGACGCGGCGGACGGCTCCACGGAGATCGTCGGCCTCACCGCCGCGGATGCGGATGGCGTCTGGCTTCGGATCGACCGGCTCTCGCTCCGCTGGACCCCGTCGCGCGTCCTCCGCGGCGAACTCGCCATCGAACGCCTCGCCGCCATCGGCGTGGACGTTCGCCGCGCGCCAAACGCCTCGGCCGTCGCGGTGGAGGTCAAGGAAGGCTCTGAGCTCGACCAGCAGGACAGCGACCCGTTCGACTGGCCGCGCTCCCCGATAACGACCCGCATCGCCGCGCTTGAGCTCGTCCGCGTCACCGTGGCGCCCGGCGTGATCGCGCCCACGGGCATCGCCTTCGACGGGGCCGGCGCGGCGCGGGACGAGGGGGACGAGCAATCGCTCCGCTTCACCCTCACCCGGCGGGACAATGTGTTCGGCCGCATCGCGCTCGACTTCGTGCGGGATTTCGGGGCGGACCGGCTCGATCTCACGCTGCTGGCGGAGGAGGAGCCGGGCGGCCTCGTCGCCGCCCTCGCCGGTCTCCCGAACGACGCCTCTACGCGTGTGGACCTCGCCGCCCTCGGCCCGCTCACGGACTGGGACGTGACGCTCGATGCGGCAATCGAAGGCGTCCTCGCCGCGCAGGGCTCCGGGCGCTTCGCCGCCATCGGCCCCCTCGCCGCCAACGCGGACTTCGCTGTGACGCCCGGCCCGCGCCTTCCGGAAGTCTTCGGGCCGGAGATCGCCGTCGCCCTGGCCCCGGAAGCCCGGCTGCGTTTCGACCTCTCGGAGGACGATGCGGGCCTGATTACGATCCGGCAGGGCGAGGTGCGCGCGACCGATCTCTCACTCGACGCCACGGGAACCTTCGACCGCTCCACCACCGTCTCTAACCTCGCCGTCGCGCTCGAAGCGCGGGCGGGCCTCTCGGAACTCGTGGAGGGCGTCAGCTTCGACCGCTTCGGCTTCGACGGCGCCGTCACCGGCCCGACCGACGACCTGACCGCGACCGGCCGCCTCGCCCTCGCCGGCCTCCGCACCGCGCCGGCGGACGTCGCGAACGCCGCGCTGGACGCGACCGTTCGCGTCACCGGGCCCAACGTCGCCGCCGACCTATCCGGCTTTGTCGAAGGCCTCAGGCTGGACCGTCTCGGGCCCGACCTCCTCGGCCGGACCGAGATCGCCCTCGACGCGGACTGGGACGGAGCGACCGCGACGCTCGCGGAATTCCGCATCGCCGCCGCGCCGCTCACGCTTGAAGCCGCCGGCGCGGCGAACGTGGCGGAGGAGCGGGCGGACCTGACCTATCGCCTCGCGACGCCGGACCTCGCGCCCCTCGCCGCCGCCTATGAAGTGGACGCGGGCGGAACGCTCTCCGCCGAGGGGCGGCTCACCGGCCCCTTCGCCCTCCCCCGGCTCGAAGGCAGCCTCGCCGCCGAGGGCCTCCGCTTCGAGGGCGAGGGCTATGGCGAGGTGCGGCTGACGCATGACGCGACCTTCGGCGAGACGCCGGAGGGAACCGCCGCCCTCCGCGCCTCCGGATCGCGCTTCGGCCCCGTCGCCTTCGACGGAGGCTTTCGGCTCGATGGGCAGACCCTCGCGCTCTCCGACATGGTCGCGGAAGGGCTCGGCGCCCGCATCGCCGGCGCCCTCGCCCTCGATCTCGAGACGACGCTCGCCGAAGGCGCCTTCGACATCGCCGCGCCGGACCTCGCACCCCTCTCCGCGTTCACCGGAAACCCCGCCTCCGGCGCGCTCCAAGGCTCGGTGACCCTCTCCCGCCGCGACGGGATGCAGGACGCGACGGCGGCCCTGCGGCTCGACCGTCTCGAAGCCGGGCTCCCCGACGGCGCCCGCGCCCTCGCCGCGCGCGCCGAAGTCGATCTCGCCGTGCGCGACGCACTCGGCGCGCCCGAGGCCGAGGGCCGCGTCTCCGCCGAAGGCGTGGAGGCGCTCGGCTACGGCGTCGCGCGACTCATAGTCGAGGGGCGCGGCGCGGCGCTGGCGGGCGGAAATCCGGAATTCGACGTGACGGGCGACTTCGCCGGGGCCCTTCTCGGCCCGGCGCGCGCCGCGTCCGGCCGCTTCTCCGCCGCGGGCGCCCTGTCCGCCTTCAACGCGGCGCTGTCGGTCGAGGGAGTGGAGGGCGACGAGACCGTGGGCGAGGCCGCCGTCGCGTCCGTTTCGCTCGAAGCGCGGGTGCTCGACGCCGCGGGAGACCCGGCTGTCGAGGGCCTCGCCCTCACCGCCTCCGGGCTTTCGGGATACGGCCTCGCGCTCGGCGGGCTGGAGGCGGAGGGCTCCGCCTCCGCCCTTCTCTCCGCCCCCGCATTCGACCTGACCGCCCGCATCGCCCGCGCCGATCTCGGCGGCGCGACGGTCGCCGCGACGACCGTGACTGCGAAGGGTGGGCTCGACGACATCGCCGCCACGCTCCGCGCCGAAGGCCTCGCGGCGGGCGAGGCGCGCATCGCCTCCGCCGCGCTCGACGCGACGGTGAGGGAGGCTTCGGGCGGCGACCCCGCGCTGGACGCCCGGCTCCGTCTCGGCGCCGCCGATCTCGGCCCGGCGACGCTCGCGTCAACCACCCTCTCTGCGCGCGGCCGCCTCTCCGCCCTCGCGCTCGACCTCGCGGCCGAAGGCGAACTCTCCTCGGGCGAGCCTCTCGCTCTCGCCGCCGCGGCGCGGGCCGATCTCGCGGGCGCGGGGCCGCAGGCGACTGTCTCCCGCTTCTCGCTCGATGCGGGGGAGGCGGCGCTCGCCCTCCGCGCGCCGCTCCGCATCGTCTCCGCGAACGGGTCGACGCGTTTCGAGGGGATCGATCTCTCGCTTCCGGGCGGCGGGCTCACGGGCGCGGCGGCGCTGCACCCGAACGGGCTCTCCGGCGACATCCGCCTTGCGGCGCCCGACCTCCCGACGCTCGCCGCCCTCGCCGGCGCGCCCGTCTCCGCCGGCGCGCTCGACCTCTCGGCGCGGTTCGACACGCGGCCGGGAACCGCGGGCGCGACCGCCCGCATCGCCGCCCCCGGCCTCCGCTTCGAGGATGCGCTGGCCGATGTCGGCGCACTCGACCTCGAGGCCGCGCTGGACTGGGACGGGCGGGAGGCGAGGCTCGACGCTTCCCTCACCGGCCCCTTCGACCAGCCTTTCCGCGTGAGAGCGGCGACCCCGCTCCGCCCGACCGGCGGCCCCCTGCCCGCCCCGCCGGCAGGCGGCCGCCTTTCCGGCGCGGTCGACTGGCAGGGGCGGATCGGGGAGCTATGGTCGCTCGTCCCCGCCCCCGGCCACGTCCTCGACGGTGCGGCGCGCATCGCCCTCGTGCTTTCCGGCACGCTCGACGCGCCGGAAATCGGCGGGGACATCGCGCTGACGGACGGCCGCTACGAAAATCTCGATACGGGCACGATCCTCGTGGACCTCGAAATCGCCTCCACGGTCGAGCCCGGCGGCGCCTTCGTGCTCGACCTCCGGGCGGAGGACGGCTCGGGCGGGCCCGTCACCGGCCGCGTCGCGCTGGCGGATGGACGGCTCGACGCGAGGGTGAAGGCGGAGGGCGCGACCCTCGTGCGGCGGGACGACGTGACCGCAATCCTCTCGCTCGACATCGCCGCCGCAGGCCCTTTCGCCGCGCCGGACATTTCGGGGCGCGTGAACATCGACCGGGCGGAGGTGCGCCTCGTCGCCGCCACGCCGCCCGGAATCGCCGATCTCGGCTCGGTCCGGATCAAGGGCGAGCCGATCCCGGAGCCGCCGGAGCCCTTCGGCGAGGAGATTGACCTCAACATCGACGTGACCGGCCCGCAGGACATCTTTGTCCGCGGCCGCGGGCTCGACTCCGAATGGACGGTCGCCCTGCAGATCCGCGGGACGGCCGCGGCGCCGCGCATCCGCGGCGCGGTCGAGAGGCGCCGCGGCGTCCTCTCCTTCCTCGGCCGCGTGTTCGAGCTGGAACGCGGGGCGGTCCGCTTTACCGGCGCGCCGGGGATCGACCCGACTCTGGACGTCGCGCTCTTCCACGAGAATGACGGCGTGCGGGGCGGCATCGTCGTCGCCGGGACGGCGCAGGCGCCCGACATCTCCTTCCAGTCCCGCCCGGCGCTGCCGGAGGAAGAGGTGCTGCCGCGCGTGCTTTTCGGCCGCTCCAAGCAATCCCTCTCGCCGACCGAGGCGCTCTCCCTCGCCGTCGGCCTCGCCACCCTGCTGGATGGAACAGGCGGATCGGCGGACAGCGTGCGCGGCGCCGTCGGGCTCGACGTGCTGCGGCTTGATGATGACGGCTCCGGCAATTCCTCCGTCACGGTCGGCTCCAACGTTTCCCGCGACGTCTTCGTCGGCGCGAAGCAGCCGATTTCCGGCGGCTCCGGCAGCGTGATCGTGGAGATCGAGATCTTCGACGAGCTCCAGCTCGAAAGCGAGGTCGGCCCCGATGTCGGCACGACGCTCGGGCTCAAGTGGAAGCGGGATTTCTGAACCTCAGCGCAGCGCCCGCGCCGCGAGAACCGCCTCCGCCCACTCCGCCGGCCGCTCCTGCGGCAGGTTGTGCCCCGCCCCCTTGAGGACCATCCGCCGGCGCGGCCCCGTGATCGCCGCATCCCGCGCCGCATTGTCGCCCGCCGCGAAGGGCGCGACGCCGTCGGCGTCGCCGTCCACGATGACCGTCGGAACGCAGATTTCCGGCCCCGCCGCGAGCAGCGCCTCGATGTCGGCGAAGGCCGGGTCCCCCTGCGCATTGCCATAACGATGGCGATAGGAATGAACCGTCACCGCCGCCCAGTCCGGGTTGGCGAAGGCGGCCGCGCTCGCTGCGAACTCTTCCTCCTTGAACCGCCATTCCGGGGACCACATGCGCCAAAGCAGCCGCGCGAAGCCCGCCGGGTCGACGGCGAAGCCGCGCGCGCCGCGCTCATGGTTCAGATACCACTGATACCAGTAGGCCGCCTCCTGCGCCGGCGACGCCGGCTCCATCGACCGCGCGATGTTCTGGATGTTGTAGCCGTTGCCGGTCACGAGCGCCTCCACCCGCTCGGGCCACAGCGCGGAGACGACGCAGGCCGCGCGCCCGCCCCAGTCGTATCCCGCAAGCGTGGCGCGCGGCAGCGCGAGCGCGTCCATAAACGCGAGGAGATCGGCGCCGAGCGCCGCCTGCTCGCCCGATCGCGGCGTCTCCGCTCTCAGGAACCGCGTCCCCCCGAATCCGCGGAGCCACGGGAGGAGAACCCGCGCGCCCTCCGCCGCGAGCCGCTTCGCGGCCCGGGCGCCCGCATGGGCGTCATAGGGCCAGCCGTGAAGCAAGATGCAGGGCCATCCCGTCGCCGGCCCGATCTCCAGCCAGGCGACGTCCAGCGCCCCGGCCATGATGCGTTTCGTCTCCATGCCGACACCCCCACGCCCTTGCGCCGGGGCATTCCTATCCCGCCGATGCGCAAGAGGGGAAGGCTCAGGGCTCCAGGCGGAACTTAGGAAGGGCTTCCCGGGTGGTGATCTTTCGCATCGCGCATGCGGGGATTGCGATACTAATCAGGCGAAGCGCCGCTTCACGAAGGCGCGGAACCAGGGAGACACGCATGACCGAAGCCGCAACCGGCCCTATCGTCTATTTCGGCGACAGCATGACCGACGGGGGCAACCTTTTCGCCATCACCTCTCAGCTACTGACTTTGCCCTTCCCCCTCGCCTCCTTCGGCTACTCGGAGAACGTCACGAACGGGCGGAACTATGCGGACGTGGCCACCGGCCTCCTCGGGGCCGATGAGCTGAACTTCGCCATCGGCGGGGCGCGCGCGGTCGGCGAGCGGACGCTGGGAAGCGCGGTCGATCCGGGCGTCTCCGGCAATTTCCTCGTGGAGAACCCGGATCAATCGCTCCTCGACCTCGACATCAATCTCGGCGGCCAGGTCTCCCGTTATCTGGCGACGCTGGCGCAGGGCGCGGCGCCCGCATCCGCCGCATCGATCTTCATCGGCCTGAACGATTTCAACCGGTTCACCCCGTCCAACCCGCTCGACCCGGCGCAGACGGCGGCGGAGGCTGCGGCTCTCGCGGGCTCGGTGGCGGCGGCGACGCTCGGCGCCGCGGCGGCGCTCGCGCAGGCGGGCGTCGGGACGATCATCCTCAACACCCTGCCGCTGGCGAGCTTCTTCCCCTCCTTCAAGTTCGCGCCGCCGCTCATCCAGGCGCTGGGAGACCAGGTGATCTCCGGCTACAATGACGCGCTCGTCGCGCAATCGGCGCAGCTCTCCGCGCTCGGCGTGACGGTGAAGATCGTCGACCTCGAAGCGGTCGCGGCCGAGGTCGCCGCGGACCCGTCCGCCTTCGGCTTCGTCACCGTCTCCGAACAGCTCTTCTTCGGGACGGCGGCCGACCCGATCATCATCGAAGGGCCGGAAGGCCCTCTGCCCTTCTTCCCGTCCAATCCGGCGGTCGAGGGCCTGCACCCGGACCAGTTCGCCTTTTACGATCTCTTCCATCCGACCGAAGCGATGCACGAAACGTTCGGCGTCTTCACCGCCGAGTCGCTGACCTCCGAAGTCTCGATCCTGACGGACGGCAGCGACCGGTTCCGCGGAACCGGAGCGGAGGAACTCGTGCTCGCCAAGGCGGGCCATGACCGGATCGACCTCGGCGGCGGCGATGACGTGGCGCTGGCGGGCCTAGGGAACGACAAGGTCAGCGGCGGCAAGGGGTCCGACATCGTCTCCGGCGGCGCCGGGAACGACAACCTCAACGGCAACATAGGCGATGACTTCATCGGAGGCGGCGCCGGGAACGATTTCGTCAACGGCGGCGCGGGGCACGACGCGCTGGCGGACGGGCTCGGCGCCGACCTCCTCATCGGCGGCGGCGGGAACGACGTGTTCTTCCACACGGAAGCGTCGCTGCTCGGCGGCGGGAAATCGTTCGACCTCTTCATCGGCGGCGGCGGGCGGGACACATTGGTCCTGACGCTGACTGACGAGACGGCGGAGGCGATGGCCGGCAAGGTCGAGTCCTACAATGGCCGCTTCGCCTACTTCCGCGAACTCGGCCTGACTGCGATCGGGATCGAGGAGATCGTGGTGCGGAAGATCGGGGACGACGTCTCCGATCTCGGCCTGACGGGCGATCTCGCCGACCGCGTGGCGGAGGCGGATCTCTGGGGGTTCGTCTGAGCGCAACAACTCGGAACGAGTGCCCGTCTTGGTGTCCGTTGTGACTGATTCAGTCGGAACGGAAACCGACCTAGTCGCGCACGATCCGGTCCCCGATGAAGGCCCCGGCGCGCGCGAGCGCGCCGTCGGCCTCCGGCGCGAAGCCGCAGAAGATATGCCAGGCGTGCGGCGCGCGGGCGAACCATTCGAGCCGCACGTCGCCGCCCGCGGCGCGAAGCTTCTCCGCCATGACGCCCGCCTCGTCCTCCAGAAGCTCGATCCGGCTCGCCTGGATCAGCGCGGGGGGCGGAGACGGGATCTCGGCGAGAAGCGGCGAGGCGGTGGGAGCCCCGGCATCGGCGGCGGAGACGTAGTAATCCCGCGTCTCCTCGATCCGGCTCGCCGGCAACATCGGGTCGGACCGCGCGTTCCGTCTGAGGCTCTTCTGGCTGAGCGTGAGGTCGAGCCAGGGCGAGAAGGCGGCGATGCAGGCCGGATCCGGCAATCCGGCCTCCCGCGCCGCGATCAGCGTGGCGAAGGCGAGCCCTCCGCCGGCGCTGTCCCCCGCCAGGGCGATGCGGCCGGGCTCGTAACCCGTCTCCAGCAGGTCGCGGTAGCAGGCGAGCGCATCCTCCACCGCGCCCGGCCAGCGCGTCTCCGGCGCGAGCCGGTATTCCGGCAGGAGGACCCGGGCGCGCGCATGGCCGGCGAGCACCGCCGCGACGTGCCGGTGCGTCGCGCGTGAGCCCATCACATAGGCCCCGCCATGGAGATAAAGGATCACTGCCCGCCGGTCCGGCCGCCCGCGGCTTATCCAGTCGCAGGCGATCGGCCCCGCCGGGCCCGCGATACGCGCCTCGATCCGGTTCGCATCCTCCGGCGAGCGGAAGAACCGCGCCGCCGTCGCCTCGAACATCGCGCGCGCCTCCAGCGGATCCTTGAGCCGGGCGAGGCGCGGCTTCTCCACCAATCGCAGGAACAGCGACAGGATGGAGAGCCGGATCGACATCAGCCGCCCGCAAGCGGCGCAGCGCGGCGCCGCTCGATCGCTTCCCAGATCAGCGCGGCCGCGTTCGTGCCGTCGAAGCGCTGCAACTCCTGGATCCCGGTCGGCGAGGTGACGTTGATCTCCGTCAGCCAGTCCCCGATCACGTCGATGCCGACGAAGACGAGCCCCCGCTCCTTCAGCACCGGCCCGATCCGGGCGCATATCTCCCGGTCCCGCGCCGTCATCTCGACCTTTTCGGGCCGCCCGCCGACATGCATGTTGGAGCGCGTCTCGCCCTGCTGCGGCACGCGGTTGATCGCGCCCACCGGCTCCCCGTCCACGAGGATCACCCGCTTGTCCCCCTTCGAGACGGCGGGGAGGAACTTCTGCGCGATCAGCGGCTCCCGGTTGATCCCCATGAAGAGCTCATGGAGCGAGGCGAGGTTGCCGTCCCCCCCCGTCAGCTTGAAGACCCCGGCGCCGCCGTTGCCATAGAGCGGCTTCAGGATCATGTCTCCGTGCCGCTCCCGAAAGTCGCGGATATGGGCGAGGGAGCGGGCGATCATCGTCGGCGGCGTCAGGTCCGCAAAGTCGAGCACGAGCAGCTTCTCGGGGCAGTTCCGCACCCAGAACGGGTCGTTCACCACCAGCGTCTTCGGATGGATGCGCTCGAGGAGATGCGTATTGGTGATGTAGGACATGTCGAAGGGCGGGTCCTGCCGCAGGAGCACCACATCCGTTTCCGAAAGGTCCCGCATCTCCCGCGCGCCGAGCGTGAAATGATCCCCCCGCTTGCGCCGCACCTCCAGCGGCCAGCCCGCAGCCACCACCCGCCCCTCGTCGAAGGCGAGGTCGCCGACATGGTAGTAGAAAAGCGAATGCCCCCGCGCCTGGGCCTCCTCCGCGAGGCGGAAGGTGCTGTCGGCGTCGATGTCGACGCCTGCGATCGGGTCCATCTGGATGGCGACGGAGAGGCTCATTCCGGCTCCTTGCTGCGCCCCGGTCTCAGAGCCCGGCGCGCCTTTCGTCATGCTTGGTCAGCACATGGCTGACAACCTCGCGCACGCCTGCGATCTTCCGCGCATGGCTCACCACGCGCTCCAGCTCCCGCTCCGACCGCGCCACGCCGATGAGGTGCACAACCTGATCCACCGTCTCGACATTGTAGTTGACGCTGGAAACGTACTTGTCGCCGAGGAGTCGGCCCCGCAACTGCGTCGAGATCCAGACATCCTGCGCATAGGACCGGACGCCCGCATCCCCCGCCACCGTCAGCTCGTTCACGACCTCCACGACGTCAGGGGTGGACCAGGCCAGCTCCGCCGCCCGCACCCGCTGCTCCGACCGCGGCACCGACCCGGCGAGGAGCACGCGGCCTTCCACCACCTCGGTGTTGACGTCCGCGAAGAGGCCGAGATCCTCGTTCGCCAGCTTGTTGTTGATGGAAAGCCTGATTTCCGTATCCGTCAGCGCCTGCCGCGTGGACCGCTCCTGCGTGACGGCGACGCCCGCCGTCGCCAGCGCGCCGACGCCGAGGCCCGCGGCGCAGCCCGAAAGGCTCGCCGCCATAAGCGCAGCGCAAAGCGCGCGCGCGACTCCGTGTTGTCCGCTCATCATCTCGCCTTTCGCCTCATGTCCGGGCGTTTCTTATGATCTCCGTCCGCCCGTCCGCGCCCACGAGGGCGAGGTCGAAACGGAGCGGGACGCCGCCCGATCCTGACGCGATGATATACGTTTCCGCCGCCGCCTCCAAGCGCCGCCATTGCCGCTCGCCCACAGGGTCCTCCTCCACGGGCCCGGAACGGCGCTTCACCTCGACGAAGACGAGGCAGTCGGGCTCCCGGAGCACAAGGTCGATCTCCCCCGCAGGGCAGCGCCAGCGCCGGGCGAGGAGCGCGGCGCCCGCGTCGCGATAGAGCCGGAGCGCGGCCTCCTCGGCCGCCAGCCCGGCGCGGTGGTTGCGCCCGCCCCGCTCCGCCCGGCTCACGACGCTCCCGCCAGTTCGAGAGCGCGGGCGTAGACCCGCCGCCGCGGCAGGCCGAGCGCGGCGGAGACGCTTGCCGCAGCGTCCCGCACCCCCATCTCGCGAAGCGCGGCGCGGAGCGCGTCGTCCAGCGCCGCCTCCGAGGTCTCCGCCGGGCCCGGCGGGCCGACGACCACGACGATCTCGCCGCGCGGCTCCGTCCCGGCGTATTCCGCGGCGAGGTCGGCGAGCGTTCCCCGCCGCGTCTCCTCGAATTTCTTGGTCAGCTCTCGGCAGACCGCCGCGCCCCGCGCCCCGCCGAGCACGGAAACCATATCCGCCAGTGAAGCCGCAAGGCGGCGCGGGCTCTCGTAGAAGACAAGCGTCGCCGGCACAGTGGCCAGCTCGGCCAGCATCGCCCGGCGCGCCGCCTGCTTCGGCGGCGGGAAGCCCGCGAACAGGAACCGGTCCGTCGGCAATCCGGCCACCGCCAGGGCGGCGAGGAGCGCGGAGGCCCCCGGAAGCGCGAAGACCGGCAGCCCCCGTGCGGCCGCCTCCGCCGCCAGCTTGAACCCCGGATCGGCGATCAGCGGCGTGCCGGCCTCCGAGACATAGACCACGCTCTCCCCCGCCGCGATCCGTGCGAGGATCCCGGGCCGCGCCGCCTCCCCGTTATGGTCGTGATAGGCGATCATCGGCCGCCCGCCGCGGGCCACGCCGTGGAGAGTCATCAGCTTCAGCGCAGTGCGGGTATCCTCCGCCGCGATCGCATCCGCGCGGGCGAGCGCGTCGAGCGTGCGCAGCGTCACATCCCCCGCCGCGCCGATCGGCGTCGCCGCAAGCCAGAGCCCGGCGGCGAGGCGCCCCCCGCCCGCGGGTTCGTCACGTTTACTTATCCTCTGGTCTTCCATACTCTCCCCGGCGGCCGGAGGGGGCCCGGTTGCGGGCTGAGCACAGGAGGGTCAGAACATGGGCCGGAGCGCAAGCGCACTCACCCGCTTCGCCGCGTTTCGCGGCCTCATTCTCGTCGCGGGCGCAGCCCTGCTATCGGCCTGCGCCTCGGCGCCGCAGCCCGGCCCCTCGGCGGCTGCGCCCTCCGGCGGCGGGAGCGCGCAGCCCGCGCCGGTCGCCGCGCCGGTGAACCCGAACGCCCCCGTCACCCTCGCCCTGATCGCGCCGACGACCTCGTCGAGCCAGGCGGCCGCCCGCGCGGCGCAGGACCTCGTCGCAGCGGCGCAGATCGCGATGGCGGAGCGGGCGCCGGCCAATCTCGTGATGAAGATCTACGATTCGAAGGGTACGGCGGCCGGCGCGGCGGAGGCGGCCTCCCATGCCGTCAGGGACGGCGCGGCGCTGATCCTCGGCCCTCTCCTCGGAGATGGAACGGCGGCGGCGGCGCCTGTGGCCGCGCAGGGCGGCCTTAGCATCCTGTCCTTCTCCAACGATGCGAGCGTCGCGGGCGGCAATGTTTGGCTGCTCGGCTGGCTGCCGGGGGACGAGATGCGCCGCGTGCTCGGCTATGCGGGCTCGCAGGGGATCGGCCGCGTCGCGCTCGTCCGCCCCGCCGATCGTTATGGCGACGCCGTCTCCGCAGAGGCGCCGCGCGCCGCGCGCGACGCCGGCGTCTCGCTTTCCCCAGAACTGACATATGAGCGGAGCTTCCAGGGGATCGAGAGCGCGTCCCAGTCCGGCGCGGGGGCGATCCTCGCCTCGGGGGCCGGCGGCGTGCTGATCGCCGATGCGGGCGACGCGCTCCGCGCGATGTCATCCTTCCTCGCCTATTATGACGTGTCGCCGCGCACCGTCCGCTATCTCGGCCTCAGCCGCTGGGACGATGCGCGCAACGCCGCCGAATCCACGCTCCAGGGCGGTTGGTTCGCGGCGCCGGACCCTTCGAGCCGCGCCGCCTTCGCCGCCGCCTTCGAGAGCCGGATGGCGCGGCCGCCATCGCCGCTCGCCTCGCTCGGCTATGACGGCGTCGCCGCGGCGGCGGACATGCTGCGCGCGGCGCAGGCGGGCGGCCCCGTCGCCTTTTCCCCCGCCTCCATCGTCGCCGCGCCGCATGAAGGCGCGACCGGCGCATTCCGCCTGACGCCGGACGGGCTTAACCGGCGGGCCCTCGCGGTCATGGAGATGACCCCGAACGGCCCCGCCCTGCTCGACCCGGCGCCCTCCGCCGCGCCCGGCGTCTGAGGCGGTATGGACGGCGCGCCCGAGAGCCCGCGGCCGCGAAGCCTCGCGGAACTCCGCGTCGCGCTTGAGGCCGCGCTGAAAGAGGCGAGGACCGCGCCCGACCCGCGCGCCGCCGCCCTCGCCGCGCTGATCGAGATACAGGCGGAAAGCCGCCAGGCCGCGCTCGCCCGTCTCGGCGGCGCACGCGACAGCGGCCCGCGCGTCGCGCGCGAACTCACGGAGGCGATGGACCTCGTCGTCCGCGGCGCGCTCGATTTCGCCTCGACCTACCTTCACCCCAACTATGCGCGCGACGCGGCGGAGGGCTTCGCCGTCGTCGCCGTCGGCGGCTACGGGCGGGGGGAGATGGCGCCCTTCTCCGATGTCGATCTCCTCTTCCTGACGCCCTGGAAGAAGACCGCCTGGATGGAGAAGGTCGTCGAGTCCACGCTCTATCTCCTTTGGGACCTGAAGCTGAAGGTCGGCCAGTCCGTCCGCAGCATCTCCGAATGCCAGCGTCTGGCGCGGGAGGATTTCACGATCCGCACCGCGCTTCTGGAGAAGCGCTTCCTCTGGGGCGACGAGGCGCTGGCGAAGAAGCTTTCCGCCGCGCTCCGGAAGGATTTCCTCTCGTCCGGCCCCGAATTCGTCGAGGCGAAGCTCTCCGAGCGCGACAAGCGGCACGAGCGGCACGGCGGATCGCGCTATCTCGTCGAGCCGAACGTGAAGGAGGGCAAGGGCGGGCTCCGCGACCTCCAGACGCTCTTCTGGATCGCGAAGTACATCTACGACGCGGAGGATGTGGCGGACCTGATCGGCAAGGGCGTGCTCAAGGCGGAAGAGGCGGAGATCTTCTCCGCCGCCGCGTCCTTCCTCTGGACGGTTCGCTGCCATCTCCACCTCGCCGCCGGCAGGGCGCAGGAGCAGCTGACCTTCGACTACCAGGTCGAGGTCGCGCGGCGGCTCGGCTTCGAGCCGCAGGGCGGGCGCCGCGGCGTCGAGGTCTTCATGCAGCGCTATTTCCGCCATGCGAAGGACGTCGGGGACCTCACGCGCTTCTTCTGCGCAGCGCTGGAGGCGGACCAGAAGAAGGCGCGCCCCGGCCTCGGCGCGCTGGTGCGCGCCTTCGCCTTCGGTGCGACGCGGGAGGATCCGACCGGGTTCTTCATCCGCGACGGCCGCATCGACGTGGCGGACGAAGGCTGGTTCGACGATAACCCCGTGAACATCCTCCGCCTCTTCGAGGAGGGGCTGAAGACCGGCGCGCTCATCCACCCGAACGCCCATCGCCTCGCCGCGCGGAAGCTCCACCTGATCGACGAGGCGCTCCGCCTCGATCCGGAGGCGAACGCGATCTTCCTGCGCCTCCTCTCGGAATCGGGGGACCCGGAGCGCGCGCTCCGCCGGATGAACGAGACCGGCGTGCTCGGCGCCTTCATCCCGGAATTCGACCGGATCGTGAGCCTGATGCAGTTCAACATGTATCACAGCTACACGGTTGACGAGCATACGATTCTCGCCGTCGGCAGCCTCCGCAAGCTGGCCTCCGGAGGGCTCATCACGGACCTTCCGGTGGCGAGCGAGATCATCGCCAAGGGGGTGGACATGCAGGTCCTCACCCTCGCGCTCTTCTTCCACGACATCGGCAAGGGCGATGCGCGCCCGCATGAGGAGGTCGGGGCCGAGATCGCCGCCCGGCTCTGCCCCCGCCTCGGGTTGACGGAAGGGCAGACGGAGATGGTGGAATGGCTCGTCCGCCATCACCTCATCATGTCCGACTATGCGCAGAAGCGCGACATCTCGGACCCGAAGACCGTCCGCGCCTTCGCGGACCAGGTGCGGAGCGTGGAGCGGCTGAAGCTCCTCCTCGTCCTCACCGCGCTCGACATCCGGGCCGTGGGGCCGACCACCTGGAACAACTGGAAGGCGCAGCTTCTCCGCCATCTCTATGCGGATACGCTGGCGGTTCTCGGCGTCGGAAACGAGGGGCTCAGCCGCGCCGGGCGCGTCGCCGAGGCGAAGGCGCGGCTGCGCGAGCGTCTTTCGGCCTGGAAGGACGAGGAGATCGACGCCTGGTTCGCCCAGCATTTCCCGCCCTACTGGCTCGGGCTCGACACCGACACGCAGGAGCGGCTGGCCGAGATCGGGCGGAGCGCGAAGCCCGACAACATCCACAGCCGGTTCGACGACGACCCGGCGCGGGACGCGACACGGCTCTGCCTCTACCTCGCGGATCATCCCGGCCTCTTCAGCCGCATCGCCGGCGCCCTCGCCCTCGCCGGCGCCTCCGTGCGGGACGCGCGGATGTTCACCTCGTCCGAGGGGATGACCACCGCGGTCTTCTGGGTGCAGGACCGGGAGGGCGCCCCGTTCGAGCCGGCGCGGCACGAGCGGATCAAGAAGAGCATCCACCGCGCGCTCCGCGGCGAGTACGTGGCGCGGGAGGCGCTGAAACCGAAGCGCGAGCTGAAGAAGCGGGAGCGGCCCTTCGAAGTGCCGACGACCATCACCTTCGACAACGAAAGCTCGGATCTCTACACCGTCATCGAGGTCGACACGCGGGACCGTGTGGGCCTGCTCCATGATCTCACCCGCGCCCTCGCGGCGGCGAGCATCAACATCGTCTCCGCCGTCATCACCACCTATGGCGAGCAGGCGGTGGACAGCTTCTACGTGAAGGACATTTTCGGGCTGAAGATCCGCTCCGCCCAGAAGCAGAAATCCGTAGAGCAGCGCCTCCGCGACGCGATCCGCCAGGCGGCGGCCGAGGCCGAGGACGCTTCGTGAACGCAGCCGCCCCGCGGCCAATCCGCCTCCTCCGCGCCTTCGCCACGGTCGGCTCCTGGACGATGGCGAGCCGCGTTCTCGGCTTCGTGCGGGACGTGATGATCGCCGCCCTGCTCGGCGCCGGGCCGATGGCGGAGGCGTTCTTCGTCGCCTTTCGCCTGCCCAACATGTTCCGCCGCTTCTTCGCGGAAGGGGCGTTCAACATGGCCTTCGTGCCCCTCTTCGCGAAACGGCTGGAGGCGGGAGAGGATGCCAAGGGCTTCGCCGAGGAGGCGCTGGCGGGGCTCCTCTTCGTTCTCCTTCTGCTCTCGGCGCTCGCGCTCATCTTCATGCCGGCGCTTATCTTCCTCCTCGCGGCGGGCTTCGCGGACGATCCGGCGCGGTTCGACCTCGCGGTGCTCTACGCCCGCATCCAGTTTCCCTATCTCCTCTGCATGGCGCTGACGGCGCTCTTCTCGGGCGTGCTCAACGCATTGGGGCGCTTCGCGGCGCCGGCCGCCGCGCCCGTTCTTCTCAACGTCATCCTGATCGGGGCGATGGCGGTCGCCGCCGGCGCCGCGGCGCCGGTCGGCTCGGCGCTCGCGCTCGGGGTGCTGGCGGCGGGTTTCGCTCAGGTCTGGCTCGTGGCCCGGGCGGCGCGGCTCTCGGGCATGTCGCTGCGGCTCCGCCGTCCGCGCTGGAGCCCGGCGATGCGGCGGCTCCTCGTCCTCGGCGCGCCGGGCGCCGTTTCCGGCGGGGTGATGCAGATCAATCTTCTCATCGGCACGGTGATCGCCAGCTTCCATGCCGGCGCTGTGGCCTGGCTGTCCTATGCGGACCGGCTCTATCAGCTGCCGCTCGGCGTCGTTGGCGTCGCGATCGGCGTCGTCCTCCTGCCGGAGCTCTCGCGCCGCTTCCGGGCGGGGGACGGGGCGGGAGCGCGGGCGGCTTTCTGCCGGGCGGCGGAGTTCTCGATGGCGCTGACGCTCCCCGCGGCGGTCGCGCTCGTGGCGCTCGCAGGGCCGCTCGCCGCGGTGCTCTTCGGCCGGGGCGCCTTCGGCGCAGAAGACGCCGCGGCGGTGGCGCGCGCGACGGCGCTCTTCGCGCTGGGTCTGCCGGCCTTCGTCATGCAGAAGGTGGTCCAGCCCGCATTCTTCGCGCGGGAGGATACGAAGACGCCGCTTTACTGCGCCCTCGCCTCGGTCGCGCTCAACACCGCTGTCTCCGCCGGCGGCGCGCCGCTGATCGGGTGGGAGGCGATCCCGCTCGGCACGACGCTGGCCGGCTGGCTGAACCTCGCCCTTCTCTGGCGCTTCGCCCGCGCCTTCGGCGATGACGTGGCGCCCGACGAGCGGCTCCGCCGCCGCCTCCCCCGGCTCCTCGCCGCGAGCCTGCTGATGGGCGCCGCCCTCTTCGCCGCGGCGGCGGCGATGGAGTGCGCGCTTGTGGCGCCCGGCCTTCGTTACGCCGCGCTCGGGCTTCTCGTGCTGGGCGGCGGCGTTGTCTACGCGGCGGCGGCGTGGGGCCTCGGCGGCTTCGCGCCGGCGGATCTCAGGGCCGCGATGCGGCGCGGTCGATAGGGCTCAACGCCCCCGCTTCTCCCGCGTCTTCACCTTGGCGCGCCTGATCTTGTCCGCCCCCGCCCGCCGCCGCGGCGCCGCGCCGCGCGGCCCGGCCCGGCCAGGGCGGCCGAAGCCCTCCGCGTCAAGCAGCTCGAAGAGGAGCCCGCCCGTCAGCGGCGCCGCCTCCATCAGCCGCACGCGCGCGCGGGCGCCCAGCACGATGGTCTTGCCCGATTTCTCGCCCACCAGCGCCGCCCGCGCCTCGTCATGCCGGAAATACTCCGCGCCGAGCGAGGAGATCGGCACCAGCCCGTCCGCCCCCGTCTCGTCCAGCTTCACGAAGAGCCCGAACCGCGCGACGCCGGAGACGCGGCCCTCGAACTCCGCGCCGATCCGGTCGGAAAGATAGGCGGAGAGATAGCGGTCCGTCGTGTCCCGTTCCGCCTCCATCGAGCGGCGCTCGGTCATCGAGATATGCTCGCCGATGGCGGCGAGCCCCTCCGCCTCCTCCCATGTCTGCCCGTCCTCGCCCCAGCCATGCGCCGCGATCAGCGCCCGGTGGACGACGAGATCGGCATAGCGCCGGATCGGCGAGGTGAAATGCCCGTAGGACCGAAGATGCAGGCCGAAATGGCCGTAATTGACCGGCGCGTAATAGGCCTGCGTCATGGAGCGGAGCACGGCCATTCCGATCAGCTCCGCATCCGCCCCCTCCGCCGCCGCGTCGAGCAATTCGTTGAGCTGGCTCGTGCGCAGCACCTCGCCCTTGGCGAGCTTGTAGCCGGATTCCTCCGCGATCACGCGCAGCGCCTCGATCTTCGCCGGGTCCGGCTCTTCGTGGACGCGGTAGAGGAGCGGCTTGCGCTTCCGCTCCAGCGTCTCCGCCGCCGCGACATTGGCGAGGATCATGAATTCCTCGATCAGCCGATGCGCGTCCAGCCGCTCTCGGAAGCCGACGGAGAGGACCTGCCCCTCGGGCGAGAGCTCGATCTTCCGCTCGGGGAGGTCGAGATGAAGCGGCGCACGCCGCTCCCGCGCCTTCCAGGCCGCGGCGAAGGCGCCGTAGAGCGGGCGGATCACCGGGTCGAGCAGCGGCCCCGTCGCGTCGTCGGGCCGCCCGTCCATCGCCGCCTGCACCTGCTCGTAGGTGAGCGAGGCGGGGGAGCGCATGAGCCCGCGGTGGAAGGAATGCCCGTCCATCGCCCCGTCCGGCGCGAGCCGCATCCGCACGGCGAGGCAGGGCCGGTTCGCGCCCTCGTGCAGCGAGCAGAGATCGCCCGAAAGCGCCTCCGGCAGCATCGGCACCACCCGGTCGGCGAAATAGGTGGAGTTGCCGCGCAGCTTCGCCTCCTGGTCGAGGGCGGAGCCGGGGCGGACGTAATGGGCGACGTCGGCGATGGCGACCCAGACGATCCAGCCCCCTTCCCGCTCCGGGTCGGGCTCGGCGAAGACGGCGTCGTCATGATCCCGCGCGTCGGAAGGGTCGATGGTGACGAGCGGGAGATGGCGGAGATCCTCCCGCTTCTTCGAGATCCGCACCGGCTTGGCCGCCGCCGCCTCCGCCAGCGCGGCCTCGGGGAAGATCGTGGGTATGCCGCGGGCGTGGATCGCGATGAGGGACACGGCGCGGGGCGCGCCCGGGTCGCCCAGCCGCTCCACGACGCGGCCGTGGCGGAGGCCGAAGCGGGGGCCCGGAACCTGCTCCACCTCCACCAGCTCGCCGTCCCGCGCGTCGCCGGCGTCCACGACGATCATCTCGTCCTGCTTGCGGTCGACGGGGACGAGCCTTCCGCCTGCGCCCTCGGCCCGGAAGATGCCGAGGCTCCGCTGAGCGCCCGCCGCGATCTTGCGGATCATCCGCGCCTCGTAGAGGCCGGGCTCGCCGTCCGCGGGGCGCAGCCGGGCGAGGAGGCGGTCGCCCTTGCCGAGCGCCGGGTCGCCCTTCTTCTCCACGATGACGATGCGGGGCGCGGGCTCCGCCCCGGCCCAGGAGAGCGGGCGCGCGAAGAGGTCGCCCTCCGGCCCCGCGCCCTCCACGGCGAGCATGCCTACGGGGGGCAGCATCCCGTCGCCGCGGAAGGCGCGGTCGGCCTTCTTCAGCGCGCCGTCGGCCTGCATCTCCCGCAGCATCCGCTTGAGCTCGACCCGCGCCTCCCCTTTCAGGCCGAAGGCGCGGGCGATGTCGCGCTTCGAGGCCTTCTCCGGATTGTCCCGGACGAAGTCGAGAATGGCGTCGCGTGTGGGGAGGTCTCGCATCCGCGAGATATGGCGGAAGCGATGCGCCCCGTCCACCCGGCCGGTCAGCGGCGGCGGCTCCCGGGGTCTGCGCGGGGCCTGCATGGGGCTTGAGCGGGGCTTGAACGGGGCCGCCCCGAGGGGGATTTCCATGGAAATCGCCCTCGGAGGTTTGATTCCAAACGCTTTTTCAAAATTTCGAAATTTTTCCGGCCATTCGGAGCGCCGCTTGCCGGCGGCCTGTCTCCGCACCCCGCCCCACCCGGTCTTCGACCGTGGCGAGGCGGCGCGCGGCGACCCGCAGGACGGGGCGCCTCGCCCGCTGCGCCGGGCGACCGATCCGCGCGGTGATCCGGGTCTCCGACCTTCGGGGCCATTCCGGGCGGGCGGACCGGATGGAGCCCGGCGCGGTGACGGGCGCGGCCGACGCGGCGCCGACCGGGGAGCGGCTGGAGGACATGGGCGAGCACGCCCTCCGCGGCGGCGGCGCCCCTGTCAGGCTCTTCGCGAGCTGAGGCCGCTCAGGCCCGCCGGTCCACCAGCGTCTCGAACCCGCCCCACATCATCCGCATCCCGTCGAAGGGCATCTCGCCCAGCTCGGCCATCCGGGGGTCGCTCATCATCGCCGCGAAGGCGCGGTCCGCGGTCGCCCTGTCGGGCCATTCCATCCAGGAAAAGACGACACTCTCCCCCTCCGCCTTCTTCACGGCCATCGGGAAGGAGGTGACCTTCCCGTCCGGCACATCCGCGCCCCAGCATTCGCGCAAGCTCAGGCAGCCGAGATCGCGGAAGACCGGCCAGGCCGCCTCGGCATGGGCGCGGTAGCGCTCGCGGTTCTCGTCCGAGACGGCGAGCAGGAAGCCCGAAACGTAGGTCATTCTTCATCCTCCCTGAGTCGATGACGGGGAGCTTGACCGCAGTTTATTTTGATATCAAGTTATTTTGCATGATGGACCCCGCCCTCCCCCTCTCCGCCACCCATGAGGTGCGGGACCGCTGTCTCTGCCTCCATGTCCAGCGCGCGGCGCGGGCGCTGGCGCGGCGCTTCGACGAGGCGCTCAGGCCCTTCGGGCTCACGAACGGGCAGTTCTCCCTCCTGATGTCGCTCAACCGGCCCGAGCCGCCGCGGATCGGCGACCTTGCGCCCTTCCTCGCGATGGATGCGAGCACGCTCACCGCCGCGCTGAAGCCGCTCCGCCGCCGCGGCCTCGTCTCCGTGACGGCGGATGCGGAGGATGCGCGGGCGCGCCGGCTCTCGCTCACGGAGGCGGGGCGGGAGGCGCTGAAGGCGGCGCTCCCGGCCTGGCGCGCGGCGCATGACGCGCTTGACGCGGGGTTGCCGGAGGAAGGGCCGGGCGCGCTGAGGGGGCTGCTGCGGGGGCTCGGATGACCGGCGGGCGGTGCGGTTCCGCCTCGCATTCGCCGCCTTCGGTTCACTTCGGCGAACGTCGCCAAGTGCGCCCGGCGGATCACACATGCGGCCGATCCGCCCGCGGCTGCTCGGCGCCCCTCGCCCTCGGCGACCTTCCACCGGAAGGTCGCTGATCGGGGCAGGAGGTGAACGGCGAAGGCGCGCCGAATGCAATCGCCTCGCCCCGCCTGAACCCTCGGCTTGCCTCCCCTCGCGCGCCGGTCTATCCGGGTCGGAGACGCCCTGCCTGGGTCCCCCAAGGCGGCGAAAGCTGCCTCAAGAGCCCTGCAATGCGCCTGACCCCCGAACATTCCCCGCCCCAGGAGGCGCGGCGCCTCTTCCGCATCGCGGGGCCGCTGATCGCCGCCTATCTCGCCGAATACGCGATGTTCGTGACGACGAAGCTCGTCGTCGGCTCGCTCGGCGTCGAGCCGCTCGCCGCGGTCGGCCTCGCCGCCTCGCTGGCGCATGAGGGCATGGTGATCATGATGGGGATCCTCTCCGTCACCGGCGTCCTCGCCGCGCAGGCGGAAGGGGCGGGGCGGAAGCAGGAGGCGGGGCACGCCGCGCGGCAGGGGCTGATCACGGCGCTGATCCTTTCCGTTCCCCTCATGGCGCTGATCTGGAATCTCGGTTCGATCATGCGCCTCGCCGGGCAGGACGAGGCGGTGGCGGCGGCGGCGGAGCCGTTCCTCCATGCGCTGACCCCGTTCGTGCCGGCCATGCTGCTCTTCACCGCGCTCCGCGATTTCGTCGCCGCGCTTTCGCGCACGGGGCCGATCATGGCGATCACGGTCGCGGCGGTCGGCTTCAACTGGCTGCTGGCGGAGGCGATGGTGCATGGCCGCTGGGGGGCGCCGGAGCTTGGCGTGGCGGGCGCCGGGCTCGCGACCTCGATCGTGAGCTGGGCGATGCTCGCCGCCCTTGCGCTCTACATCTGGCGGAAGCCGGCGCTGCGCGGCTACGGGCTCTTCCGCGCGCGGCTCAGGTTCGACCCGAAGATCATCCGCGTGATCTTCCGCCTCGGCCTGCCCATCGGCGCGATGGTGGGGCTGGAGGCGGGGCTCTTCACCGCCGTCGCGCTCCTTTCGGGCGTGATCGGGGCGGGGATGCTGGCGGCGCATCAGGTGCTGATGGCCTGGATCGGGATTCCCTTCGTCATCGCGCTCGGCATCGCGGAGGCGGGGATGGTGCGCGTCGCGCACGCCGTCGGGCGGGAGGACCCGGCGGGGGCGCGGCAGGCGGGGTTCGTCGCGCTCGGGATCGGCGCGGGCGCGCTCACGCTCCTCGTCGCCGCGCCGCTCCTGCTGGCGGAGGAGATGACGCGCCTGTTCCTCCCCGCCTCCGCGCCGGGCTTCGACGAGGTCGCGGCGCTGGTGACGCAGATCATGGTCGTGGCCGCGATCTTCCAGGTCTTCGACGGGGCGCAGGCGATCATGGCGCGCTGCCTCCGGGGGCTCAGGGACGCCTATGTGCCGCTCTGGATCGCCGGGTTCTGCTACTGGCCGCTCGGCGTCGGCGGCGGGGCGCTGCTCGCCTTTCCGCTCGGGCTCGGGGGCGCCGGGCTCTGGATCGGGCTGGCCGCGGGGCTGATCGTCGCCGCCTGCCTCCTCACCTTCCGCTTCGCGCGCCTTTCCGGGCGGCGGCTCGCTCAGGCGGCGGAGCGGGCGCCGGAGGCCGCGGCCTCGTAGACTTCGAGCGTCCGCGCGATCGTGTCCTCCAGCCTGAAGCGGGAGCGGACGAGCGCGCGCCCCGCCATCGCCATATGCGCCCGCCCGCTTTCATCAAGGTCGAGCGCGGCGGAAAGGGCGGCGGCGAGCGCGGCCTCGTCACCCGGCGGGAACAGCCACCCGCTCGCGCCGTGGCGAAGGGATTCACGCGCCGCGCCGTGATCGGCGGCGATGACGGGCCGGCCCATCGCCTGCGCTTCGAGAAGGATGCGGGCGGAAAGCTGCGGCTCCGTCGCCGGCGCGACGACGAGGGCGGAGAGCATCAGCGCCGCCGGCATGTCCGCCGCCGGCCCGGCGAGGCGGATGACGTCGCCCGCCCGCGCCGCCGCGATCTCCGCCTCGATGAGCCGCGCCTGCGCGCCCTCCCCTTCTCCGACGATAATCGCCGTGAAGTCCGCCCCCCGCTCCGCCTTCAGCCGCGCAAGCGCGCGGACGAGCAGGCGCCGGCCCTTGCCCGGCGCGATGCGGCCGGGGGAGAGGATCAGCGGCCGCGCATCCTCGGCGAGGCCCAGCGCCTCGGCCATGCGGAGCGCGCGCATGGGGCTCACCGCCTCCTCCGCGAAGCCGGCCATGTCCGCGCCCCGCGGGATCGTGACGACCCGGTCCGGCCCGAGCCCGCGCGCCTCGCGCAGATGCGCCGCGACATGATCCGAGGGCGCGATGACGGGCGCGCCCGCGGCCAGCGCGTCGAAGAGCGGGCGGGCGAGCATCCCCGCCTCGTCCGGCTCGGACCATGTGGTGACGAAGGCGGCGCCCGTCTCCTCCGCCGCGCGAAGGCCGGCGGCGGCGGCGGCCGCGCTCCGCGCATGGATGAGGTCGGCGCCCTCCGCCCGCGCCAGCGCCGCGACCGCGCGGGCGTTCGAGCGGATGCGGAGCGGCGAGCGCGTGTCGAGGTCGAGCGCGGCGAGGCTCGCGCCGGTCGCGCGCAGGCGGAGGGCGGAGGGCGTTTCCGCCGCCGCGATCACCACCCGCGCGCCGGAGCGGACGAGCGCCGCGGCGGTCTCGTGCAGCGCGCGCTCCGAACCGCCGTGGCCCGGCGGGGGCGCAAGTTCGAGAACGGTCAGCGGTTTTCCCCGCCGCTCCGGCGCGCTAGCATCGCGCATCGCCGTTCCGTCCTCAGCCGCCACCGGATCTCCATGGATAGCCCGTCCCGCCTGCAGCTTACCCCGGGCCGCGCCCTCGCCTACCGGAAAACGGAGGCGCGCGGCGCGGGATGTGACAAACCGGGCGTCGTCTTTCTCGGCGGCTTCCGCTCCGACATGGAGGGGACGAAGGCGCTGGCGCTCGAAGCCTGGGCGCGGGAGGCGGGCCGCGCCTTCCTCCGGTTCGACTATTCCGGCCACGGCGCCTCCGACGGCGCCTTCGAGGAGGGCTGCGTCGGCGACTGGGCGGAGGACGCGTTTGAGGCGCTGACGCGGCTGACGGACGGCCCGCAAGCGCTCGTCGGCTCCTCGATGGGCGGCTGGATCTCCCTCCTCCTCGCCCGGCGCGCGCCGGAGCGCGTCTCCGCCTTCATCGGGATCGCCGCGGCGCCGGATTTCACCGCGGAAATGGCGGCGGAGATGGACGAGGCCGCGCGCGCCGAGATGGCGGAGACGGGCCGATGGCTCCGCCCCTCCGCCTATTCGGATGAACCCTATCCGATCACGCGCCGGCTGATCGAGGACGGTGCGGCGCAATTCGTCCTGAACACGCCGCTCCGCCTCCCCTTCCCCGTCCGGCTCTTCCAGGGGACGGCGGACGAGGACGTGCCCGTCTCCGTCGCGCTCCGCCTGCTCGATCATCTCGAAAGCCCGGACGCCCGGCTGGTGCTGGTGAAGGGCGCCGACCACCGCTTCAGCGGCCCGGCGGAACTCGCCCTCCTGACCGGCGCGCTCGACGAACTCTGACGCGCCCGCCTTGCGCCGCCGCGCCCCCGCCGCTACCCCGGCTGCACCAATCGGAGGACCGGCATGAACGGCGCAGACTCGCTCGTGAAGACCCTGCTCGCCTCGGGCGTGGACCATTGCTTCGCCAATCCCGGCACGTCGGAGATGCACTTCGTCGCCGCGCTGGACGGCGCGGCGGAGATGAAATCCGTCCTCGCCCTGCACGAGACGGTGGCGACCGGCGCGGCGGACGGGTTCTTCCGCATCGCGGGCCGCCCGGCGGCGACACTCCTCCATCTCGGGCCCGGCCTCGCCAACGGCCTTTCCAACCTCCACAACGCGAAGAAGGCGCATTCCGGCGTCCTGAACGTGGTGGGCGAGCACGCCCTGCCCCATATCGCGCTGGATGCGCCGCTGACTGCGGATATCGAGGGGATCGCCCGGCCCGTCTCGCACTGGGTCCGCACCTCCCGCTCCTCTGCGGATGTCGGGCAGGATGCGGCGGAGGCCGCCGCGGCGGCCTCGGCGGGCCAGATCGCGACGCTGATCCTGCCCGGCGACACGGCCTGGACCGAGGGCGGCCGCCCCGCCGCCGCCATCGCCCGGCCGGAGCCGGAAGCGCCGGAGGCCGAGACGATCGAGGCGGCGGTGAAGATGCTCCGCGAGCCGGGCGCGCTCCTGCTCCTCGGCCCGGGCGCGACGGACGAAGCGGCGCTCCGCGACGCGGGCCGCATCGCCGCGGCGACGGGATGCGCGCTGATGACCGAATGGTCCAACGCCCGCCTTGCCCGCGGCGCCGGCCGCGTGGCGGTGGGCCGGGTGCCCTATCCGGTCGACCAGGCGCTGGAGGCGCTGCGCCCCTTCCGCCGGATCGTCCTCGCCGGCGCGAAGCCGCCCGTCGCCTTCTTCGCCTACCCGGACAAGCCGGGCGTGCTGACCCAGCCCGGAACCGAGTTCGCGAAAGTCGCGGAGCCCGGCCCCGGAGCCGCCGAAGCGCTCCGCGCGCTGGCGGACGCGCTCGGCGCCCATGACGCGCCAAAGACCGCGGAGCCGGGCCGCCCCGAAATTCCCGCCGGGCCGACCGACCCGAACGGCATCGCCGCCGCGCTCGGCGCGACGATCCCCGAAGGCTGCATCGTGGTGGACGAGAGCGTGACGACCGGCCGCGCCTTCTTCGGCCTCACCGCCGGCGCCCCGCCGCATGACTGGCTCAACAACCGCGGCGGCTCCATCGGCTACGGCATGCCGCTCGCCGTCGGCGCGGCGCTGGCGGGCGGGGGCCGCCCCGTCCTCGCCCTCGTCGGCGACGGCTCCGCGATGTATTCGCCGCAGGCGCTCTGGACGATGGCGCGGGAGGGGCTGCCCGTCACCGTCCTCATCTTCGCCAACCGCAGCTATCGCATCCTGAGGGGGGAGCTTGCGAATGTGGGCGTCTCCAATGTCGGCCCCCGCGCCCTCTCCATGCTGAGCCTTGAGGATCCGGCCATCGACTGGCTCGCCATGGCGCGCTCGATGGGCGTGGAGGCTGAGCGCGTCTCCGAGGCGCCCGCCCTCGCCGCCACGATCCGCGCGGGGCTCGCCTCGGGCGGGCCGTATCTGGTCGAGGTGATGTGCTGAGCTAGGCCCGCCGCGCCCGCGCCGCCGCGGCGGCCGCCTCCTCCGGCAGGCCGAGCGCGGCGTAGACGCCTGCGAGCGCTGTATTGTTCGGCACGGAGAGCGGCTCGAAGCCGAGCCTGCCCATCAGGATCTGCTGCGCCTCGGAGAAGCGACCGGCGCGGATCAGCGCGTCGAGATGGATCTGGTGGAAGACGTCGCGCTGCGCATGGCTGCCGCCGCCGCGCCAGATCATCGGCAGCGCGCGGCCGAGCCGCTCCGCCGCCTCCGACCAGCGCCCCTCCGCATGGGCCTTGAGCCCCTCCGCCGCGGGAACCGCCATGTCTCGCCACATCGCGGCGGACCATCCGCCGGCCTCGGCATGGGCGCGCATGTGGTCGATGAAATCCGCCGCCGCGCCCCGCCCCGCGCGGGCGAGCGCATAGAGGTATTGCAGCGAGAGGAAGGGGTTGACGACATCCCGCACCCGCCCCTCCAGCCGGTCCGCCAGCCCTTCCCAGCGCGGCGAGACGTCGAGACCGACAAGCTCAAGCCGGGCGAGGAGCGAGATTTCGTTGATCTGGTCTTGGCTGTAATCCGGCTGCACGCCGTGGATGTGATCGTCATAGATCGCCAGCGCGCCGTCGTAATCCCCTTCCGAGATCGCGAAGAGCGCGACATGCCACCAGTTGTGGACATAGAGGACGGAATTCTTCCCCTCCCACGTGTCGCGGAGCGCGAAATGCGTCTGGCGCCCCTCGGCGATGCGCCCCTCGGTGAGGAGGACATGGGCGAGCGCGTGCTGCGCCCAGCCTTCGTTCCGGTCGATCTCGATGGCCCGCCGGGCGACGGCCTCGGCCTCCTTCAGCAGGTGGCTCTCCTCCAGCCCGAAGGCGAGCATGCCGAGCGCGCCGGGCTCGTCCGGGAAGGCCTTCGCGCCGTAGCGGGCGGAATGCAGCATCCCCGGCGCGTCGCCGAGGTCGAACATGTGCGTCTGCCGGATCTTCACGGCGACGAGGTCCGAGGGCCAGAGGTCGAGGATCTCCTTCCCCGCGGCGATCACCGCCGGGATGTCGCCGGAGGCCCATTTCCGGGCGACATCGACAATCCGCCGCTCCCGCTCCGTCGCGCCCTTCGCCGCCGCCTCCGCCGCTTCGAGGAACGGGGCGGCGAGGGCGGGGCTGTCCGCCCGCTCCAGCCACATCATCAGGATCGCGGCGTAGGCGTTCGCGAGGGGCGATCCCCGGTCCCGCTTCGCGGCTTTCATTATGCCGCCCGCCTTCCGGTCGAAGGCGATGAGGCCGTGGGAAAAATCGCGGATGGCGCTCACCGTCTCCGGCTCCCGGTCCGTGATCGCGTTGCCCCAGTGGTCCGTCTCCGCCATGCCCTATCCTCCGATCCCGAATCCGCCGAGAAGGCGCCGGCGCCAGGCGCCGATCCTGATATCCTCGAACCCGCCATAGAGCCGCAACGCCTGCCGCCGCAGCGACGGGTCGAGGAGCGCGCGCTCCCCCTCCCGCGCCAGCCGGGCGGAGAGGGCGACGGCGCGGTCCGTCACGTCGCTGTGCACATCGCGGAGGCCCTCGGCCTCAGCGGCGAGGCTCTCGTGCAGGAATATCTGGTCGCCCTGCGCGCGGAGGAGGAAGAGGAAGCCGAGCCGCCGCATCTCCGCCCGCACCGGCGCGCGGCCCGGCCCCCGCCATGTCTCGACCTGCACATAGGCCGCGCGGGCGGCGAGGAAGCGGCGCGCGCCTTCGATCACCGGGCGCTCGTGCCCCTCCACGTCGATCTTCACCGCCGCGTCGCGCGCGCCCTCCGCCGGCAGGATGTCGTCGAGCGGCGCGAGGCGGACAGGCGCGCCGCCCTCCGCGATCCGGTTGCCGGGGCCGAAGCGCAGCCGCCGCTCGAAGGGCGCCTCCCCGGCCCGGTCCGAGAGGGCGACGTTATGGAGCCGCGCGGCGATTTCGGGGTTGAGCGAGATATTGCGGCGCAGCTCCTCGAACGTGTCCGGCGAGGGTTCGAACGCCTCCACAAGCGGCCGCCGGGCGAGGCGCCCGATGCTGACCGAATAGGCCCCGAGATTGGCGCCGATGTCGACGAAGAGCCCGAGCCGCAGCCGCCGCACCGCCGCCTTCATCATCCGGAGCTGCGCCGGCTCCGCCAGCGCGCAGAGCCTCACGAATTGCCGGCTCTCCGCGGTGAACCGGCCGAGGGAGGTTTCCACATGCTCGCTCATCTCGTCTCCGCGCCCGACGCGGGAGCATTAACGCCGCCCGCGCGCGATGCAAAGGCCGATGGACCGGCGCAGGGCCATCCCCTATCTCCCCTATGATGAGCACCGAATCGCACGAAAGCCCCGAAGCCGCGCTCGCCGCGCTGCAGCGCCTCTACGCGGAGGAGACGGCCCGGCTGAGGGACCGTTTCGCCGCCTTCGCGCGGGGCGAGCGGCTGGAAGCGCCGGCGCGCGGCTTCTACCCCCGCCTCTCCGTCACTGTGGAGCGGACGCTGCCGCATCCGCCGGCGCAGAGCTTCGGCTTCTGCGACGCGGCGGGGCGGTTCGAGACGACGGTGACGCGGCCCGACCTCTTCGCCCGCTATCTCCTGACCCAGCTGCGGGAGATCCGGGCGAACCACGGCTGCGCCTTCGAGACCGGGCTTTCGGACATGCCGATCCCGATCCATTTCGCCTTCCCGACCGGGCTCCATGTGGAAGGCGAGGTGAGCTTCGAGAATCTCGCGGATTTCGGCCGTCTCTTCGACATGCCGGACCTCGCGACGATGGACGACACCCATGTGAACGGGGAGATCGACTATCTCGGCGCCGCCGTGCGCCCGCTCTCGCTCTTCACCGCGCCGCGGATCGACTATTCGCTGCACCGGCTCCAGCACTATACGGGCACCGGGGCGGAGGATTTCCAGAACTTCGTGCTCTACACGAACTACCAGTTCTATGTAGATGGTTTCAGGCGACTTGCGCAGGAGCGCGTCGCGGACCCGTCGAGCGGCTATGACGCCTTCGTCGAGCCCCGCGCCGGCGCGCATCCGCCACAGATGCCCGCCTATCACCTGAAGCGGGCGGACGATAACGGGATCACGCTCGTCAATATCGGCGTCGGCCCTTCCAACGCCAAGACGATGACGGACCATGTCGCCGTCCTCCGCCCCTCGGCCTGGGTGATGCTCGGCCATTGCGCCGGGCTCCGCCGGACGCAGCGGCTGGGCGACTATGTCCTCGCCCACGGCTATGTGCGGGACGACCACGTGCTCGACGCGGACCTGCCCGTTTGGGTGCCGATCCCGGCGCTGGCGGAGGTGCAGCAGGCGCTCGAAGGCGCAGTCTCCGAGGTTGCGGGCGTCGCGGCGGAGGAATTGAAGCGCGTCATGCGCACCGGCACCGTCGCCTCGATCGACAACCGCAACTGGGAGCTTCGCGACCAGTCCGAGCCGATCCGCCGCTTCTCCCAGTCCCGCGCCATCGGGCTCGACATGGAGAGCGCGACCATCGCCGCCAACGGCTTCCGCTTCCGCGTTCCCTACGGCACGCTGCTCGTGGTCTCCGACCGGCCGATGCACGGGGAGCTGAAGCTGCCCGGCATGGCCTCCGAATTCTACCGCCGGCAGGTTGATCGGCACCTCGCCGTCGGCGTCCGCGCGATGGAGCTCCTGCGGCAGATGCCCTCCCACCGGCTCCATTCGCGGAAGCTGCGGAGCTTCAACGAGGTTCCGTTCCAGTAGGGCTCATTCCCCGCGGGGGAAGCGCTGGCTCTCCTCCAGCACGTTGAGGTCCATGTGGTTGCGCATGTAGCGCTCCGCCGCCCGCTTCAGCGGCTGGAAATCCCACGGGTAGTATCCGCCCTGCCGCAGCGCCTCGTAGACGACATGCCGCCGGGCCTGGCTCTCCCGCACCTCCCGGTCATAGGACGCGAGGTCCCATTTCGCCGCCGCCTCCGCGCGGAAGGCCGAGAGCGTCTCCGCATGGGCCGGGCCCGCGGCGAGGTTGCGCCGCTCGCCCGGGTCCGCCTCCATGTCGAAAAGCTGTTCGGGGTCGAGCGCGCAGGCGGCGTATTTCCAGCGCCCACGCCGGATCGCGACCATCGGCGCCTCGGAGCCCTCCGCGGCGTATTCCATCAGGACAGGGCTTTCCCGCTCCCCTCCCGAGGCGAGCGGGAGGAGGCTTTCCCCGTCCGTCCAGGGCAGCACCGCCTCCATCGAGACGCCGGCGAGCGCCGCGAGCGTCGGCGCGGCGTCCATCGTGGAGACGGGCGCCGCAACGAGGCCGGGCGCGAGCCCCGGCGCGGCCAGCATCATCGGCACGCGCGCGGAGCCCTCGTAGAAGGACATCTTGAACCAGAGCCCCCGCTCCCCGAGCATGTCGCCATGGTCGGAGACGAAGAGGACCGCCGTGTTCTCCGCCTGCCGCGTCTCCTCCAGCACGCGGAGGATCTCCCCGATCTTCTCGTCGAGATAGGATATGTTGGCGAAATAGGCCCGCCGGCTTCGCCGCACATGCTCGGGCGTGATGCCGAACGCCTCGTGATCGCAGGCGCGGAGCAGCCGCTGCGCATGGGGGTCATGCGCCGCGAATGCCAGCGCCTCGCCCGGCGGGTCTAGATGCGCGCAATCCTCGTAGAGGTCCCAGAATTTCCGCCGCGCGACATAGGGATCGTGCGGATGCGTGAAGCTGACCGTGAGCGCCCACGGCCTCGGATCATGCCCGCGGGAATAGTCGTAGAGCCGCGCCAGCGCCTCCGCCGCCACCTCGTCGTCATATTCGAGCTGGTTGGTGATCTCCGCGACGCCGGCGCCGGTGACGGAACCCATGTTGTGATACCACCAGTCGATCCGCTCGCCGGGCTTCCGGTAATCCGGCGTCCAGCCGAAATCGGCGGGGTAGACATCCGTCGTCATCCGCTCCTCGAAACCGTGCAGCTGGTCCGGGCCGACGAAGTGCATTTTCCCGGCGAGACAAGTGCGATAGCCGGCGCGGCGAAGATGATGCGCGAAGGTCGGGATGTCGGATGCGAACTCGGCGGCGTTGTCATAGACCCGGGTGCGCCGCGGCAGCTGGCCGGACATGAAGCTCGCGCGCGCCGGGGCGCAGAGCGGGCTCGCCGTGTAGGCGTTGGCGAAGCGGAGCGAGCGGGCGGCCAGCGCCTTCAGATGCGGCGCATGGAGCCATGCGGCCGGCCCGTCGGGAAAGAGCGTCCCGTTCAGCTGGTCCACCATGATGACGAGCATGTTCGGCCGGCGCGCCATTCGTTCCTCCTCCGCCCGGATGCGCGTCTTGCTCGCACGCTGCGCGCGCCGGCGCCAGCGTCAACCCGGCGCCGGGCTTCCGCCCCCGGCGCAGAAGTGATAGAGGCCGGGGCCTGATCGCGAGACCCTGAAAGAAAGCGGCCCGAAACCGGACATGCAGGCCCCGAATCCGATACCGGCCCCCGCCCCCACGGCGAGCGGAATCATCTTCCGCCCGGCGGATTTCGCGACCTTCGCGGAAGCGCTGGACTATGCGGCGGCGGGCGCGACCGGCTTCACATACTACAACACGCGCGGCGAAGTGGCGGAGGTTCTGCCCTATGCCCGCCTCGCGGCCGAGGCGCGGGGCGTCGCCGCGCGCCTGCTCGCCCTCGGCCTCCGGCGGGGCGACCGCGTGGCGATTCTCGCGGAGACGAATGCGGATTTCGCCCGCGCCTTCGCCGGGGCGATGATCGCCGGCCTCGCGCCCGCGCCGCTGCCGCTCCCCGTCGCCTTCGGGGCGCGGGAGGCCTATTCGGACCAGCTTCGCCGGATCGTCGGCGTCGCCGGCGCCCGCGCCGTGATCGCCGGGGCCGAGTATGCCGAGTGGGTGGCGGAGGCGATGGCGGGCGCTTCGCTCCTCTTCTGCGGCCGGATGGCGGATCTGCCGGAGGCCGCGGGCGCGGCGCCCGAATTCGCCCCGGCGCCGGAGGATATCGCCTATCTCCAGTTCTCCTCGGGCACGACCGGCTCGCCCAAGGGCGTCGCCGTCACGCATCGCTCGATGATGGCGAATCTCCATGGCATCGCCGCGCACGGGCTGAAGCTTCGCGAGGGCGACCGGGGCGTTAGCTGGCTTCCGCTCTATCACGACATGGGGCTCGTCGGCTGTTTCCTGACGCCGATCGCCACCCAGTTTTCCGCCGACTATATCGAGACGAAGGATTTCATCCGCCGCCCGCTGCTCTGGCTCGAACTGATCGACCGGAACCGCGCGACGGTGACCTTCGGCCCGACCCTCGGCTATGACCTCGCGCTCCGCCGCGCCAAGGGCCGCGCGCCGGAAGGGCTGGACCTTTCCTCCTGGCGCGTCGCCGGCATCGGGGCGGACATGGTGAAGGCCCCGATCATCCGCGCCTTCGCCGAATGCTTCGCCGAAGCGGGCTTCGACCCGGCCGCCTTCACGCCCTCCTACGGCATGGCGGAGACGACGCTCGCGCTCTCCTTCGCGCCGCTCGGACAGGGGCTGAGGACGGAGCGGCTCGCGCTCGACGCGCTGGAGCGCGACATGGTCGCCCGCCCGGCCGCGCCGGGGGAGAAGGCGCGGGACTTCGCCTTCTGCGGCCCGGCCCTGCCCGGCCACGCCATCGTGGTCCGGGGGGATGACGGGGAGACGCTGCCGGAGGGCGCGGTCGGCCGCATCTTCGCCTCCGGCCCCTCGCTGATGCGGGAGTATTTCGGCGATCCGGAGACGACCGCCGCCGCGCTTTCCGGCGGCTGGCTCGACACCGGCGATCTCGGCTATCTGCGCGAGGGGCAGATCGTCATCACCGGGCGGGCGAAGGACCTGATGATCGTCAACGGCCGGAACATCTGGCCGCAGGACCTCGAATGGTCGGTGGAGCGGATGGTGGAGCATGTGCGCGCCGGGGGAACCGCCGCCTTCTCCGTGCTCCCCGATGACGGCGGCACGAAGACGGAGGAGGAGATCGTCCTCGTCGCGGAATGCCGCCTGCGCGAGCCGCAGGAGCGCGAGGCGCTCCGCGCCGAGATCCGCGCCGCCTTGCGGGAGGCGCACGGGCTGGAGGCGCGGGTCGCGCTGGCGAAAAACGGGGCCCTGCCCTCCACCTCCTCGGGCAAGCTCTCCCGCGCGAAGGCGCGGATCATGTTCCTCGACGGCGAATTCGACCTCGGCCCGGCGTGACCGGCCTCGCCGCGCTGACCGGCGGGGCGGGCTTTCTCGGCCGCCATGTCGCCGCCGCGCTCGCCGCGAAGGGATGGCGGCTCCGGATGCTCGTGCGCCGCGCGCCCGACCTGCCGGAACTGGCGGAGCACTGGATCGACCTCATCCCCGGCGACCTTTCGGAGCCCGCCATGCTGGAGCGCCTCTGCGAGGGGGCGGACCTTGTGGTTCACATGGCGGGCGTGGTGAAGGCGCCGCACACGGCCGGCTTCATGCGCGCCAATGCGGAGGGGACGGGCGCGCTCGCCGAAGCGTGGCGGGCGCGGAGCCCTGGCGCGCGCTTCATCCTCGTCTCCTCCATGGCCGCGCGCGCGCCGCATCTCTCCGCCTACGCCGCCTCGAAGCGGGCGGGGGAGGAACGGCTCCGCGCGCTCGCCGGGGACGGCGACTTCCGGGTGCTCCGCCCCGGCGCGATCTACGGGCCGCATGACGAGGAGAGCCTGAAGGTGCTGAAGCTCGCCGCCGGGCGCGTTCAGGTCATGCTCAACGCGCCCGACGCGCGCGTCTCCCTCATCGCGGCGCGGGACGCGGCGGAGGCCGTCGCCGCGCTCGCGGCGCATCCCGGCGGCGGCGCCCTCCACGAACTGACGGACCGCCGCCGCGAGGGCTACACCTGGGCGGAGCTCTCCGAGACCGGCGCACTCGCGCTGGGGCGGGAGCCGAAGGCGATCCGCCTCCCCGCCCTCGCGCTCCGGGCGCTCGGGGCGGCGGGCGGGGCCTTCTCCGCGCTCACCGGGCGCGCGGCGATGCTCACCCCCGGCAAGGCGCGGGAAATCCTCGCGCCGGACTGGGGGGCGGACCCGGCCCTGCCTCCGGTCCCGCCGGAAATCTGGGGCCCGCAGGTCGGCCTCGCGCAGGGGCTGGCGGAGATGGCCGCCTGGGCGAAGGCTACGGGCCGGCTCTGACGAGCCCGACCGCGCGCCGCACATCCTCGGGGGACCAGCCGGCGGAGCGCAGCGCGGCGAGCGAGACGTCATCCGCCCGCTTGGCGAGCCGCCGCCCGGTCTTGTCCCGGATCAGCCGGTGATGGCGGTAGATCGGCGCGGCGAGGCCGAGCAGCGCCTGGAGGAGCCGGTGGACGGACGTGGCCGCGAAAAGGTCCTCCCCCCGCGTCACATGGGTCACGCCCTCCGCCGCGTCGTCCACGACGACCGCGAGATGATAGGCCGCCGCCCCGTCCTTCCGCCTCAGCACGACGTCGCCATGCGCCTCCGGCGCGACCGCGATCTCCCCCGTCTCCCCGGCGGGGCCCGCCCCGATCTCCCGGAAGGTCAGCGCCCCGGCGCGCGCCGCAGCCGCCGCCATGTCGAGCCGGAGCGCATGGGCCGCGCCCGGCGCCGCGCGCCCGCCCGTCCGCGGCCGGCACGTTCCGGGATAGGGCGGCCCCGCCTCCGCCCCTTCCTGCGGCGCGCCGCCCGCCGCGGCGATGTCGGCCCGCGTGCAGGAGCAGGGATAGACGAGCCCCATCGCCCCGAGCCGCGCCAGCGCCGCCTCATAGGCCGCGCCGCGGGCGGACTGGCGCATCACGGGTTCGGGCCAGGAGAGGCCGAGCCAGCGCAGATCCTCGAAGATCGCCGCCTCGAAATCCGGCCGCGCCCGCCCCGCGTCCAGATCCTCGATCCGCAGGCGGAAGACGCCCCCCTCCGCCCGCGCCGCGTCGAAGCCCATGAGCGCGGAGAAGGCGTGGCCGAGATGCAGCAGCCCGGTCGGCGAGGGCGCGAAGCGCTCGACCGGCCTCACCCCTCCGCCCGCGCCTTCCGCCAGACGATCCAGGCGGCGATGAAGCCCGTAAGCCCGGCGAGCGCGAACACCCCCTCCCGCGGCACGCCGAGCGCGCCGATCAGCGCGGCGGTGACGGCGGCGGAAAAGACCATGCAGAGGCTGTCGATCACGTTGGAGCAGGCGACGAACTGCCCCTTCCGCCCCTCCGGCGCCTTCACCTGATATTCGACGTTGAGCGGCGTGACGTAGAGCCCCGCGCACATCGCCATGAAGACGAGCGCGCCGAGCACCGGCCAGCTTTCCGCCCGCCCGAGGAATTCGGAGACACCCATCAGCTCCGTCCGCCCTTCGAGCCCCGCGCCATAGGCGCCGACCGCGAAATAGAAGAGGAGCGCGCCGACGGCCATGCCCGCCGCGCCCCATGGCGCCGTCTTCAGCGTCACCTCGCCCTTCACGATCACCGAATAGAACACGGCGCCCAGCGCGACGCCGACGGAGAAGGAGGTGAGGAGGATCAGCGCCACATCCTCCGAGGCGAGGAGCGAGAATTTCGCCACCTGGAAGATCAGCGAAAGGAACGTCGCCCCCGCGAACCAGAACCAGCCGAGCGCCAGCATCGCGAACATCGCCGGCTTCGAATCCCGGCATTCGCGGATGATCTGCACCATCGCCAGGGGCATGATCCAGTTGACCTTGGGCTTCGGCCCCATCGGCGGCGCGGAGGGCGCCCAGAAGCTCGCGATCCAGCCGATCACCGCGATGACGACGACCGCGACGGAGACGGCGAGCACCCCTGAATCGGTCAGCACCAGCTTCGCGCCGAAGATCTGCCCGAGCAGGATGGCGAGGAAGGTCGCGCCCTGTATGAGCCCGTTCGCCGCCGGCATCTCGTCCCGCTTCATGTATTGCGGCAGCACGCCATACTTGATCGGCGCGAAGAAGGCGGATTGCGCGCCCATCAGGAACATGAGGATCAGGAGAACGGGCAGCGCCTGCGTGAGATAGGCCGCGGCGGCGATCCCCATCAGGACGATCTCCGCGAACTTCACCCGGCGCATCATCCGCGCCTTGTCCATCCCGTCCGCGATCTGCCCGGCCGTCGCGGCGCAGAGCGCGAAGGGCAGGATGTAGAGCCCGGCGGACATCTGCACGAAGAGGTCCACCTGCCCCTCCGTCAGCGCCATGCTGTCCGCCAGCCGGTAGGTCAGGAGCGCGACGAAGGCGTTCTTGAAGGTCTGGTCGTTGAACGCGCCGAGGAACTGCACGATGAAGAGCGGCGTGAACCGCCGCGAGCCGAAGAGCGCGAACTGGTTCCCCGCCGCCCTGCTCGGCGCGCCCGCCGCCGCCTGATCCGTCATCCCGAACCCCTGTCTAGCTCGTTGCGACTTCCGCACGGCTCAGCGCGGGGATCAAGAGGGTTCGGCCGCTACTCGTTCCCGGCCTTCCGCGCGAAGCGGTCCTCCGCGGCGGCCAGCTCCGCGGGCCCGGCGTGCTCGCGGATCAGCGCCATCGTCGCCGCCTCGACCTCGGATTCGATCCGGGCCATGAACTCGTCCTTCTCCAGCCCCGGCAGGATCGGCGGCAGATACTGGATCGCGCCGGTCCGCCCCGGCTTCTTGGCCCATTCCCGCTTCGGCCAGATCGCGCCGAGGGACTGGGCGACGGGGACGACCGGGATTTTCGCCGCGTCGTAGATGTTGAAGACCCCGGTGCGGTAGCGCGCCTTGGCGCCGAGCGCCATCAGCTCTCCCTCGGGATAGATCAGGATCGGCCGTCCCTGCGCCGCGACCCGGACCGCGCCCTCCCGGATCATCTCGGTCAGCCCCTGCGGCCCGCCCTCGACCGAGACGGTGATGAGGTCGAGCTTGCGGATGAGGGCGCCGAGGAAGGGCAGGTCCCCCAGCTCCTTCATCACCACGGCCCCGCAATCGGAATGGCGCCCGAAGATCACCGCGACGTCGAGTTCGGACTGGTGCTTGGGCGCCAGCACATAGGGCGGCGGCGGCAGGTTCTCCGCCCCCCGCACCTCGATCCGCCCGCCGAGGCAGATCCGGACCCACCATTGCGTCCAGCGGCACCAGGAGGCGATCATCGCCCGGGTCCTGTCGGGCGAGACGAAGCGGCAGGCGGCCGCGATCCACATGGCGCGCACGAAGGTCACGGCGTAAAAGACCACGTTGAAAAGGAAAACGCGCAAACCCGTCATCGCCGCGCCTCCCCGAGGCGCTTGCGCGCCTCCGCCTCGTCCGCCTTCATGGCTTCGATCAGAGCCTCCAGCCCGTCGAATTTCAGCTCCGGCCGCTGCCAGGAGACGAGGCCGACGGATAGCCGCGCGCCGTAAAGGTCGCCTTTGAAGTCGAAGATGTAAGTCTCGATATTCGGGCGGTTCTCTCCGAACATCGGGCGCACGCCAAGCGAGGCGACGCCCTCGTATTGCCCGCGATGCGGCCCGTCCTTCACCTCGACGCGCACGGCGTAGACGCCGAAGCGCGGGAGCATCAGGCCCGCCATCGAGAGATTCGCAGTGGGATAGCCGAGCTCGCGACCGCGCTTCTCGCCATGCTCCACCACGCCCTCGATCCGGTGGAGATGGCCGAGCATGCGCGTCGCGTCCTCGGCCCGGCCCTCGGCGAGCGCGGCGCGGATCGCGGTGGAGGAGACCTCGCCCGCCTCCCCGCCCACGAGATCGGCGATGGTGACGCCGAAGCCGAGCCGGGCGCCCGCCTCGCGAAGATAGGCCGCATCCCCCGCCCGCTTCATCCCGAAGCGGAAATCCGCGCCGACGACGGCGTGGGAAAGCCCGAGCCGGCCGGCGAGCACCTCGGCGCAGAACGCTTCGGCCGTGAGCGCCGCGAAATCCCGGTCAAAGCGGATCACGAACAGCCGGTCGACGCCGAGCTGGGCGAGCCGGTCCGCCCGCGCGCCGAGGCGCATGAGCCGGAAGGGCGGCGCATCGGGCTGGAACAGCTCGCGCGGATGGGGCTCGAAGGTGACGACGCCGAGCGGCGCGCCCGTCGCCATATCCGGCGCGCGGGCGAGATCGAGCACGGCCTGGTGGCCGAGATGCACGCCGTCGAAATTGCCGATGGCGGCGGAGGCGCCGCGATCCCCGTCGCGGACCTCGTCCAGCCCTTCGATGATCCGCATCCGCCCCCGTTCCGCCGCTCAGGCGCGGCCCCGGATCGCGCGCGGCCGCCTCAGTCGAATTTCGCCGACGGGGCGAGGACGAGCGCCTCCCCCTTCAGGACGACCGTATCGCCCACGGCGCAAGAGCATTCAAGCGTGACGCGGCGCTTGCCGTAGTCGATGGCCGTCACCGTCACCTTCGCCTCGACATGGTCGCCCGGCCGGACGGGGGCGAGGAAGGTGAGGGACTGCTTCATGTAGATCGAGCCATGGCCCGGCAGCTGCTCCCCGATGATGGCGGAGATCAGGCCCGCGGTCAGCATCCCGTGGGCGATGCGCCCGCCGAAGATCGTGTCGCGCGCGTAGTCGTCATCGAAATGCACCGGGTTCCTGTCGGTCGAGACGCGGCCGAAGAGCTCGATGTCGGAATCGTCGATGGTCTTCGAGAGGCGGCGGCACATGCCGATCTCGATGTCCTCGATGCAGATCGTCCCGCGGCGAATCTCGTCCCGTCCGTCCGAATCGTACATGGCGCATCCCCTCTTCGCTGATGCGGGATGTAGCGCCGCAGCGCGGAAACGGCAAGCACGAAGGTAATATCCGGTCTCACCCCGGCGGGAATGGGAAATTATGTTGCTCGCCGCTTTCACTCCGGCCCACCCCCGCTCCACTACGTCCGTCAAGCGATTTCCGGACGGATGAAGCGCTCCCGCCCCCCCTGATCCGGGAGAGGGAGAGGCAAGCGGGGGCAGCCTTCGCAAAATGCGAAGATTCTGATTGCTTCATGTATTCAGCGGGTTGACCCCTCTGCGCACTGTGCGCAGGCTCAACGCAGCAGGCCCATCGCATAGCGCGGCGCGGCCTTCGCCTCGCCGAGGAACCGGTCGAGCCGCCCCCTCTCCGGCGCCCCGTCCGGCCCCAGCACCTCTTCCGCGGCGAGGCCGGCGGCGATGAAGAGGCAGTCCAGCCCCTCCCCCGCCGCGCCGGCGACATCCGTCCTGATCCCGTCGCCGACGCAGAGGATTCGCTCGTCCGGAATCACCCGCCCCGCCGCCTCCGTCAGCACCTGCCGGGCATGGTCGTAGATCTGCGGGTGCGGCTTGCCGTATTCCGTGACCGCGCCGCCCTTCTCCCGATAAAGCGCCGCGAGCGCGCCGGCGCACCAGGCCCTCCGCCCGCCGACATCCACGACAAGGTCCGGATTGGCGCAGAGCATCGGCAGCCGCCGCAGCGCCGCCTCGGTCAGCAGGTCGTCATAGTCCTCCGGCGTCTCCGTCCTGTCGTCCCGGAGGCCGGTGACGACGAGGCTCTCGGCATCCTCCAGCCGCACCCGCTCCGCCGCCACGCCCTCGAAGACCGCCGCGTCCTTCTCCCACACGCCGAGATGATGCAGCCGCGCGCCCCATTCCCCGCGCCGCAGCGCATCCCGCGCCGCGCCGCCGGAGGAGGCGATCACGTCCCAGCTGTCCTCCGGCGCCCGCATCGCCTCAAGCTGGAGCCGCACGGATTCCGGCGGCCGCGGCGCGTTGGTGAGGAGGACGACCGCCCCGCCCCCCGCCCGAAAGGCCCGCAAGGCCGCAACCGCGCCCGGCAGCGGCGCGACGCCGTCATGATAGCAGCCCCAGACATCGCAGAAGAGCGCGTCATAGCGGCCGGAAAGGTCGGCGAGGGAGTCGATGATCTCGGTCATGCCCCGTCTTTCGCCCGGCTCCGCGCGCGGCGCAACGGGTATGAATGAGGGGTTGACGGCGCGCGGCGATGTTTCTATCTCCGCGCCACGGTTAGCACTCAGGGGAGGCGAGTGCTAACATCCTTCAAGCCTCCCGAAACGAACAACCGCAGACGAACCAGGAGCGACTGACATGGCGTTCACCCCCCTGCACGACCGCGTGCTCGTCCGCCGCATCGAAGGCGAGGCCAAGACCGCCGGCGGGCTCATCATCCCCGACAGCGCCAAGGAAAAGCCCCAGGAAGGCGAAGTCATCGCCGTCGGCGAGGGCGCGCGCAAGGATTCCGGCGAGCTGATCCCGATGGCCGTCAAGGCCGGCGACAAGATCCTCTTCGGCAAGTGGTCCGGCACCGAGGTCAAACTCGACGGCGAGGAGCTCATCATCATGAAGGAGAGCGACATCCTCGGGATCATCACGCCCTCCTCCGCCGCGAAGGCCGCCTGAGCGCGCCCGGCGACTGACACTGACAACGAATAAAGGAGCATCCACATGGCTGCCAAGGACGTGAAGTTCAGCACCGACGCCCGCGACCGCATGCTGAAGGGCGTCAACACCCTCGCCAACGCGGTGAAGGTGACCCTCGGCCCGAAGGGCCGCAACGTCGTGATCGACAAGAGCTTCGGCGCGCCGCGCATCACCAAGGACGGCGTCACCGTCGCCAAGGAGATCGAGCTTTCCGACAAGTTCGAGAACATGGGCGCCCAGATGGTCCGCGAAGTCGCTTCGCGCACCAATGACGAGGCCGGCGACGGCACGACGACGGCGACGGTTCTCGCCCAGGCGATCGTCGTCGAGGGCATGAAGTCGGTCGCGGCCGGCATCAACCCGATGGACCTGAAGCGCGGCATCGACCTCGCGGTCGCCAAGGTCGTCGCGGAGATCCGCGCGATGTCCCGCCCGGTGAACGACTCCGACGAGGTTGCGCAGGTCGGCTCCATCTCCGCCAACGGCGAGTCCGAGATCGGCCGGCAGATCGCCGACGCGATGCAGAAGGTCGGCAACGAGGGCGTCATCACGGTCGAGGAGAACAAGGGCCTCGAGACGGAGACGGACGTCGTCGAGGGCATGCAGTTCGACCGCGGCTACCTCTCCCCCTACTTCGTCACCAACGCCGACAAGATGACGGCGGAGCTCGAGGACGCGCTGATCCTTCTCCACGAGAAGAAGCTCTCCTCCCTCCAGCCGATGGTGCCGCTGCTCGAGGCGGTGATCCAGTCCGGCAAGCCGCTCCTCATCATCGCCGAGGATGTCGAGGGCGAGGCGCTCGCCACGCTCGTCGTCAACAAGCTCCGCGGCGGGCTGAAGATCGCGGCCGTGAAGGCTCCGGGCTTCGGCGACCGGCGGAAGGCCATGCTGCAGGACATCGCGATCCTGACCGGCGGCCAGGTGATCTCCGATGATCTCGGCATGAAGCTCGAGAGTGTCGGCATCGACATGCTCGGCACGGCGCGGAAAGTGTCCATCAACAAGGACAACACCACGATCATCGACGGCCACGGCGAGAAGGCCGAGATCGAGGCGCGCGTCGCCCAGATCCGCAGCCAGATCGAGGAGACGACCTCCGACTACGACCGCGAGAAGCTGCAGGAGCGGCTCGCGAAGCTCGCCGGCGGCGTCGCGGTGATCCGCGTCGGCGGCTCCACCGAGGTCGAGGTGAAGGAGCGCAAGGACCGTGTGGACGACGCGCTGAACGCCACCCGCGCCGCGGTGCAGGAAGGCGTCGTTCCGGGCGGCGGCGTGGCGCTCGTGCAGGCGGGCCGCGTGCTCGTCGGGCTCGAGGGCGCGAATGCGGACCAGACGACCGGCATGAAGATCGTCGCCCGCGCCATCCAGGCCCCGCTGCGCCAGATCGCCGAGAACGCCGGCGTCGACGGCGCGGTCGTGGCCGGCAAGGTCATGGAGTCGAAGGAGAAGAACTTCGGCTTCAACGCCCAGACCGAGGAATATGGCGACATGTTCAAGATGGGCATCATCGACCCGGCCAAGGTCGTGCGCCACGCGCTCGAGGATGCGGCTTCCGTCGCCTCCCTCCTCATCACCACCGAGGCCATGGTCGCCGACAAGCCGGAGCCGAAGGGCTCTCAGCCGGCGATGCCCGACATGGGCGGCATGGGCGGCATGATGTAAGACCTCGCGTCAGTCGAGGGACAGTGAGGGCCGCCCCATCGGGGCGGCCCGTTTCGTTTGCGTCGACGGCGCGAGGCGTGTGCGCTCACAGTGAGCAGACCCCCTAACGTATTGTTTTGGAGATGTTTCTGAAAACTTGTCACTTTTGCGACAAACCGTCGGACCCCGCGCGGCGGCACTTGGCGCCGCTCCTCCCGCAGTCGGGACAGGCTCGCCGCAAGGGCGGCGCGCCCCCCTTCCCGCCGGGCGGGCGGAGCGGAAACGCCGCCGGCACGCCCGGGGCCGCGCGACGTGATCGGAGGGACACGCGGGTTGGCGCGGGCCGGCCCTCGCTTCAGGCGGCCGCCTTCATCCGGTCCTGCGCAGGCGGTTTCCCCGCATGCGCTCCCCCCTCCGCCTCAGCCAGAGTGAAGGCGGCCATCATCGACTGCTGCTCGTTCGTGTGGCCCGAAAGCGCCTCCGCGGTCGCGCGCGCCGCCCGTGCGGCCCTTGCGTTTTCCTGGATTACGGCGTCGAGCGCGCGCACCGACTCGTTGATGCTCTCGGCGCCCGAAGACTGCTCCCGCACCGCGGCGGCGATCTCCGAGACGAGCGCGGCGGTGCGGGTGATCTCGGGCGCGAGATGCTCGATCCGGCCGCTGGCGGCGCGGGCGGCGCCGAGCGTCTCGGTCGAGAGAGCCGAAATCTCGACCGCTGCGGCCTGCGACCGCTCCGCCAGTTTCCGCACTTCGGAGGCGACCACGGCGAAGCCGCGCCCATGCTCCCCGGCCCGCGCCGCCTCCACGGCGGCGTTGAGGGCGAGAAGGTCAGTCTGCCGCGCGATTTCCTGAATGATCATGATCTTTTCGGCGATGGCCTCCATCGCGGCGGAGGACTGGTTGACGGCCGCCGCGCTCTCCCGCGCCTCGGCGGCGCAGGCGACGGCGATCCGCTCCGTCTCCCGCGCGTTCTGCGAGGTCTGACCGAGGCTGGCGGTGATCTCCTCGACCGCGGCGGAGGCGGACTGGACGGAGGCCGCCTGCGTCTCGGCCCCGTCCGCGATGGTCTCCGCCGTCTTCTCCATGTCGCCGGCCCCGGCCTCGACGGCGGAGGCGACCTCGCGCGCCTTGCCGATCGTGCGGTTAAGCGCCGCGACCATCGCCGCGAAGGCGCGGCCCATCCGGTCCTCCTCGGAGACGGGAACGATCTTCACGCCGAGATCGCCGGCGCCGATCCGGTCCGCCGCGTCTGCCGTCTTCGCAAGATAGGCGGCGACATGCCGGACATCCTCGAGGATCAGGCCGAGCTCGTCCGACCGGCGCCGGGCCGGCATTTCGATTTGCGTCGCGCCGCGGCGGAGCCCGCCAAGGGCGAGGCCGACCGACGCGACGCCCCGCGTGAGGCTGGCGCGGATCAGGAGGCCGGCCGCGGCCGTGACGACGATCAGAATCGCGCCCGCGACGGCGAAGAGGGTCGTTCTCGTCTCCAACACGGCGATGCGCGCAGTGGCGGCCAGGCCAGAGGAGGCAAGCGCATCCTTCGCCACGTCGTGCATCAGGTTGAGGCGCGCGGTTGCGGTATCGAACCACTCGGAGCCGGTCACGCCCTTCGTATCCAGCGTTACGTCCAAGTCCGCCAGGATCGTGCGCCATTCCGTCACCTGCGCGACGGCAGGGCCGGCCACGACCTCGTCGAAGCGGGCGACGAGCGCCTCGGGCGCCTGCTGCCGAAAGAGCGTCAGCGCGGCTGTCTCCCCGACAAGGCGAACCTTGTAGTCGCGATAGAGCCGCGCGTTGACCTGCCCGGCGGCGGCCTGGTTCAGCAGCGCCGCGCCGAAGGCGCGTTCGAGCCCGCCATTTTCCTTCGCCTCAACGATGTAGGCGACGGCGGCGAGGTCCAGCGCCGTTTCCAGATCGGGGCTCTGGCGCACGGCGTTCGAGATCACGGCGGAGAACTTCGCGATGCGGGCGGTGTAGAAGGCCGCCGCTTCCGGGGCGGCGGCCCCGGCCTCGACCTCGGGCCGGAATGCGGAGACCTCCGCGCGGACCGCGACCGCGGCGTCCAGCGGCGCGGCAAGCGCGGGAACGGCTGCGCGCGCGTCGTCAGCGGCCGTTTCGAAGGCCTCCAGCGCCGCGTCCACGCGAAGCCGCTGATCCTGAAGCCTGGCGAGCGCCGGCCCCTCACGGTTCGCCGATATGAAGGATACGCTGAGACCGCGCTCGATCTGCAACTCGTGGATCGCGGCGCCTGCGCGGTCGCTGAGCGGGATCACATTCGCCCGGGCGCTCATCTCCGCCGCGGCCTGCGACAAGTCCGAAAGGGCGAGCGCGACGAGGCCGACGGTCGACGCAAGCGGCAGGAAGATCGCAAGCGCGATCCGGGTCTTGAGATTCAAGGGGAGCTCCATGGCTGCAGTCGTGGGGACTCCGAGCCAAGCGGCCTCGCCCCAGTCGCGCTTACGAATACCCAAGACACATTTTCGGCAGGTTAACCGCGGCGATCTGGTGCGCGGCCGGCTCCCCTTGCGCGCTGGCCGGTCGCACGCCAAATCTCTGATCGGGCGTCTCGTGGGGCGCGCGCCCGCGCCCCCGCCCGGGAGGACGGGGCCGCACCGGGCCCGCATCATGACCATCACATCATCCGGCCTTGCGCCGGGGCGCGCGGCGCCCCTGCCCTTCACCCGATGGCGCCGTCTCGGCTTCGCCGTCTCGCTCGCGATTTTGCTCGCGACCTTCGTCGCGCTCGGGCTCCGGGGGCTCGATCTCGGGATCGACTTCACCGGCGGCGTCTCCGTCGAGGCGGCCTTGGGGCGGGAGGCGGACGCGGCTGCGCTGGAGGCGCTGAGGGAGCGGCTCGCGGCGAAGGGGCTGACCGGCGCCGAGGCGCAGGGGCTGGACGGCGGCTCCGTCCTCATCCGCCTGCCCCCGGGCGAGGGCGGGAGCGCGGCGGCGGACGCCGTCTCCCGCGCGCTGGGGGCGGGGGCGGAGATCCGCTCGGTGGATGTGGTGGGCCCCAAGGTTTCCGGCGAGCTCTTCCGGAGCGGCGCGCTCGCCAGCCTCCTCGCCGTGCTCGGCATCGCGATCTACATCTGGCTGCGATTCGAGGCGCGCTACGCCTTCGCGGCCTTCCTAACGACGGCGCATGACGTGGCGATGGTGGTGGGGCTGTTTGCGATCACCCGCCTCTCCTTCGACCTCACCTCCATCGCCGCATTGCTCGCCGTTGCGGGGTATTCGATCAACGACACGGTGGTGGTGTTCGACCGCATCCGGGAGACGCTGGGCCGCCCCGGCGCGGGGCCCCTGCCCCTCGTCATCGACCAGGCGGTGACGGAGACGCTGCGGCGGACGCTGATGACCTCGGGGACGACGCTGGCCGCCACGGTCTCGCTGATGATCTTCGGCGGCCCCGCCCTCTTCGGCTTCGCGGCGGCGACGACCTTCGGCATCGCGCTCGGCACGATCTCCTCCATCTGCATCGCCGCGCCCCTGCTCCTCCACCTGCCGGGAGCGCTGACGCGGCGGGCGGAGGAGACGGCGGAGGGGGAGTGAGGGATGTGTGCACACGGTGTGCAAGGGGGTTATGTACCTGTGATATATAGGTAATCGGAAAAAGGGCTGCGCGAGCCGCATTGACGTTTCCAGGCGCGGGAATGGGGCGCCGGCCGATTCGCCGCGGGGCAAATCGGCCGGGCGCTTGCGGCGGATCCGGCGCGAAACACGGATGCGGGAGCGAGGAGCCCCCCTTCCCCCCGCTCCCTCCCCATGCTTTGAAGGCGCGCCTTCAGGGGGACCACATGACGACTGACAGGAGCGGGCCGCTCTTTCGCCGCGGATTGCGGGACGGAATGCCCTTCAACCTCGCCTCGATCCCCTTCTCGCTCCTCTTCGGCGTCGTCGCGGTGGAGGCGGGGTTCGACATCGCGCAGGTGATGGGGATGAGCTTCATCGTTATCGCCGGCGCCTCCTCCCTCACCGCGATCCAGCTTCTGGGCGAGGGCGCGCCGGCTTTCATGGCCGTGCTGGCGGGGGCGGCGGTGAATCTCCGGATGGCGATGTATTCGGCCTCCCTCGCCCCGCATATCGCCGGGGGGCCGCTGCCGTGGCGGCTCGTCGGGGCCTATTTCCTCGTCGATCATGTCTACGCCATGGCGCTCCGCGACTACGAGGCGCACGAGCGGACCATGCAGGAGAAGTTCGCCTATTTCTTCGGGCTCGCGCTCGCCGTCTGCCCGTTCTGGTATCTCTTCTGCTGGGTCGGCGCCGTGCTCGGCGCCGCGATCCCGCCGGACTGGCCGCTCGATTTCGCGGGGGCGATCATGTTCACCTCGCTCTGCGCGCCGATGATCCGCGACCGGGCGACGGCGCTCGCCGCGGCTGTCGCCGCCTCGGGCGCGCTCCTCGCCTCCGCACTGCCCTTCTCGCTCGGCCTTGTCGTCGGCGCGGCGCTCGGCATGGCGGCGGGGGCGCTCTACGAGATACGGCGGGAGCGGCGCGATGCGTGACGACCTGACGATCTGGGGCGTGATCGTGGCGCTGGGGATCATCACCTATCTGATCCGCTTTTCCTTCATCGGGCTGATGGCGGGGCGGGAGACGCCGCCCTGGGCGCACCGTCTCCTCCGCTTCGTGCCGGTGACGGTGCTGCCGGCGCTCGTCGCCCCGATCATCCTCTGGCCGCCGGGCACAGGCGGGGAGACTGACCCGGCGCGACTCCTCGCGGCGGCGGCGACGCTGGCGGCGGGCATGTGGACGCGAAGCGCGCCGCTCGCCTTCCTCGCCGGGCTCGCGGCGCTGATGATCTTTTTGCAGGTCCTCTGAGCAACGGAATCCGCTTCTCGCGCGTTGAACGGTCAAGCGACGGTTCGCCGTCGCCCGCCCGGCCGGGACGGCCCCCCTCCACACCGGCCGGGCGCCTTACCTATCGTCAGCGCCATGCTGACGCATGCGACAGGGCGTTCCTCCCCGTTCACGCCTTCCGGCCTATTTTCTGCTATGAACCAGACCTAGCGGCACGGAGCCCATGATGGACGCCCTGATCCTTTCGCGCATCCAGTTCGGCGCGAACATCTCGTTCCATATCCTCTTTCCGACCATCACCATCGCGATGGGCTGGATGCTGCTTTCCTTCAAGCTGCTCTACAACCGGACGGGGGACGAAGCCTGGATGGCGGCCTATCGCTTCTGGGTGAAGGTCTTCGCGCTCTCCTTTGCGCTCGGCGTCGTCTCCGGCATCACCATGTCCTTCCAGTTCGGCACCAACTGGCCGGGCTTCATGGAGCGGGTGGGCAACATCGCCGGGCCGCTGCTGGCCTATGAGGTGATGACGGCCTTCTTCCTCGAGGCGGTGTTCCTCGGGATCATGCTCTTCGGCTGGAACAAGGTGCCGAGCTGGCTGCATACGCTCGCCACCTTCCTCGTCGCCTTCGGGACGACGATGAGCGCCTTCTGGATCCTCGTCCTCAATTCTTGGATGCACACGCCCGCCGGCTTCGAGATGCGGGACGGCGTGGCGCATGCCACCGACTGGCTGGAGATCATCTTCAACCCCTCGATGCCCTATCGCCTGACGCACATGCTGCTGGCGAGCGGGCTGACCTGCGCCTTCCTGATCGCCGGGCTCTCCGCCTTCCGGATGCTGATCGGCGACCCCTCGCGCGAGCCGCGGACGACGTTCCGCTGGTCCGTCTGGGTCGCGGCCGCGCTGATCCCGGCGCAGATCTTCGCGGGGGACATGCACGGGCTCAACACGCTGGAGCACCAGCCGCAGAAGGTCGCGGCGATGGAGGGCCATTGGGAGACGGGGCCGGCGGACCTCGTGCTCTTCGGCATCCCCAACGAGGAAGAGCGGCGCAACGATTTCGAGATCGCGATCCCGAACGGGGCGAGCCTGATCCTCAAGCATTCGCTGGACGGCGAGGTGCAGGGGCTCAACGACTTCGTGGCGGAGGACGGGACGGTTCTGCACCCGCCGGTCGCGCCCGTCTTCTGGTCCTTCCGGGTTATGGTGGCGACGGGCTTCACGATGCTCGCCCTCTCCTGGGGCGCGGCCTTCCTGATGTGGCGGCGGCGGACGGCGGCGGGGCTCAACCCCTGGCTTCTGCGCGCCTTCGTGCCGATGGCCTTTTCCGGCTGGGTGGCGACGCTCGCGGGCTGGTACACGACCGAGATCGGCCGGCAGCCTTGGCTCGTGCAGGGCGTGGTGACGGTGAAGGAGGCAGTGGCGGACGTGCCGGCGGGCATGGTGCTCTCCACCCTCATCATGTACCTCACCGTCTATGTCGCGCTGATCCTCGCCTATGTGACGATGCTCTTCGTGCTCGCGCGCAGGGCGGCGCGGGGCGAGGTGGCGCCGGAGCTCGTGCGCTCGGGCGCGGGGCCCGTCGCCGTCGCGGCGGAGTGAGGCGATGATGGATCTCTTCGGCCCCCCGGAAATCTGGCTCCCACTCGTCTTTGCGGGGCTGATGGGCCTCTCGATCCTGATCTATGTCGTGCTGGACGGGTTCGACCTCGGCGTCGGCGTGCTAACGCCCTTCGTCGGCGACGAGGACAAGGACCGGATGATCGCCTCGATCGGCCCGTTCTGGGATGCGAACGAGACGTGGCTGGTGCTCGCCGTCGGGCTCCTCCTCGTCGCCTTCCCGGCGGCGCACGGGCAGATCCTGACGGCGCTCTATCTTCCCTGCGCGCTCCTCCTCATCGCGCTGATCCTGCGCGGCGTCGCCTTCGAGTTCCGGGCGAAGACGACGGGGCGGCTGCACCGGCTCTGGAACCGGATCTTCTTCGTCGGCTCCCTCGGCGCCTCGCTCTCGCAGGGCTACATGCTCGGGCTCTACATCATGGGGCTGGAGCGGACATGGGCGACGCTCGGCTTCGCCGTCGTCGCCGCCTTCGCGCTGACGGCGGCCTATGGCTTCATCGGGGCGTGCTGGCTGATCCTGAAGACGGAGGGCGACCTGCAATACCGGGCGGTGCGCTGGGCGCGGACCGGGCTTTTCGCGATGATCGGCGGGTTCGGGCTTATCAGCCTCGCGACGCCGCTCGTCTCCCCCCGCATCTTCGAGAAGTGGTTCGCCTTCCCCGAGATCCTGCTCCTCTCGCCGCTGCCGCTCGCGGCGGGGGCGGCGGCCTTCGTGCTCTGGCGGATGCTGGACCGGATGCCGATGCGGAATGACGGCTGGTCCTGGGCGCCGTTCGCCCTTGCCGCCCTCCTGTTCATCCTCGCCTTCGGCGGGCTCGCCTATTCCTTCTACCCGTATGTGGTGCCCGAGAAGCTAACGATCTACGAGGCGGCGAGCGCGCCGGAGAGCCTGGCGATCATCCTCGTCGGCGCGCTCTTCGTGCTGCCGGCGATCATCGGCTACACGATCATCGCCTATACGGTGTTCCGCGGGAAGGCGACGAAGCTCACCTACTACTGACGCGCGGCGGCGGGCGGCTCATCCGCCCGTCGTCTTCGCCGCATGGGCGATGAGGTGGCGCTGCACGATCTCGAACCAGACGCCGTCCTCCCGGATCTGGCGAAGACCCTCGTTGATGAGGGCGATCTGCTCTTCCTTCCTCGGATTGTTGATCGACGAGACGGCGTGCATCGTCGTCACATAGGCGAGTTCGGGGATTTCCTCGATCTGCCCCTGAAGGCGGAGCGAGGCCGCCATGCTGTCCGCCACCGTGGTGGCGACGAGGATGACGTCGACCTCGCCCGCGACCAGCCCCTCGAAGCAATCCCTGAAGAGCGTCGGGCGGACGAGGGTGATCGCCGGCTCCTTCAGGTCGAATTCCTCCAGCATGTAGGTGGCGTAGGCCTCGGGCCGGCAAATGCGCTTGCCCATCAGGTCGGCATGCGCGCGCGGCTTCGCCGGATCGTCGGCACGGACGTAATAGCCGGTGATCATTTCGAAGAGCGGGTCGGACCAGTAGAGGCTGCGGCAGCGGAACTGCGCATCCTCCCCAAGCTTCTCGATCAGGTCGCAGTTCGGCTTGAACCAGGCGATGGAGACGTCATAGGCGACGTCGGAAAGGAGCGGGACGAGATGGGCCGTCCAGTCCTTGATCGTGTCGATCTTGTAGTCCTTCTCGTCCATGACGCGGGAGAGGGAGACGTTCAGGATCTCCGTGATCATGCCCCCCTGTTCCTGCGTATGGTCGGTGAAGGGCGCCCAGTCCGTCCCCGTCATGGCGCGAAGGGCGGCGCGATTCGGCATCGGCGGGGCGCCCGTGCTCTGCGCCTCCAGCGTCACGGTCGCCGTCGGCGCGGCGGAGACGGTTCCGCCGTCGAGGCACGGGATGGCGAGCTGCATCCCGATCTCGATGAGGCCGGGGTCGCGCCCGATCGTCGCGCGGTTCGCGCTGTAGAGCAGCTGGTAGGACTTGTCCGGGCCGTAGGCGCGGTTGGTGATGAGCTGCAGCGTGTCGCCGCGGACGACGGTGTAGGACCCGCCGCAGGCGATGTCCTGCGCGGCGGCTCCGCCCGGGGAGAGCCCTCCGGCGAGCAGCGCGGCGACGGCGAAGACGATGGAACGCATGAGCCCCCCGGCGGTTCTGGACGCGGGCGCAGAATGGGCGAGGGCGCCGCGGGATTCAAGCGAGCGCGCGGATGCGGGAAGTGACGTTGCGTCGCGCGGACGGGCGGCTTGCGGCGCCGGGCGGGGCGGGACACCCTCGCACCGCGACAGGAGGAGAGACGAGATGCGGCGCGTTGCGAAGGACATGAGCGAAATGCCGGGGCCGGAGGTCATCGGCTCGATGTCCGGCCTCGAATTCATGCAGGCGATCCGGGACGGGCGGCTGGCCGGCGCGCCCATCGCGGGGACGCTGAACTACGACCTGCTGGAGGTCGAGGAAGGGCGCGTCGTCTTCGGCGGGCGGCCCGAATTCTCCGCCTACAACCCGATCGGCTCGGTCCATGGCGGGTGGTTCGGCACGCTGCTGGACAGCTGCATGGCCTGCGCCGTGCAGACCATGCTGCCGAAGGGCCGCGGCTACACGACGCTCGAATACAAGATCAACATCCTGCGCGCGGCCACGACGAAGAGCGGGCTGATCCGGGCCGAGGGCCGCGCGGTGCATGTCGGCCGGCGCACGGCGACGGCGGAAGGGCGGATGACGGGCGAGGACGGCAAGCTCTACGCGACCGGAACGACGACCTGCCTCATCCTCGAGTTGTGAAGCCGGGCGCCCGTTCGTTCGGCATTTGCGTTCAATCCGGACAAAGCGTCGTCTGACAGGGCGGCGGCGCCGGATTCGGAGGCGCCAAGCCTTGACGGGGCGCTCCCGCAGTGCATCACTCCCTGTTATCAGCCTGATCGGCGCCTGTGCGCCGGTCGGGCTGGCGTAACGCGCCCCGCAAAGGGGCCGCCCACCAGGGAAGAGGTCTGAAAAGATGAAATCCACATACATTCTCGGCGCGATGGCCGTGGCGGGGCTCGCCGCCTCCGCCGCCTCCGCCGCCACCCTCGACGATGTGAAGGCCGCCGGAACGCTGAAATGCGGCGTCACCACCGGCCTCGTCGGCTTCGGCGCGCCCGACGCCGCCGGCAAGTGGTCCGGCTTCGACGTTTCCGTCTGCCGCGCGATCGCCGCCGCCGTGCTCGGCGACGCGGAGAAGGTCACCTACGTTCCGACCACCGGCAAGACGCGCTTCACCGCCCTCGCCTCCGGCGAGGTCGACGTGCTCGCCCGCAACACGACCTGGACGTTCAGCCGCGACACCGATCTCGGCTTCGACTTCGTCGGCGTGAACTACTATGACGGCCAGGGCTTCATGGTGCCGAAGGCGCTCGGCGTCTCCTCCGCCATGGAGCTGGACGGCGCGACGATCTGCATCCAGACCGGTACGACGACCGAGCTCAACCTCGCGGACTTCTTCCGCGCCAACAACATGAGCTACGAGCCGGTTCCGATCGAGACGAACGCCGAGGCGCAGCAGAAGTACCTCGCCAACGCCTGCGACGCCTACACGACGGACGCATCCGGCCTCGCCGCGACCCGCGCCACCTTCGAGGCGCCGGCGGACCATATCCTCCTGCCCGAGATCATCTCCAAGGAGCCGCTCGGCCCGCTCGTCCGCCATGGCGACAACCAGTGGGGCGACATCGTCATGTGGACGCTGAACGCCCTCATCGCCGCCGAGGAATACGGGGTGACGAAGGCGAACGCCTCCGACATGAAGGCGAACTCGACCAACCCTGAAGTGAAGCGCCTCCTCGGCGCCGAGGGCGATCTCGGCGCGATGATCGGGCTCGACGCGGACTGGGCCTATCGCGCCATCGCCTCCGAAGGCAATTACGGCGAGATCTTCGAGGCGAATCTCGGCCCGAACACCGCGATCGCGCTGGAGCGCGGCCTGAACGCGCAGTGGACTGCGGGCGGCCTGCTCTACGCGGCTCCGTTCCGGTGATCCCGGCCTGACGGCCCGAGACCTTGCGCCGGGCGGCCCGCCCGCCCGGCGCGCAACGAAAAGAACCAAAGCGTTCAAGCCCTGACAGGGGGTGCACATGTCGGTCACCAGCGGCCCGCCGCCGGCGGAAGGGTTCCGCCTTTCCCAGCTCATCTACGACACGCGATACCGCTCGACGACGATCCAGGTGGTGGCGCTCTTCGCCTTCATGCTGGGCGTGGGCTGGCTGATCAGCAACGCGGCGCAGAACCTTGCGGCGCTCGGCAAGACCTTCAGCTTCTCCTTCCTCTGGACGACGGCCGGCTATGACGTGAACCAGCGTCTGCTGGAATACACGTCCCAGTCCACGCATGGCCGCGCGGCGGTGCTCGGCATCCTCAACACGCTCGTCCTCGCCCTCGTCGGCTGCATCACGGCGACGATCCTCGGCGTCCTCGCCGGCGTCGCGCGCCTCTCGAAGAACTGGATCGTCGCAAAGCTGATGACCGTCTATGTCGAGGCGTTCCGGAACGTCCCGACCCTGCTCTGGATCATCATCGTCACCGCCGTGGTGAACGAGAGCCTGCCCGCCCCGCGCGAGTTCCGCGACGTGGAGACGGGCGCCTTCGTCCTCACCAACCGGGGCGCATATTTCCCGGAGCCGCTCTTTTCCCGCGGGCTCGGCGATCTCGATCTCGGGCTCTTTAAAATCTCGCTCGACCTCATCGCGGTGCTCGCCGTTCTCTTCGCCGGTCTCTACGCCTCGAAGCGGATCGGGCGGGCGGCGGACGCGAAGCAGGCGGCCACGGGGGAACGGCCCAACGTGCTCTGGTACCGGCTTTCCGCCGTGTTCCTGCCGCTCATCGCGCTGCTCGTCGCGCTCGGCTTCCATCTCGGCTATCCGGCGCTGCAGGGCTTCAACTTCCAGGGCGGCACCTTCGTGCGGGACAGTTTCCTCGGCCTCTGGATCGCGCTTTCCCTCTATACCGGCGCCTTCATCGCGGAGAATGTGCGCGCCGGCATCCAGGCGGTCTCCAAGGGGCAGACGGAGGCGGCCTTCGCGCTCGGCCTTCGCCCCTCGCGCACCATGAACCTCGTGATCCTGCCGCAGGCGATGCGGGTGATCGTGCCGCCGCTGATCTCCCAGTATCTCAACCTCACCAAGAACACCTCGCTCGCCATCGCCGTCGGCTACATGGACGCGACGGGCACGCTCGGCGGCATCACGCTGAACCAGACGGGCCGGGAGATGGAGACGCTTCTGCTGCTGATGGCGTTCTATCTCGTGATCTCGCTTTCCATCAGCTTCGTGATGAATCTCTACAACGAACGCATCAAGCTGAGGGAGCGGTGAGATGAGCGAGACGCACGCCGAAACAGCCCTCGCGCGCAAGGCCCCCATCGCCTTCGTGGCGGACGGGCAGATCCCCGCCTCGCCGCCGCCCTCGACCGCGGTCGGCCCGGTGAAATGGGCGAAGGACAATCTCTTCTCGGGGCCGATCAACAGCCTGCTGACGATCCTCTCCTTCGCCTTCGTCGCGTTCCTGCTCTACGAGATCCTGCCCTGGTTCATCGACAGTTCGTGGTCTCCGGCGGAAATGTCGCTCAACGGCTGCCGGGCGGAGGCGAGCGGGGCCTGCTTCGCCGTCATCAACGAGCGGTTCAACCAGTTCTTCTTCGGCTTCTATCCGGCCGATCTCTACTGGCGGCCGATCCTCGCCTTCATCGTCGTCGTACTCGCGCTCTGGCCCGTTCTCTTCGCCTCGGCGCCGCGGGCGCTGCTCGGGCTGTCGGCGCTGGCGCCCTTCATCTGCTACCTGCTGATCTGGGGCGGATCGATCTGGGGGCCTGTCGCGGTGCTTCTCGGGCCGGTGATCGGCTATCTGATCTTCACACGGGCGCAAGCGCTCTTCACCGCGGTCGTGGGAGAGGCGTTCGGGCCGCTGCTGACGCTCGTCGCCTCCGTGCTGGCTACCGTGTTCTGGCTGCTGACGCTGGTCGGGCCGGTGGACGGCGCGCTCTCCTCCGTCCTGCCGATCGGGCTTGAGGAGGTTGAGAGCAACAAGCTCGGCGGCTTCATGCTCTCGCTCATCATCGGCCTCGTCGGCATCGTCGCCTCGCTGCCGCTCGGCATCGCGCTGGCGCTCGGGCGGCAATCGAAGCTCCTGATCGTGAAGGCGATCTCCGTCGGCTTCATCGAGACGATGCGGGGCGTGCCGCTCATCACGCTGCTCTTCGTCGCCTCGACGCTGCTGAACTACTTCATGCCGCCGGGCTCGAACTTCGACCTCATCCTCCGCGTCTGCATCATGGTGACGCTCTTCGCCTCGGCCTACATGGCGGAGGTGATCCGCGGCGGCATCGCGGCGCTGCCGAAGGGGCAATACGAGGCGGCGGACGCGATGGGGCTGACCTATGCGCAGTCCATGCGACTGATCGTGCTGCCGCAGGCGCTGAAGATCTCGATCCCCAACATCGTCTCCACCTTCATCGGCCTCTTCAAGGACACGACGCTGGTGATCGTGATCGGCCTCCTCGACCCGCTCGGTCTCTCCTCCGCCATCCGCGCCGATGCGGCCTGGAACGGGATCGTGTGGGAGCTCTATGGCTTCATCGCGCTCTTCTTCTTCATCTTCTGCTTCGGCATGTCCCGCTACTCGCAATATCTGGAGCGGAAGCTCCGCACAGACCATCGATAGGAGCCCGTCATGGCCGAACCCGCACACATGACCGAACGCGAGATCGACCGGAGCCAGATGAAGATCTCCGACGAGGTCGCCATCGACATCCGCAAGATGAACAAGTGGTATGGCGACTTTCACGTTCTCAGGGACATCAACCTCACCGTCTATCGCGGGGAGCGGATCGTCGTCTGCGGGCCTTCGGGCTCGGGCAAGTCGACGCTGATCCGCTGCGTGAACCGGCTGGAGGAGCATCAGGCCGGCGACATCATCGTGGACGGGACGGAGCTGAACTCCGACCTCAAGAACCTCGACAAGGTGCGCGCCGAGGTCGGCATGGTGTTCCAGCACTTCAACCTCTTCCCGCACCTCACAATCCTCGAGAACTGCACGCTCGCGCCGATCTGGGTCCGCAAGACCCCGAAGAAGGAGGCGGAGGAGACGGCGATGCACTTCCTCCGCAAGGTCAAGATCCCCGAGCAGGCGCACAAATATCCCGGCCAGCTCTCCGGCGGTCAGCAGCAGCGCGTGGCCATCGCCCGCTCGCTCTGCATGAAGCCGCGGATCATGCTCTTCGACGAGCCGACCTCCGCGCTCGACCCCGAGATGATCAAGGAAGTGCTCGACACGATGATCGAGCTCGCCGAGGAGGGGATGACGATGATCTGCGTGACGCACGAGATGGGCTTCGCCCAGGCCGTGGCGAACCGCGTGATCTTCATGGACGCCGGGCAGATCGTCGAGCAGAACGAGCCGAAGGAGTTCTTCACCAACCCGAAGAGCCCGCGGACGCAGCTGTTCCTCAGCCAGATCCTCGGCCACTGAGCCGAAGGCGCGTCAGACCAGCCCTTTCGGCTGCGCGAGCGCGAGAAGGCGGCCGCAGCCGGGGCGGACATCCGCCCAGACGGCCGCCTCGAAGCCGATGACCGCCGCCTGCGCGGTCGGGAAGTCGCCGATGACGTCATCGGAGAGGAGGCGGTTCGCGGCGTCCCCGATGCCCGGATTGTGGCCGACGAGGAGGAGCGGCGAGGCCGCGCCCCCGGTCAGATTGAGCTCCTCCAGGATCGTCTCCGCCTCCGCCTCGTAGATCGCGGGTCGCGTCTCCATCGGGGCGGCGAGACCGAGGCGCTCCCAGGTCTCCTGCGTCCTTGTGGCGGAGGACACGAGGGCCAGCGCAGGCGTCAGCCCCTCCTCCCGCAGCCAGGCGCCCATCAGCGGCGCGGCGAGGCGGCCGCGGCGGTTCAGCGGGCGCTCATGGTCGGAAAGGCCGGCGTGCCAGTCCGACTTCGCATGGCGGAGGAGGATGAGGCGGAGGGTCATCAGACGATCCGGAAGGCTTCGAGATGGAAGGCGGCCTGTTCATCCGACTGCGCGAAAGCGACGCCGACAGGGCAGGCGCGGCGGGCGAGGCAGCCGCGGGCGCGGCATTCGGCGCCGGCGGGCGAGGAGATATGCGTCCGGCAGCGCGCAGCGTCATAGCCGGCATCCGTGAAGGCGGAAACGGGGCAAGCGGCGCGGCACGGCATGGGGCAGCCTTCGCAGGGCGGCTCGCCGCGGACGACAGGGGGGAGGTCGACTTCCCGGAAGAGCGCGATGGCGCCGCGCCAGCCGGACCAGAGCCCCCGCTCCTCATGCACGGCCATGCCGAGCTTCGAGCGATGGATCGGCTCGGCCGCGTAAGTCCAGCGGATGAAGGGATGATAGGGCGGCCCTTCGAAGGGGAAGAACGCCGCCCCCCCGATCTCCGCCGCCAGCGCGCCGATGACACGGCGCGACCAGCGGTCGAGCGGGTGGCGTGCGCCGTCCGCCGCTTCCGGGCTGGCGCGGAAGGCGGCCCAGAGCGCGGGGCCGCCGTAGCCGAAGAGCAGGAGCGCCCGCGATCCTTCCGGCGCGCCGTCCTCCGCGCCGGGCGCGAGCCAGCCCGTCAGCGCCAGACCGTCCTGCGCTGCGCGGTTCCTGATCTCTTCCAGCGTCACGGGCGCCTCCGGAACGGCAGGGCGAGGGACCAGAGGAAGCCGGCGCTGCGCCCGTCCCGCCACGGCTTCAGCCCGATCTCGACGCCGCCCTGCCCTTTCGCGGGCTGCTCCGTCCAGACCCTGAAGAGACGGTCCCAGACCGAGAGGAAGAAGCCGAAATTGGTGTCATGCTCGCTCCGCTCGACGGAATGATGGCTGCGGTGCATGTCGGGCGTCACGATCACGAGACGCAGCAGCCGGTCCGCCCGGCGCGAGAGCGTGATGTTGGCGTGGGACCAGATCGCCGCCGCGTTCAGCGCGATCTCGAAGAGGAGCACGGCCAGCGCCGCAGCGCCGAGGAGATAGACGAGGCCGATCTTCAGCGCCATCGAGAGCAGGATCTCGACCGGGTGGAAGCGAAGCCCGGTCGTCACGTCCATCGCCTCGTCGGCGTGGTGCACCTGGTGCAGCCGCCAGAGCAAAGGCACGTGATGGACGGCGACATGCTGCGCCCATATCGCGAAATCGAGGATGACGAAGGCCAGCAGGCATTCGAACCAGAAGGGCCAGGAGAGCGCGTTGAACAGGCCGAGGCCGAGCGCCTCGGCGTGAAGCGCGGCGCCGACCGCAGCGGCCGGAAATACAAGGCGGACGAGGAACGAGTCGAGCGCCACCAGCCCGAGATTGGTCAGCCAGCGGCGGCCTCTCAGGGCGGCCCGCAGGGGGGCGCGCGCCTCGGCGAACGCCATCGCGCCGAATACGGCAAGAAATACGCCCAGCCGCGTCACAGGTTCCCAGTCCATCGGCCCTCCTTCGGGCCGGACTTAGCGCGGCGCGAGCACATCCGCCAGTGACGCCCGCCTCCTCCCGGCAAGGGAAGAAAGGAGGCGGGCCCGCCGGCGGTTCAGGCCTGGGCCCTCTTCCGCCTTGCGACGAAGCCGAGCCCCGCGAGCGCAGAGAGCAGCATCCACGCCGCCGCCGGCAGCGGGATCGGCGCGAGCGCGAATTCGAAGGCCGCGATGTCCTGCCCGGTCGGGCCTTCGGAGAAGAACCGAAGGCTCTTGTAGGCGGTCGGCAAGGCGATGTGCAGGAGGACGACATTGCGGAAATTCGGCGCGGAGCCGGTGAGCCCGAAGGCGTTCACCACGTCCGTCCCGGTGATGGACTGGATCACCGAGTTGGAAGAGTCGAGGAACGTCAGCGTGTTGTAGGAGTCGACCGAACCCCAGAGGATGTTCAGGGTGCTCCGCTCGTCCGCCAGAGTCAGGGTCGTCGGAGACGTGGAGCCCTCGCCCCCGGCGACAGAGCCGCCCACGGAGAAGTAGGTCGGGCCATTGTCGCCGTCGCGCGTGATGGTCGCGCTCTCGAAGGGCGACTGGTAGACAAGGGGAAGGGTGTTAGGCGGCGGCGTGATGGTCGGGTCGAGCGGCGACCAGACGGCTCCGATCGGCGTGTTCGCAGCGAAACCGGCCGCGTATATCGCGGCGTCGTTGGCTGGACCCTGCTTCGAGGAGTCGACGAGGGTGACCTGCGCCACGCCGATCGACACGGGAACTGCGGAGGCCGAGAAGGCGAGAAGGCTCGCCCCTGCGAAGGCCGCAGCAAAGAAAAATGGCTTCATGCTCATGCTCCCACAAAGCTCCCTCCCGCGACGGGGGGAGACGGTCAAAGCGCGGGCACGCGAGACCTATACACAGATGCCAGGAGAACGCCTCACGAACCCGCTCGGGTCTGCACACAACATAAGGTTGACGATATCTTAACGGTCAGGTTGCGTAAACATGAATCTGCATTGAGGATGTCGCCTTCCGGTTGCAGCGCGTCTTGAGGGCGGCGCGCAGCGGCGGCCATCCATCGGCACGCGCCTTGGCTGCGACGACGGCGCCCAGACGTGATGCGGGCGCCCGATCCGTCGGCTCTTCCCCGAGCCGGGCCTGGCGCGCGGAGAGCCTCGGCGCAAGCGAGACCCGCCTCCCCCTGCAAGGGACGAGAAGGAGGCGGGCTCGCAAGGGCTTCAGGCTGCCGCCCTCTTCCGCCGGGCGACGAAGCCGAGGCTGGCGAGACCCGCCAGCATCATCCACGCCGCAGCCGGCAAGGGCACGGCGGTCGCCGACATGGAGGTCCATTCGAAGGCGTTGGACCCATCGGAGAAGAAGCTCACCGCATCGAACTTGCCCTTGAACTCGACGAAGGCCGAGCCGACGGCGATCGGCGGCTGCACCACCGTTCCGAGGAAGGTGATGACCTCCTGCCCGTCGAGGAAGAAGGTCAGCTCGTTATAGCTGTCCGGCGACCCCCAGAGAAACGAGAAGGCCCTCTGGTCCACGGTGAACTCGAGGATCGCCGGGTTGCTCGGGTTGTCGGGCCCGACAGAGAAATACGGCGTCGATTCGGGGATGCCCGAGCCGTTCGAATAGATATTGATGTTGGACGTCTCGTCGAAGGGGGACCGGGTGACGCCCGGGATGTTCCCGGTCCTTGTGGAGGGCGCCGGGTTCCACGAGGAGAAGTCCGGAAGGACGGTGGTGGTGAGAAGGTCGATCTCGGCATACGAGGCCGGATTGGGGGTCACCGACTCTATGGAAACCGCCTTGGCCGGGGTCGGCGCCATCGCCGACGCCAGCGCCGCTGTCGCCACGCAAGCCGCAGCGAAGAATGTTCTATTCATGTTCACGCTCCCACGATGCTCCTGCCCAAAATGGGGGAGACGGTCAGGCCGGAGCCACGGGAACACCAAAACTGAAATCCAGACACACCCCACGGATCCGACAGGATCTGCACGAAACACCAGTTAAGAATATTCTAACGCATCGGTTGCGTAAACTTGTATCTGTTTTCCGGGAGTCGCCCCCCGGTTGCGACGGCCCGGGGTGACCGCCTCCTGTCGCCAACGGTCGACAATCCGTCTCCCCCGCGCTTGCGCCCGCGCCCCGGCTCGCCTTCTATACGCCGGGCGGAGGCGCGCATGGTCCTTTCGGTTTTCGACATCTTCAAGGTCGGGCTCGGCCCGTCATCGTCCCACACGATGGGGCCGATGACGGCGGCGAACCGCTTTCTCGAAACGCTTGCCGAGGGGCGGGAGCGGGTGCCGGGCGCGGGCGCGCCAGCGCGGCTTTCCTGCAGCCTGCACGGCTCGCTCGCCTTCACCGGGCGCGGGCATGCGACGGACCGGGCCGTGCTCCTCGGCCTCGCCGGGCAGAACCCGCGGGATGTGGACCCGGACGAGGCGGAGCGGATCGAGGCGGCGGTGAAGGCGTCCCGCCGCGTCGAGCATCCCGCGCTCGGGGCGCTCGCCTTCGACCCGGATGCGGACATCGTGTTCGACTATGGCCCCGCCCTCCCCGGCCATGCGAACGGTCTCAGGCTCTTCGCGCATGACGCGGCGGGAAATCTCGCTCTGGAGGAGACCTATTACTCCGTCGGCGGCGGCTTCGTGATGACGGCGCGGGAGATGGCGCGCGGCGCTGCGCCGTCTGCGCCCGGCCCGGCGAAGCCCTTCGCGTTTCACTCGGCGGCGGAGATGCTTGCGATGGCCGCGGCCTCCGGCCTCTCCATCGCCGCGATGATGCGCGCGAACGAGGAGGCGGGGCGGAGCGGGAGCCTCGACAGGGCGCTCGACGATCTCATCGCGGCGATGAACGCCTGCATCGACCGCGGGCTCGTCGTGGAGGGGGAGTTGCCGGGCGGGCTGCGGGTGAAGCGGCGGGCGAAGCGCATCCATGAGCAGTTGCTGGCGGAGCGCGGGCTCAACATCGCCCAGCCGCATGTGGCGAATGACTGGCTCTCCGTCTACGCCATGGCGGTGAACGAGGAGAATGCGGCGGGCGGCAAGGTCGTCACCTCCCCGACCAACGGCGCGGCGGGCGTCTGCCCCGCGGTGCTGCGGTATTACCGCGACCATTGCCAGGGCGCGACGAAGGCCGGGGAGCGGGAGTTCCTGCTGACGGCGGGGGCGATCGGCTCCCTCATCAAGACCCGCGCCTCGATCTCCGGCGCCGAGGTCGGCTGCCAGGGCGAGGTCGGCTCCGCGGCGGCGATGGCGGCGGCGGGGCTCTGCGCCGCGCTCGGCGGCACGCCGGCGCAGGTGGAGAACGCGGCGGAGATCGCGCTCGAACATCATCTCGGCATGACCTGCGACCCGGTGGGCGGGCTCGTCCAGGTGCCGTGCATCGAGCGGAACGGCCTCGGCGCGATCAAGGCCGTCTCCGCCGCCTCGCTCTCGCTCCGGGGGGACGGCACGCATTTCATGCCGCTCGACAATTGCATCGAGGCCATGAGGCAGACCGGGCGGGACATGAGCGAGAAATACAAGGAGACGAGCCAGGGCGGGCTCGCGGTGAACCTGCCGGAGTGCTGAGCGGAGGCATGCGCACATTGCGCAGGGGGGTCAATTCATTGATTCCAAAGTGAAATCAGAAATAGCGATTTGCGCGCGCCCTACCCGCGGAAACGCTCCATGATCGCCTTCAGCTCAGGCTCCCGCACCGCGCGGACGGCGGCGTTCGCGGCGAAGAAGCGGAGCCGACGGGCGCCGCGCTCCGGATAGTCGGCCTCGAGGCTCTGGACGAGAAGCGGGTAGACGGTGACCGCCAGCTTCTCCCAGCCCTTCCCCTCCCGGAATTTCAGCGTCTGGTATTCGCCGAGCGCGATGGGAGAGACGTCCCCGATCACCCCCGCCTCCTCCCAGGCCTCGATCTCCGCGCTCTCATGCGCCGTGCGCCCGTCGATCAGCCCGCCCTTCGGCGGGGTCCAGCGGCGGGTGCGGCGGGTGGTGACGAGGAGGACGGTGAGAGAGTCTCCCGCCGGGCGCCAGCAGAGCGCGGCGACCTGACTCGCGGTCGGCGGGCCGAGCGAGGCGAAGATCGTGTCGAAGCTGTCCGTCTGGTGCGGGATCATCGGCGGCAGATAGACATTCCGCGAGGGAATGTCGATTGCCGCTATCCTGAGGATCGTCTAGGCAGTGCCGAAACGCACGGGACGGAGGAAGAGAATGGCCCGCGAACTGACGCATTTCATCGATGGCGCGCATGTGAAGGGGACTTCGGGCCGCTTCGCGGATGTCTACAACCCCGCCACGGGCGAGGTGCAGGCGAAGGTTCCGCTGGCGAGCACGGCCGAGGTGGATGCAGCGGTGCGGAACGCCGCGGCGGCGCAGCCGGCCTGGGCGGCGCAGAACCCGCAGCGGCGCGCGCGCGTGCTGATGGAATTCGTCCGCCTTCTGCACCGGGACATGGAAAAGCTCGCCGAGGCGCTTTCGCGCGAGCATGGCAAGACGATCCCCGATGCGAAGGGCGACGTGATCCGCGGGCTCGAGGTCGCGGAATACTGCATCGGCGCGCCGCAGCTCCTGAAGGGCGAGTATACGGATGGCGCGGGGCCGGGCATCGACATGTATTCGATGCGCCAGCCGCTCGGCGTCGCCGCCGGGATCACGCCGTTCAACTTCCCCGCCATGATCCCGATGTGGAAGTTCTGCCCGGCCATCGCCTGCGGCAATTCCTTCATCCTGAAGCCCTCCGAGCGCGACCCCTCCGTGCCCCTGATGCTCGCGGAGCTGATGATCGAGGCCGGGCTGCCGAAGGGCGTTCTCAACGTCGTCAACGGCGACAAGGAGGCGGTGGACGCGATCCTCGACCATGAGGGGATCGGCGGCGTCGGCTTCGTCGGCTCCACCTCCATCGCGCATTACGTCTATTCGCGCGGCACGGCGGCCGGAAAGCGCGTGCAGTGCTTCGGCGGCGCGAAGAACCACATGATCATCATGCCCGACGCGGACCTCGACCAGGCGGTGGACGCGCTGATCGGCGCCGGCTACGGCGCGGCGGGCGAGCGCTGCATGGCGATCTCCGTCGCCGTCCCCGTGGGCGAGGAGACGGCGGACCGGCTGATGGAGAAGCTCGCGCCCCGCGTCGAGAAGCTGAAGATCGCGCCCTACACGGACGGGAACGACGCCGATTTCGGCCCGCTGGTCACGCGGGAGGCGCAGGCCCGCGTCATGGGCCTGATCGACAAGGGCGTCGAGCAGGGCGCGAAGCTGGTGGTGGACGGCCGCGGCTTCAAGATGCAGGGCTACGAGAACGGCTTCTTCGTCGGCGCCTGCCTCTTCGACAACGTGACGCCGGACATGGAGATCTACCGGCAGGAGATTTTCGGCCCGGTCCTCTCCACCGTGCGCGCCGACAGCTACGAGACGGCGCTGAAGCTGACGATGGACCACGAATACGGCAACGGCACCGCGATCTTCACGCGGGACGGGGACACGGCGCGGGATTTCGTCTCCCGCGTCAATGTCGGCATGGTCGGCGTGAATGTGCCGATCCCGGTGCCGCTCGCCTATCACACCTTCGGCGGCTGGAAGAAATCGGTCTTCGGCGACCTGAACCAGCACGGGCCGGACGCGTTCCGCTTCTACACGCGGACGAAGACGGTGACCTCGCGCTGGCCCTCCGGCATCAAGGAAGGGGCCGAGTTCTCCATCCCGACGATGAAGTGACTTGACGGACCCCGCCTTCACCATCGGCGTCGAGGAGGAATACCTCCTCGTCGACCTCGAAAGCCTCTCCCTCGCGGAGGCGCCGGAGGGGCTGATGGCGGCCTGCGCGGCGGAGCTGGAGGGGCAGGTCTCCCCCGAGTTCCTGCAATGCCAGATCGAGATCGGCACGGCGGTCTGCGCCGGGCCGGAAGAGGCGCGGGAGGAGCTGAAGCGGCTCCGCTCCACCGTGGCGCGGGAGGCGAGGAAGTTCGGCCTCGCCCCCGTCGCCGCCTCCTGCCACCCGTTCGCGGACTGGAAGGACCAGCGGCATACGGACAAGGACCGCTATCATCAGCTCCAGCGGGCGCTCGGCGGGGTGGCGGAGCGGCTGCTGATCTGCGGGATGCACGTTCATGTCGGGCTGGATGACGATGCGCTCCGCACCGACCTCATGCCGCAGATGAGCTATTTCCTGCCGCACCTGCTGGCGATGTCCTGCTCCTCCCCGTTCTGGCAGGGGCGGGATACGGGGCTTTCCTCCTACCGGCTCACGGTGTTCGACAACCTGCCCCGCACCGGGCTCCCGCCCCAGGTGGCGAGCTGGGCGGACTACGAGCGGATGCTCGCCACCCTGATCGACCTCGGGATCATCGAGGACGGCTCGAAGATCTGGTGGGACCTCCGGCCCTCCCACCGCTTCCCCACGCTCGAAAGCCGCATCTGCGACGTCTGCCCGCGCCTCGAAGATGCGGTGACCATCGCGGCTGCGACGCAGGCGATCATGCGGATGCTCTGGCGGCTCAAGACGAAGAACCAGCGCTGGCGGATGTATGACCGCTTCCTGATCGCGGAGAACCGCTGGCGCGCGCAGCGCTATGGCATGGCGGAGGGGCTGATCGATTTCGGCCGCGGGGCGATCGTCCCCTTCGCGGAGCTGGCGGAGGAGCTGATCGCGCTGGTGGAGGAGGACGCGGTGGCGCTCGGCTCCCTCGCGGAGGTCGAGGGGATGCGGCGGATCGCGGAGGCCGGAAACGGGGCGGACCGGCAGCGCGCCGTCTTCGAGGCGGCGAAGGCGGCGAGCGGCGACGCGGCGGAGGCGGGGCGCGCGGTCGTCCGGCATCTGATCGAGGAATTCCACGCGGACCTCTGAGACTTGTCTCACGCCGCCGGCATCCGGGGTTTCCGCCGTGAAACCTTCGCCCCATCTTGAACGGAACGGGGGAAAGGAGGATGGACCATGAAGAGAATCGCCGGTGTCTTCGCCGCAGGCGCCCTGCTCGCGGCTTCGTCCTGCACCACCGGACCGGCTCCCGCCGACCTGGTGATCCAGGACTATATCGACCCGAACTATCAGCCCGAATACGTCTCCGTCTTCGCCGGCGCAGGCGGGGAGGCGGCGATCATCGGCGCGACGCGGGACGGGGCGGGGCCGGAGGAGATCGCGGCGGCGATCCAGCTCCCGGCCTATTTCAACCCCCGCACCATCCGCGCCGCGACGACGGCGCGCACGGGCCCGCATCTCGTGCTCGTCATCGCGCCGGAAAGCGGGGCGACGCCGCGCAAGGCCTGTTCGGGCGAGGCGCGGGGGGGCGTGGCCGGCCCGGAGCTGCGCATCCTCGGGGCCTTCTGTTCGAGCGCGGGGCGGCCCGTCACCGAGGCGATGTTCGTCGCCGCAGGCTCGCCCGTGCCGTCGGACCCGGATTTCGGCAGGCGGCTGACAAGCTTCATGGCGAAGCTGACGCCGCCCTCGAACCCGGACTTCCAGGGCTCGGGAGGCCCGTTCCGCCGCGGCGGCTGAGCCCTTGCGCCGGGGCGCGCCGGGCGCTACCCGGCGCGCATGGCCCAGCCCCCGATCCTGACCCTCGACGGCGTGACGCTCGGCTTCGGGCCGAACGCGCTTTTCACCGATCTCTCCCTCTCCGTTTCTCCCGGGGAGCGGCTCTGCCTCGTCGGGCGGAACGGGGCGGGGAAATCGACGCTGCTGAAGATCGTCGCCGGGCTTGTGGAGCCGGATGCGGGGACGCGCTTCGCAAGGCCCGGCGCGGCGATTTCCTATCTGCCGCAGGAGCCGGACTTCACCGGCTTCACGACGCTCGGCGATTTCGCGGCGGCAGACCTGCCGGCGCAGGAGCGCTGGCGGGCGGAAATGGCGATGGACGGGCTCCAGGTGAAGGCGGAGGCCCCGCCCGAGACCGCTTCGGGCGGGGAGCGGCGGCGCGCGGCGCTCGCCCGTTGCCTCGCCGGGGAGCCTGACCTCCTGCTGCTCGACGAGCCGACCAACCATCTCGACATCGCCTGCATCGAGTATCTCGAAGAGACGCTGGCGGCGACGCAGTCCGCCTACATCCTCATCAGCCATGACCGGCGCTTCCTCTCCCGCCTCTCCCGCGCCACGTTCTGGATCGACCGGGGCGAGTGCCGCCGCGTCTCCCGCGGGTTCGAGGGGTTCGAGGACTGGCGAGACAAGACGCTGGAGGAGGAGCGGGCGGCGCGGCACAAGCTCGACCGCCTGATCAAGGCGGAGGCGCGCTGGGCGGTGGAGGGCATCTCCGCCCGCCGCACGCGGAACATGGGCCGGGTGCGGCGGCTGGGGGAGCTGCGCGAGGGCCGGGCCGCGCAGATCGCGGAGACGGGGCGCGCGGCGATGGCGCTTTCCGCCGGGCCCGCCTCCGGAAAACTGGTGATCGAGGCGGTCGGGATCGCGAAGACCTTCGGGGAGCGGGCGCTCCTCCGCCCCTTCTCCACGCGAATCGGGCGGGGGGACCGGGTGGCGCTCGTGGGCCCGAACGGGGCGGGTAAGACGACGCTGCTCAACATGCTCACCGGCCTTCTGGAGCCGGACGAAGGGCGGGTGCGGCTCGGCTCCAACCTCGTCATCGCCCGGTTCGACCAGAACCGCGCCGCGCTCGACCCGGAGAAATCGCTCTGGGAGACGCTGACGGAGGGGGACCTTCGCGGGCCGAAGGAACGCTCGGACCAGGTGATGGTGCGCGGGCGGCCGCAGCATGTGGTCGGCTATCTCAAGTCCTTCCTCTTCGACGAGGGGCAAGCGCGCGGCCCCGTCTCCGCGCTTTCGGGCGGGGAGCGGGCGCGGCTCCTGCTGGCGAAGATCATGGCGCGGGAATCGAACCTCCTCGTCCTCGACGAGCCGACCAACGACCTCGACATCGAGACGCTGGACCTCCTTCAGGAGCTGCTGGCGGATTATGAAGGCACCGCGCTGCTCGTCAGCCATGACCGGGACTTCCTCGACCGGGTCGCGACCTCCGTGATCGCGCTGGAGGGCGACGGGGCGGCGGTGGAGTATGCCGGCGGCTGGTCCGACTACCGGAGCCAGCGCGGCGAGGGGCCGGCCGCGGCGAAGCCGGAGAAGCCGGCCGCAAAGGCCGAGGCGCGGCCCGCCGCGGCCGAGAAGCCGGCTGGGAAGAAGCTCGGCTTCAAGGAAACGCACCGCCTCTCCGTCCTCCCGGCGGAGATGGAGCGGCTTTCGGCGGAGATCGCGAAGCTGGAGGATTTCCTCGCCGACCCCCAGCTCTTCTCCCGCGAGCCGAAGAAGTTCGCCAAGGCGACGGAGGCGCTCGCCGAACGGCGCACGGCGCTGGAGGCGGCGGAGGAGGAGTGGCTGGAGCTCGAGGAGAAGCGGGAGGCGGCGGGCGGGTGAGCCCGCGGCCTCAGTTCGCCTTGTGGAGCGGCAACCCGTCGATCCGCGCCTCGATCTCCGCCAGCATCGCGGCGTAGGCCTCGCTCTCGATATCGCCGAAGCGGGCGCGGAACTCCTCGTCCGGCATGATCGAAGGCAGGCCGGCATAGTCGATGATCACGTCGCTCTCCTCCCCGATCCGGGCGAGGAGCGCGGGCCATTCCCCGGCCGGCGCGGCCATCATCCGGTTCGACATGCGGATGCCGGAATTGTTCGCGGCGATGTCCGTGAAGTCGAAGCCGCCGGCGGCGGCGATGTCATGCAGCTCCTTGAACTCACCGAGGGTGACGGAATAGCCGCGGTTCGAGGCGGCCTGGACGGCGGCGGCGGTGATGAAATGGCGGCGGCTGTCGATTCGCCCGTTGAGGGTCAGGGGGCTGCAATCGGCGTCCTCGAAACCGGCTTCGACCCGGTGATCGACGAGGCCGCCGATGACGGTCGTGAAATCCCGCGCCCCGCAGATAGAGGCGAGGGCGAGGATCGAGGCGGTGTAGGCCTCGGCCGGCCCCTCCGCCGCAGCCGAGTCGAGCGCCGAGGCGAGGGCGAAGCGGATATGGGGCAGGAAGCTGCCCTCCGCCGGCAGCTCGCCCCGCGCCATCGCCCCGGCGATGCGCGCCATTTCGCGCTCGACGGCCTCGGGCGGCGGCAGGGCGGAGCCGCGGAGGGCGCCGAAGACGCCGCGGGCGACACGGTTGCCGCCGACCTGCCTGATCGCAAGGGTGATCGAGGCCGCGTCCCCTTCCACGTCGAGCCTTGTCGCGGCGCCCGCCACAGTGTCCCCCACCCCGTTCCCGAAGAGGAGATTGGCGGCGATGCGGCCGGCTTCGAGAGAGAGGCCGGGCGGCAGGTTCAGCCGCCCGACGCGAAGCGAGCCGAGGGCGAATTCGCCCTCGAATTCCGGCGCGGTCGCGGCGGCGTTCACCCAGAGCGCGCCCCGGGTGAAGGGAACGGGGGCGGACGCCTCCCCGCGCACGGCGCCCTCCTCCAGCGTCACGCGCCCGCGAAAGCCGGGTAGGAACCGCGCGCCGAGGCGGACCATGCTGTTGAACCGCGCTTCGGTGACGACGACCGGCTCCGGCTCCCCCTCCCCGGCCAGCGCGCGCTTGACCGAATGCGCGAAGCCGCGCGCGGCCAGCACGTCTTCCGGGGCGGGCGGGGGGGACTCGGAGAGGGACGGCTCGCGCTCCACCACCAGCACGACGGCGAGAAGCGCCACGGCGACGGAGAGGAGGACGAGGCCGAGAAGGAAGCGGAACAGGGATCTCAGCATCGTCGCACCTCACCGCCTTTCCCGGAAAGGAGGGTGACGGAGCGGCGGCGGGAGCGCAAGCGCCGGCTCTCCTTGCGGCCCCCCCGGCTTGAGCCTATAAGCCGCCCGACGGGCGCGGCGACATCCAAGCCGCGCCCGATTCCCTTTTGGCTTCCCGGGAAGGAGCCCCGCATGGCCCGCCGCAGGATGGTCTACGAAGGCAAGGCGAAGATCCTCTACGAGGGGCCCGAGCCCGGAACCTACATCCAGTATTTCAAGGACGACGCCACCGCCTTCAACGCGGAGAAGCGCGACGTGATCGAGGGCAAGGGCGTCCTCAACAACCGCATTTCCGAGCACATCATGTCCGCCCTCAACGGGATCGGCGTGCCGACGCATTTCATTCGCCGGCTCAACATGCGCGAGCAACTCATCCGGCAGGTCGAGATCATCCCGCTCGAGGTCGTCGTGCGCAATGTCGCCGCCGGCTCGATCTCCAAGCGGCTCGGCATCGAGGAGGGCGAGCCCCTGCCCCGGCCGATCATCGAATTCTACTACAAGGACGACGCGCTCGGCGATCCGATGGTCTCCGAGGAACACATCGTCGCCTTCAACTGGGCGAACCAGCAGGACATCGACGACATCATCGCGCTGGCGCTCCGGGTCAACGACTTCCTAACCGGGCTCTTCCTCGGCGTCGGGATCAAGCTCGTTGACTTCAAGATCGAGACCGGGCGGATCTGGGACGGGGACTTCCAGCGCATCATCGTGGCGGACGAGATCAGCCCCGACAGCTGCCGGCTCTGGGACATCGAGACGGGCCGGAAGCTCGACAAGGACGTGTTCCGCCGCGATCTGGGCTCGCTCACGGACGCCTACAGCGAGGTGGCGAAGCGGCTCGGCATCCTGCCGCAGAACGCGACGAAGCCCCGCTCCGGGCCGAAACTGGTGCATTGAGAGCGCGAATTCAGAGGACTGGCATGAAGGCGAAGATTCACGTCACCCTGAAGCCCGGCGTGCTCGACCCGCAGGGCGAGGCGGTGCGCCACGCGCTCGGCGCGCTCGGCTTCGCGGGCGTCGAGGCGGTGCGGCAGGGGAAATACCTGGAGCTCGACCTCGCCGAGACGGACCGGGGCGCGGCGGAGGCGACGGCGCGGGCGATGTGCGAGAAGCTCCTCGCCAACACCGTGATCGAGACCTTCCGCGTCGAGATCGAGTGAGGGGGCGATGAAGGCCGCCGTCATCGTCTTTCCCGGATCGAACTGCGACCGCGACCTCGCCGTCGCCTTCCGCAACGCCTTCGGCGCGGCGCCGGCGATGGTCTGGCACAAGGATACGGCGTTGCCCGAAGGGCTCGACGTGATCGGCGTGCCGGGCGGCTTTTCCTTCGGGGATTATCTCCGCTGCGGCGCGATCGCAGCGCGCTCCCCGATCATGGGCGCCGTCTCCGCCTTCGCGCAGAAGGGCGGGCCGGTCCTCGGGATCTGCAACGGCTTTCAGGTGCTGATCGAGGCCGGGCTGCTCCCCGGCGCGCTGATGCGGAATGCGGGCCTCGCCTTCATCTGCCGCGACGTGGCGCTGAAGGTGGAGACGTCCGCGAGCCCCTTCACCGCGGAATACCGGGAGGGCGAGACGGTGACCTTCCCCGTCGCCCATCATGACGGCAATTTCGTCGCGGATGCGGAGACGCTGGCGCGGCTCGAAGGCGAGGGGCGCGTCGCCTTCCGCTATCAGGGCGCCAACCCGAACGGCTCGATGAACGCCATTGCCGGGATTCTCTCCGAGAACCACCGCGTGCTCGGCCTCATGCCGCATCCGGAACGCGCGGCTGACGCGGCGCTCGGCGGGGCGGACGGAACGCGGCTCTTCCGCTCGCTCGCGGGCGCCGCCGTCTCCTGACCCTCAGCGCGCGTAGCGGTTGACGAGGAGGACGCCGAGGCAGGCGGCGAAGGCCGCGGCCCAGCCCGCCGCGCCCACGACCTCCCCGAGCAGGAGCCAGCCGCCGAGGGCGGACATGACCGGCACGAGCGAGGTGAAGGCGGAGGCGCGGGCGAGGCCGAGCGCCTTCACCGCATAGCCGAAGCAGGCGACGGAGACGGCCCCCGAGGCGAAGCCCTGCACGGCGACCTGGAACGCCACCTCCCGCGCCGGATAGGTCTGCAATTCCGTGCCGAGGAAGAGCGCGGCGACGATCAGCACCGGCGTCGAATAGAGGCAGACATAGGCCGCCGCCTCGATCCCCGAGAGCCCGGTCTTGCGGAAGGCGATGGTGAAGGCGGACCAGCCGAGGCAGGCCGTCAGCAGCCAGGGTGCGCCCGCGAGGAGGTTCGAATCGCCCTCGACGGTTGCGGGGACGAGGATCAGCGCCACCGCGGCCGCGATGAACACGAGCCCGACGATGCGGCCCCGGCGGATGCGCTCCCCCTCCGCGAAATAGCCCCAGAGCGCGACAATCATGGGCAGGAGGCCGGGCACCAGCGGCCCGAAGAGCGAAGCCTCGACCGATTGCATCCCCTTGCTGATGAGGAGGACGAAGGGCCCGCCCCAGCCCAGCGTCATGATGATGAGGAGGAGCGGCTTCTCCCCCTTCGGGAAAATTCCCTTCCGCATCCAGTAGGGCGCGAAGAGGATGGCGGGGGTGGCGTAGCGGAGGAGCGCGATGTCGAGCGGGGCGTGCCGCTCCAGCATGGCGAGGCGGGTGGCGACGATCCAGCCGCCCCAGATCACGACGGCCAGAATGACCGCGACGTAGCCCGCGAGGGGCGGCGCGGCCGGTTCTGCCAGTCTCGTGTTCATCGCCGCCTTTCCCCGCCCGCCCTGTCATGCGGCGGCGCGGGGCGCGGCGCAAGGGGCCCGGGGGCCCCGGCGCCCTCAGGCGTTCGTCTCGCGGATCTTCTCCGCCGCCTCGGCGTTGAAGGCGACGCCCTTCGTCTTGAAGGTATCGTCCAGCTCACCCGAGAGCACCATCTCCGTGATGATGTCGCAGCCGCCGACGAACTCGCCCTTCACGTAGAGCTGCGGGATGGTCGGCCAGTCGGAGAAGGATTTCACGCCGTCGCGGATCGCCGGATCGTCGAGGACGTTCACGTCCTTGAACGGCACTTCCATGTAGTTGAGGATCGCCGCGACCCGGCTGGAGAAGCCGCATTGCGGCATCGTTTTCGTGCCCTTCATGAAGAGCACGACGTCATTCGCGTCGATCTCCGCCTTGATGGCGGCGTGGGCCGGGTCGGTCGTCGTCGTGGTCATGTCGCTCTCCTCAATCGGGGGCGCGGGTTGTAAGGGCGAGGGCGTGGAGTTCGCCCCCCATACGGCCTTTCAGCGCGGCGTAGACCATCTGGTGCTGCTGCACCCGGTTCCGGCCGCGGAATTCCTCCGCCGTCACGGTGGCGGCGTAATGGTCGCCGTCTCCGGCGAGGTCGGTGATCTCCACCCGGGCGGTCGGGAACGCCTCAAGAATGAGCCGTTTGATCGCTGTCGCCTCCATCGCCATCCGGCAAGACCCCCATGCGCGTCGCTTCCGGGAAAAAGTAGTCCGGCGGCGCGCGGCGCGCAAGGAGGGCTCAGGCCATCAGCGCGGGCGGAAGCAAGGCGCGGCTGATGTTTCTCTCCCCGGCCTCGGCAAGCGGCCTTCCAGTGGAAGGCCGCAGAGGCCGTCGCCCGGAGGCGCAAGCCGCAGGGCGAGGGGCGCCAAGCCGCCGCGTCGGTCGAATATCTGACTGCGGGCGCCGCGGCGGGCGCGGAAACGCGGCCGCCGGGGGGCGGCGGCCGCGGGCGGATCAGCCGCGGGTCTGATCCGCCGGGCGCTCTCGGAGAGCACCGGCCAAGCCATGCAAGGGGGCGTCCAAACGGTTCAGATCCGCGCTTGCTCAGGCCATCAGCGCGGGCAGCGCGCCCTCATGCGCGGAGCGGGCCTCGGCCAGCGGCAGGGCGCGGTCGCCAAGCACGATCCGGTCGCCCCCCGCCCTGCCCACGGTGCGGGCGGGGATGCCGGCCTCCGCCGCACGGTCCAGCGCCGCCTCCTCGTCATCGGCGGAGACGGCGAGGAGATAGCGCGCCTGATCCTCCCCGAAGAACCATTCCTGCATCGCCATGGACGGATCGGAGGCGAGGACGACCCCCACCCCGCCGGCCAGCGCCATCTCCGCCGCCGCGAGGCCGAGCCCGCCGTCGCCGAGATCGTGCGCCGCGGAGAGGAGCCCCTCGGCCCCGAGGGCGCGGACAAGCTCGCCCGCGCGGCGCTCGGCTTCGAGATCGACGGGCGGCGGCGCGCCCTCCTCCCGCCCGAAAAGCTCCGCAAGGTAGACGGAGCGGCCCATATGCCCCCGCGTCTCCCCGATCAGGATCATCCGGTCCCCCGCCTTCGGGGCGATGCGGACCACGCGCTCGACATCCGGGAGAAGGCCGACGGCGCCGATGGACGGCGTCGGGAGGATCGCCCGGCCGTCCGTCTCGTTGTAAAGCGAGACGTTGCCGGAGACGATGGGGACGCCCAGCGCTTCGCAGGCCGCGCCGATCCCTTTCACGCAGCCGACGAACTGGCCCATGATCTCGGGCTTTTCCGGATTGCCGAAATTCAGGTTGTCGGTCGCCGCCAGCGGCAGGGCGCCGGTGGCGGAGAGGTTCCGGTAGGCCTCCGCCACCGCCTGCTTGCCGCCCTCGAACGGGTCCGCGAAGCAATAACGCGGCGTCACGTCCGAGGTGAAGGCGAGCGCCTTCCGCTTGCCGTGGACGCGGACCACCGCGGCGTCCGCGCCGGGGCGGATGACCGTGTCCGCCATCACCATGTGGTCGTACTGCTCCCAGACCCAGCGGCGGGAGGAGAGGTTCGGGCTGGCGAGGAGGCGGCGGAGCGCCTCGTCCATCTCCAGCGCCGGGGCGGGGCCGGCGGGCGCGGGCTTCGGCGTCTCGACCCAGGGGCGGTCATATTCCGGGGCGGAGCCGGAGAGGGTGCGGAGCGGGAGGTCCGCCTTCACCTCGCCCTTGTGGAGGATGAGGAACCGATCCTCCGCGATGGTCTCGCCCACGATGGCGAAGTCGAGATCCCACTTGTCGAAAACGGCCTTCGCCTCCGCCTCCTTCTCCGGGCGGAGGACCATGAGCATCCGCTCCTGGCTTTCGGAGAGCATCATCTCGTAGGCGGTCATCCCCGTCTCGCGCACCGGCACAAGGTCGAGGTCGAGGCGGATGCCGAGGCCGCCCTTGTCCCCCATCTCCACCGCCGAGCAGGTGAGGCCGGCCGCGCCCATATCCTGGATCGAGATCACCGCGCCGGTCGCCATCAGTTCGAGGCAGGCCTCCATCAGCCGCTTCTCGGTGAAGGGGTCGCCGACCTGGACGGTCGGGCGCTTCTCCTCGATCGTGTCGTCGAACTCGGCGCTCGCCATCGTCGCGCCGCCCACCCCGTCCCGCCCCGTCTTGGCGCCGAGATAGACGACCGGCATGCCGACGCCGGAGGCGGCGGAGTAGAAGATCGCATCCGCCCGCGCGAGCCCGGCGGCGAAGGCGTTCACGAGGCAGTTGCCGTCATAGGCGGTGTGGAACCGCAGCTCGCCCCCCACGGTCGGCACGCCGAAGGCGTTGCCGTAGCCGCCGATCCCGGCCACGACGCCGGCGAGGAGGCGCTTCGTCTTCGGATGGTCCACCCGGCCGAAGGAAAGCGCGTTCATCGCGGCGACGGGCCGCGCGCCCATCGTGAACACGTCCCGCAATATGCCGCCTACTCCGGTCGCCGCGCCCTGATAGGGCTCGATATAGGAGGGGTGGTTGTGGCTCTCCATCTTGAAGACGAGCGCGTCGCCCTCCCCGATGTCCACCACGCCGGCATTCTCCCCCGGTCCGCAGATCACCTGCGGCCCGCTCGTCGGCAGGGTGCGGAGCCATTTCTTCGACGACTTGTAGGAGCAATGCTCGTTCCACATCGCGGAGAAGATGCCGAGTTCGGTGAAGCTCGGCACGCGGCCGCAAATCTCGAGGATGCGGGCGTATTCCTCCGGCTTCAGCCCGTGGGCGGCGGCGAGGGCTTCGTTCACTTCGGGTTCGGACATCGGCGCTCCGCGCGGCTCGTGCGGCTTTCTCTTCCCGGGCGGCGCGGGGCGCGAGAACTCGCGAAGTCCGGCGGCGCGCCCGCGCCTGTCTGGTAGCGGAGGGGCCTTCCCCGCGCAAGCGAGCGCGCCAGGGAATCGGCGGCTCAGTCGAGGATCGCGAAGCCCTGCGCGGCGAAGGCGGCCTTCGCCTCCGGCGAGCGGAGGGCGGCGAAGAAGGCGCGGTCCGCCTCGTCCCCCGCATCAGCGAGAAGCGCGCCGGGATAGACGATGGGCGGGTGGCTGCCCTCCAGGAACACGCCCACGACCGACACGTTGTCGTCAGCCGCCGCATCGGTCGCGTAGACGACGCCGAACGGAGCTTCGCCGATGGAGACGAGGGCCAGCGCGGCACGCACATTGTCGGCCTGCGCGACCGAGGGCGCGACACTCTCCCAGAGGCCCAGCGAGACCAGCGCCGCCTTGCCGTAACGCCCGGCCGGCACGGCCTCCACCAGCGCCATCGCGAGCTTCTCCTCGCCAAGCATTCCCGCAAGGTCGAGGCCGGGCCAGACGGCGACGGCGGGCACATCCTTCCCGTGGGCGACGAGCACAAGGCTGTTGCCGAAGAGATCGGTCCGCGTTCCCTCCGCCAGCAGGCCCGCCTTCTCCACCTCGTCCATCCATTCGACGGCGGCGGAAAGGAAGATGTCCGCCGGGGCGCCCTCGATGATCTGCCGCGCGAGGGCGTTCGACCCGGCATAGGAGACGACGACGGAATGGCCCGTCTCCTCCATCCACTTCGCCGCGAACTCGTCGAGCGCCGTCTTCATCGAGGCGGCGGCGAAGACGACCACCTCCGCCGCCGCGACGGTGGCTGCGCCGAGGCAGAGCGCGGCGGCGAGCGCGGCGGGGGCGAAGCGTGAGGGCATCCGGGAGTTCCCCTTCTGGTTATATTCAAAGAAACATATCGCCGAAGCGAACGCTTAGGCAAGCGCCGGGAGATCGCGGGGCCGCAAGGGATGGCGGCGCCGCCCGCACCGGGCTAGACTCCAGGCGAAGCCTCACCCCTGTCCCGCCTTTGCCGGAGAACCCGCCATGATCCCCGACAACATGCTGAAATTCTACATCGACGGCGCCTGGGTCGAACCCGCAACGGCGAACCGGCTGGGCGTCGAGAATCCGGCGACGGAGGAGATCGTGGCCGAGGTCGCGCTCGGATCGGCGGCGGATGTGGACCGCGCGGTGGCCGCCGCCCGCGCCGCCTTTCCCGGCTGGTGCGAAACGCCGCCCGCCGCGCGCATCGCCGTGCTGAAGCGCCTGCTCGACGTCTATAACGCGCGCTACGAGGACTTCGCGCAGGTCATGTCCCTCGAAATGGGCGCGCCGATCGAATGGGCGCGGGCGGCGCAGGCCTGGGCCGGGCAGGTGCATCTCGAAGCCGCGATTCGCGCGGCGGAGGAGATGGAGTGGGAGACGATGCGCGGGACGACGCGGATCGTGCATGAGGGGATCGGCGTCTGCGGCCTCATCACGCCGTGGAACTGGCCGATGAACCAGATCGTCTGCAAGGTCGCGCCCGCGCTGGCGGCGGGCTCCGCGATGGTGCTGAAACCTTCAGAGATCGCGCCGCTTTCCGGCGTGCTCTTCGCCGAGATCTGCCATGAGGCGGGGGTTCCGAAGGGCGTCTTCAATCTCGTGAACGGGACGGGCGCGGAGGTCGGCGCGTATCTCTCCGCCCATCCGGGGGTCGACATGATGTCCTTCACCGGCTCGACCCGCGCGGGCGCGGCGGTGGCCGCCGCCGCGGCGCCCTCGATCAAGCGCGTGGCGCAGGAGCTTGGCGGCAAGTCCCCCAACATCATCCTGCCCTCGGCCGATCTCGCGGCGGCGGTGGCCGGCGGGGTGGAGGGCTGCTTCGGCAATACCGGGCAGAGCTGCGACGCGCCGACCCGCATGCTGGTGCCCCGCGCCCGCCACGGCGAGGCGCTGGCGCTCGCGCGGGAGGCGGCGGGCGCCGTCGTCGTGGGCGACCCGCGCGACCCGGAAACGACGATGGGCCCGCTCGTCTCGGGCGTCCATTTCGAGAAGGTGCAGCGGCTGATCCAGGCCGGGATCGACGAGGGCGCGACGCTCGTCTGCGGCGGGCCGGGGCGCCCGGCGGGGCTCAATCGCGGCTGGTTCGTGCAGCCGACGATCTTCGGCGACGTGACGAACGACATGACCGTCGCGCGGGAGGAGATCTTCGGCCCCGTCCTCTCGATCATGCCTTATGACGACCTCGATGAGGCGGTGGAGATCGCGAACGACACGGTCTATGGCCTCGCCGCCTTCGTTTCCGGCGCTCCGGAAGAGGCCCGCGCGGTCGCCCGGCGTCTCCGCGCGGGCACGGTGAACCTCAACTATCCGGAATGGGACACCTTCGCGCCCTTCGGCGGCTACAAGCAATCCGGCAACGGGCGCGAATACGCCGACTGGGGCATCCGCGACTTCTGCGAGGTGAAGGGGATCGTCGGCTGGGGGTGACGGCGCGCCTTCGACTTCACAGCGCCGCCCAGAGCTGGAACAGCAGGCCCGAGGCGAAGGCGCCGGTCAGCGACAGGCCGATATAGAGGCCGAAGACCTGCGGCCTCGCCAGCGCCCAGACCGCCATCGCCGCCGGGATCGAGGTGACGCCGCCGGCGACGAGGAAGGCCATGCCGGCGCCCGGCGCCATGCCCTGTTCGATCAGGCCGCCGACCAGCGGCAACGCGGCGTAGCCGTTCAGATAGGCCGGCACGCCCACCAGCGTCGCCGTCAGGATCGGCAGGAGCCCCTGCCCTCCCAGAGCGGCCGTCACCGTCTCCGCCGGGATCCAGGCGAGCATCAGGCTTTCGAGGATGAAGGCGAGCGTCAGCCATTTGGCGAGGAAGAGCGTGGTCGTGAGGGCGTTCTTGCCGAATTTCGCGCGCCGCTCCGGCTCCGCCCAGAACCGCCAGACGACCGGCTTCGGCGCGCGCACCCGCGCCCCGCCGCAGCCGCCATTGCCTACGCCCTCGCGCAGAGGATCGGACAGCGCCCCGCCGCGGGCGAGGACATGAACCACGAGCCCGCCGAAGACGCCGAGGCCAATGGCCGCGAGCGTCTTGGCCACGGCGAATTCAAGGTCGAGCACCCCCGCCGTCAGCACGAACATGGAGGGGTCCATGATCGGCGAGGCCAGCCAGAAGGCCATGACGGCGGAGAGCGGCACGCCCATCGCCAGAAGCGCGGCGATCAGCGGGATCACCCCGCAGGAGCAGAAGGGCGAGATGGCGCCGGCGAGGGCGGCCACGCCGATCATCACGAGCGGCGCGCCGGTGAAGGCCTTGGCGATCAGGTTGTCCGCCCCGGTCGCGCCGGCCCAGGCGGCGATGGCGATGGAGAGGATGAGGTAAGGCCCCGTGCTCAGAAGCGCATCGAAGGCGAAGCCCGCGCTCGCCCCGGCCTGAGGCGTGTCGAACATGGCGAGCGCGACAAGGATCAGCGCGGAGACGAGCCAGACCTGCTGCTCCCTCGCGACGCGGCGCAGGGCGGCGAAGGGGCCGGGAACGGGGAGCGAGGCGTCGGTCATGTCCAAATCTCCGGAATTCCGGTTGTTTCAGGGCGACAAGAAACCTTCACGCGGCGCTCTCCGCCGGCGTGACCACGACGCCGGAACAGCATTCCGACGTGAGAAAGCCGAGCACCCGGCGCATGGCCGGGAAGTCGACGCTGTTGAACACTTCCCGCCCCCGCCGCTCCTGCAGCACCAGCCCCGCATCGACGAGCGTGGAGAGATGATGCGCCAGCGTGGAGGGCGCGAGGCCGAGATGCGCGCCGATATCGCCGACCCTCAGCCCCTCCTCCCCCGCCCTCACGAGGAGGCGGAAGATCGAGAGGCGCGCCTCGTGGCCGAGGGCGGCGAGCGCGCGAGCGTGATGGGCGATCTCCGTCATGCAGCCAACATAACCATATTTCCGGTTATGTAAATGATTCGTCCCGCAGCGGCGGAAGAGGCCGGGCGCCGCCGCCGCGGGGCGGGCCCGAGCCTTTACGGGCGCGTCCGCCGGCGGCATTCTTCCACCGGACATTGCGAGGAGATGCGGGCCGATGGGCGAGATCAGGGATTATTTCGAGAAGCGGGCCCCGAAATCCATCCGCAAGGCCATTCAGCTCGCAAAGTCCAACGAGTTCCTCGACGCCGGCTATCCCCACCCGGACCGGATGAAGAAGAAGGCCTATGACCGCGAGCTCGAAGCGCTCCAGATCGAGCTCGTCAAGCTGCAGTCCTGGATCAAGGCGACGGGCGAGCGCGTCGCTCTCGTCTTCGAGGGGCGGGACGCGGCGGGCAAGGGCGGCGCAATTCGCCGCTTCACGATGAATCTCAACCCCCGCGGCGCGCGCATCGTCGCGCTCGCAAAACCGTCAGACACGGAGCGCGGGCAATGGTATTTCCAGCGCTACATCCAGCACCTGCCCGGCCCCGGCGAGATCGTGTTCTTTGATCGCAGCTGGTACAACCGCGCCGTGGTCGAGCGCGTCTTCGGATTTTCCACCGATGCGGAGCGCGAGATCTTCTTCCACCAGGCCCCGGAATTCGAGGACATGCTGGTGAATGACGGCATCCGCCTCTTCAAGTTCTGGCTGACCGTGGGCCGCGCCGAGCAGCTCTCCCGCTTCCTCGCGCGGGAGGAGGATCCGCTCCGCCAGTGGAAGCTCTCCCCCATTGACTATCAGTCGCTCGACCGCTGGCCGGACTATTCCGCCGCGATCGAGGAGATGTTCCGCCGCACCGACAGCGGCGTCGCGCCCTGGACGGTGATCCGGGCGGACGACAAGCGCCGCGCGCGCATCGCCGCGATCCGCGCCGTCCTCGCCGCCATTCCCTATTCCGGACGGACGGAGGACGCGGCGCGCCCGCCCGACCCCGCGATCTGCGGCGCCGCCGGCGCGATCCCGCTCGCAACGCCCTGACTTGCGCCGCCCCGCCGCCGGGGCCATGTGCCCGGTGAGAGGCGAAGGGAAGAACGCATGGCGATGAACGAAGGCGTGGCGGGCTGGCTGGAAGGGCGGGGCGGGCTCCCCGATCCGGAGACGGAGCGCCGCTTCTATGCGGGCGTCCCGGCGCGCCGGCTCTTCGCCTTCATTCTCGATCTCGTCTTCGTCTGGGGCCTCGCGCTGCTCGTCGGCCTTCTGACGCTCGGCCTCGGCTTTCTTCTGCTCGGCTTCGTCGTCGCGGCGGCGGATCTGATCTATCGGGTCTCCACCCTCGCGAACCGCTCCGCGACCTGGGGCATGCGCTTCACGGCGATCGAACTCAGGCGGCGGGACGGCGAGAGGTTCGACCTGCCGCACGCGATCGGGCACACCCTTCTCTTCTATGTCGTCGTCGCCTTCGCGCCGCTCCTGCTCGTCTCCGCGATCCTGATGGCCGGCTCCGCCATGGGCCGGGGCCTGCATGACCTTCCATTTGGCTCAACCATGATCAATTCTCCGGCGTGACAGGGGCTTGAAGCGTTGATACCTTTCTCGCGCCGCGTCACCGCCCGTCCGAAGCCTGAATGACCCATCTGAACCAGAACATCACCGCGCAGTTCTTCCTGACGGCGAACCAGCCCTGCCCCTACCTTCCCGGGCGGCAGGAGCGGAAGCTGTTCACGACGCTGCGCGGTGCCGATGCGCGGCGGATGAACGACACGCTCTCGCTGCGCGGCTTCCGGCGCAGCCAGTCCGTCGCCTATCGGCCTGCCTGTTCGGAATGCGGCGCCTGCCTTTCCGTTCGGATCCCGGTCGCCTCGTTCGAGCCGAGCCGCTCCCAGCGCCGCGTCCTGAAGGCCAACAGGACGGTCGAGCGACGGACCTGCGCGCCCTGGGCGACGGAGGAGCAATATGAGCTCTTCCGCGCCTATCTCGGCTCGCGCCACGCCGATGGCGGCATGGCGGAGATGGACATCTGCGAATTCGCCGCGATGATCGAGGAGACGACGGTGCGGACGCGCGTGATCGAGTATCACGATGCGGAGGCCGGCGGCCTCATCGCGGCCTGCCTGACCGACGTGATGGCGGACGGTCTGTCGATGGTCTACAGCTTCTTCCGGCCCGATCTGGCCTCGCGCAGCCTCGGCGTCCACATGATCCTCGACCATGTGGCCATCGCGCGGCAGGCGGGCCTGCCGTATCTCTATCTCGGCTATTGGGTCCCCGGCTCCCGGAAGATGGACTACAAGGCGAAGTTCACGCCGTTCGAGTATTTCCGGGGCGGCGCCTGGCGGGTGACGGACGCGCCGGAACAGCTCCCCGTCGAAGAGCTGCAGAAACCGGACCCGACCCCCGTCTCGCCGGACTGAGGCGCCTCAGAACAGGAAATCCTGCGCCGAAAGCGCTGCGGCCTCCATGCCCGCGAGCGTGACGGAATAGTCCGCGAAGCGGATGACGGCGCCCTCCGCGCCCTCCTCGATCAGGAGCGCCCCGAAGGCGGCGCCGGGGCCGGCGATGACGATCCGGTCCGCGCCCTGCGTGAAATCCGTGATGATGTCGTCGCCGGCGCCGGGGCGGAAGAAGAACCGGTCCCCGCCGGCGCCGCCGGTCAGCTCGTCGTCGCCGGCCTGGCCCCAGAGGCTGTCCGCCCCCGCGCCGCCGCGGATCGCATCGTCTCCGCCGCCGCCGCGCAGCGCGTCATCTCCGCGCTGGCCGACGAGCCGGTCGCCGCCCGCGGCTCCGAAGAGCCGGTCGGAGGCGGCGCCGCCCTTCAGAATGTCGTCGCCCCCGCCCCCGTTCAGCGTGTCCGCTCCGGCCTGCCCTTTCACCGTATCGTCGCCGCCCCGCGCGCGCACCCTGTCGTCTCCGCCCCGCCCGGCGATGATTTCGTCGCCGGCGCCGCCCGTCAGGGTCTCGTCCGATGCGGCTCCGCGGATACGCACGGGCGGCGGCGCGTCGCGGCCGATATCGACCGGGACCGAGAGGTCGGAATCGACAAGCGCCGGTTCGACCGGATTCGGGGCCGGGGGAAGCGGAGGCGGAGGAACGGGCTCCGGCTCCGCGCGAGACTCGTCCGCCGTATCTTCCTGCGTCGGCTCCCGGTCCGACGCCCGCGGCTCGTCCTCAGGGTCCTTCAACCTGGGCTCGACCGGCGGTTCCGGGTCTTGCGTCAGAGGGTCTTCCAGCGGATCGACCGGGACGGGTTCCGCGGGCGGCTCCGGCTCCTCCGCGACGGGTTCTTCCAGCGGATCGACCGGGATCAGCTCGGCGGGCGGCTCGGGCTCCGGCGCTGCGGGGCTTGGCGTCTCCAGCTCCGCCATGGGCGCGTTGACGGTCGTCGTATCGGAGTCGGCCGCGTCTGCGGCCGCCGGCTCCGCCGGGTCGGCGAAGAGATCGGAGAAGGCGATGGCGCCGAGTATGATCGTCTGGCTCAGCGCCTCCGCCGAGAGAACGAGCGCCGCCGCCCCCGCTTCCGCCTCCGCGAGGGTGAAGCCCCCGGCGCCGGAAAGCGCCCGCAGGTCCTCCAGGCTCGAAATCGTCGCCCCGCCGCCCGCCCCGAAGAAGAAGGAGCCGGCGACAACCTCCTCGGGCAGGCCGAGAAGTTCGATCCTGTCCCCCTCGCCGAAGTCGAGATCGAGGATCAGGTCCACGTCGCCAAAAGCAGAATAACCGAGATCGAACCGGAAAAGGTCGGCCCCCGCACCGCCGGCAAGCGTATCCGAGCCCGCGAGGCCGTCGAGCGAATCGTCCCCGCCCAGTCCCTCCAGCCGGTTGCCCGCGCGGTTGCCGAGGATGAGATCCGCCCCGCCGCCGCCTGTCGCGTGCTCGATCAGGGAGCGCGCGTCCCCCTCGAATTCGAGCGCGTTGAAGACATGCCCGCGCGCATGGACGCCGCCTCCGAGCCAGGCGCGCTGCGCCGTTCCGTCCGGGTCCAGATCGACGAAGCCGCCGGGCGCGAGGTCGATCGCGAGCCCGCGCTCGAAGGCGGAGAAATCGTAGAGATCCTCCCCGCCCCCGTCCCAGATCGTCCGGAAGACGACATTGCCCCGCGTCTCCTCCTGAAGAACGCCGTTGACCGCCATGCGCCCCGATCCGGGCGTGAAGGCGTAGACGTCATCCCCCGACCGATGCTCGAAATTCGCGCCGTAGAGCCGCTGGACCGCCGCGATGTCGAGCATCATCGGGGTCTGCGGCCCGCTCGCGGACCCGTTCGTATAGGCGCTCCCCGGCGACCCGACATAGGAGCGATAGGTCATGAGCGTGAACTCATGGCTGTCGAACGCATAGGGCACGGCGCCGGCGCCGCCCGTCTCGTGCCCGTGCTTCAGGCCGAGCGCATGGCCGATCTCGTGCAGCACCGTGGCCCAGGCGTAACTGCCGGAGACCGGATCGTTGAAGTCGGTCCGGTTGAACCAGGCGTCGCCGCCCTCGTCGCCCGAGAAGGGGAAATAGGCGAAGGCCGTGCCGGGCGCGGCGGAGCGGCCGATCATCAGGTCGGCCTCGGCGTCCGCGGCGCCCGTCAGTTCGGTGAATTCGAGCCCGCTGACCTCGGCGAAGAAGGCGAAACCGGCCCGCGCGGCGGAGGCGAGCCCCTCCGTCGCCGGGGCGAACGTGTCGCGGACATTGAGATAGCCGCGATAGGCGTAGTCGGAGGCGGAATCGGGGAAGCTGAAGGTGAGCGAGGTCGTCGCCCATTTCACCCCGGAAAGAAGGCCGTCGACCGCCTGGTCCGCGTCGAAGACCGTGCCGTCCACCGGGGCGGAGGTCGCGCGCGCGGTCTGCTCGCCGACAGGCGAGGCGGCGGCGCAGAGCGCGCAGGCGCAGGCCGGCTGAGTGTCGTATGCGGCCGTGACTTCGCCCTGCGGCATTTCCGAAAACCTCCCGACGGAAGGATAGACGCACGCCGCCGCGGCCGCAAAGCCGCGTTTCCCGCAATGCGACCAATCTCACAGGACGGTCGGAAGGGGCGGCGCGAACGGCGCCGCCCCCGATGCCGCCTCAGGCGATCCCGAGAACCCGGTTGCGTTGCCTCAGGAACGTGCCCTCGAACTGGGAGGCGGAGGCGCCGACCGTGCGGAGGAAGGACTGGTAGCTGTCGTCGATCCGCACGGCGAGATCGGAATGCGCCCGCACCTCGGCGTAGGCTTCCGCGGCGGCGTCTCCGAACGCGTCCCAGAGATCGTCGTTGAAGGCGCGGACCTGCACGCCGTTCTCCTCGATCATGCGTTTCAGGTAGGCCCCGTTGAGCGCCGAGAGCTCGTCATAGGCGTTGCCGTTCTCTTCGAGGCAGGCCGCGCGGATGACGTGCTTCTCCCAGTTTGAGAGCGAGCCGTACCAGGAGGCGTTCATTCCCAGCCCGGCCGCAGTCCCCGGCTCGTGCATCCCGCCGGTGTAGTAGAACTTCGCGGCCTCGTAGAACTTCATGAAGTAGTCGTTATAGGGCCCGATCCATTCCGTCGCCTCGATGGAGCCCGAGACCAGGTTCTCGTAGATCTGCGCGCCGGGAAGCGCGACGGTCGAGGCGCCGAGCTTCGCCATCACCACGCCGCCAAGGCCGGGGATGCGCATCTTGAGGCCCTTCAGATCCTCAGGCGAGTTGATTTCCTTGTTGAACCAGCCGCCGGCCTGGGTGCCGGTGTTGCTGCAAAGGATGCACTTGACCCCGAAGCCGCCGGCGATCTCGTCCCAGAGCTCCTGCCCGCCGCCGAACTTGATCCAGGCGTTCATCTCCGGCGCCGTCATCCCGAAGGGCACGGTCGAGAAGTAGTTGTAGGCGGGATGCTTCCCGGCGAAATAATAGTCGCTGGAGACATAGGCTTGGCTGTTCCCCGAGGCGACCTCGTCGAGCACGTCGAAGGCGCCCACGCGCTCGCCTGCGGCGAAGTACTCCGTCTGGATCTGTCCGTCGGAGATTTCGACGATTCGCTGCATCAGCCGCTGCACCGAGGTGCCGATGCCCGGAAAGTCCCTCGGATAGGAGGAGACGACCGTCATCGTCTTGCGCTGCTGCGCGACGGCCGGAGCGGCCAGGGCGCCGGCGCCCGCGAGCGCGGCGCCGGTGATAAAAGTGCGACGTTCCATGTTTCCATTCCCTTGTCTGTGCGCCTTGTTCCGGCGACGAGTTCCGGCAGGAGACGTGAAGAAGCTATTTTTTTCAAGCGCGTCCGGGGCATGGACGCCAGAACCTGAAGGCATGGCGGAAACGTGGCGTCGACGCCGTGTGCGGCTTGCCGCATCACCCTGTTGCGCCATGACTGACACGGGCCCGGAGGCGTCCCACAGCGTGACCGGCGAACCTAATCCGCTTGGCAACATGACAGGTTTGTTCTACGTCACATGCACGGATTGCGCCGGGTCCAACGGCGCAAAAGCAGGGAGATAACCATGGAACGACGCCTATTCCTCAAAGGCGCGGCGCTCGCGGGCGCCGGCGCCCTCGCCGCCCCCGCCATCGCGCAGGCCAACAAGACGATCACCATCGTTTCGACATGGCCGCGGGACTTCCCGGGCCTCGGCATCTCGGCGCAGCGCCTCGCCGCCAGCATCACCGAGCTGTCCGAAGGCCGCCTGCAGTCGGAGTACTTCGCGGCGGGCGAGCGTGTCGGCGCCTTCGACGTGCTCGACGAGGTCGCGGCCGGCAACAGCCAGGCCTATATCGGCGCGGACTACTACTGGACGGGCAAGCACCCGGGCTACGCCTATTTCACGGCCGTTCCGTTCGGCATGACGACGCCGGAATGGAACGCGTGGATCAAGTTCGCCGGCGGCCAGGCGCTGTGGGACGAGCTTTCCGGCGAGTTCGGGATCAAGTCCGAGATGTGCGGCTCCACCGGCACGCAGGCCGGCGGCTGGTTCAACAAGGAGATCAACTCCGCGGAGGACCTGAAGGGCCTGAAGATGCGCATCCCCGGCCTCGGCGGCCAGGTGATGGCGAAGCTCGGCGCCTCGACGGTGTCGCTCCCCGGCGGCCAGATCTACGAGAACCTCGTCTCCGGCGCGATCGAGGCGACCGAGTGGGTCGGCCCCTACAACGACTACTTCATGAAGTTCTACGAAGCCGCCAAGATCTACTACACCGGCGGCATGCACGAGCCGGGCGGCGGCATCGCCTTCGGCATGAACGCCTCGTGGTACGGCACGCTCACGGACTGGGAGAAGGCCGTGATCCGCGCCGCCTGCCACAAGGAGCAGGCCGACTCCCATGAGGAGAACATGGCGAACAACGGCATCTATCTCGACCGCCTGATCACCGATCACGGCGTCCAGGTTGCCGCCTTCAATGACGACGTCTGGGACGCGTTCGGCGACGCCGCCGCGGAGGTCTTCGAGGAGACGCGGGCGCATTCCCCGCTCGCCGCGAAGATCGACGACAGCTTCCAGGCGACGCTCCGTCAGGTCGGCGGCTTCATGGACAAGTTCGAAGGAACCTTCGTCCGCCAGCGCAACCGCGTTCTGGGCCTCTGATCCCCGCCCCGCCCGGCGCTTCGGCGCCGGAGGGGCGGTTCAGGGCGGGGCTTCGGCCCCGCCCTTCCTGTGACTCTTGCGCCGGCGGCCATCGAACCCCGCGGCGGAACGGACAGGCGAGGGTTTCCGCATGACAGACATGAGCGCCGCCATGGCGAAAGGCGGGGCGCCAGCCCCCGTGCTCCGGCTCTTCGGCTGGGGCATGCTCGCCATTCTCGCCGCATATCTGATAGAGAACGTCTGCGTCGTCTGGCTCGACTTTCAGGGCGCCCGGGCGATTCTGTCGGGGGGCGGCGTCGCGATGGCGGCGCTTTACCTGGTCGGCCTCGCGCTGGCGGCGTTCTGGGTGCTTTCGAGCGGATCGACCCCGCTGCGGCGGGACGCTGCGCGCATCACCGCCTTCAACGCCTATCTGATCCGCTCGCTCTTCTGGGCGGTGTTCTTCGTCGGGGTCGTAGACGCCGCCATCGCGTTCGTCCGCGCTGAAGGCTTCCTAACCAACTTCATGGATGCCGAAACGGCCATCCTCTACGGGCAGTCGCGCTTCCTCGCGCCGACCTTCCATGCCCCGCTGATCGCTCTGGGCTTCGTCTTCGGGCTCTTCACGCGCACGCTCGGCTTCACCTGGCTCACGCTTCTGATCGTGGTGGCCGAACTCGGAATCGTCTTCTCCCGCTTCATCTTCTCGTACGAGCAGGCGTTGATGGGCGACCTCGTGCGCTACTGGTACGCCGCCCTCTTTCTCTTCGCCTCCGCCTATACGCTGCTCGAGGAAGGGCATGTGCGGGTCGACGTTCTCTACGCCGGCTTCTCCCAGCGCGCCAAGGGCCGCGCCAACGCGATCGGCGCGATCTGCTTCGGGATCACGAGTTGCTGGGTGATCATCGCCATCGGTTTCGCGAGCAAGACATCGGTCATCAACAGCCCGATCTCCAGCTTCGAGATCTCGCAGACCGGAACATCCGGGATGTACATCAAGTACCAGATGGCCGCCTTTCTCGGCATTTTCGCCGTCACCATGCTGATCCAGTTCGTCAGCCAGTTGTTCGAAGCGGTCGCGGACATTCGCGACGAACCGGGGCGGCGCGAACCGGCGTCCGCCTCGGCTCAGTGAGGGCGCGCACATGGAACTCCTCTTTCTCGCCCTCCTCGTCGTCCTGATGGCGGCGGCGCTCGGCTCCGGTTATCCGGTGGCCTTCGCCCTGCCCGGCGCCGCGATCATCTCCATCGGCCTCGCTGCGGCGGCCGGCTGGGTCTTCGCCGAGAATCCTGACGCCTACTTCCATACCGGCGGCCCCTCGCAATGGCTGTCCGCGGGCGTGACGAACCTTCGGGGCGTCTACTGGGATGTCGACCGGGATACGCTGATCGCCATTCCGCTCTTCATCTTCATGGGCATCATGCTCCAGCAGTCGAAGATCGCGGAGGACCTGCTGGTCACGATGGCGCGGCTCTTCGGGCCGGTGCCCGGCGGCCTCGGCATCTCCGTCGTCTTCGTCGGCGCGCTTCTCGCGGCGACCACTGGCATCGTGGGCGCGACGGTCGTGGCGATGGGCCTGATCTCCCTGCCCGCGATGCTGCGGAACAACTACTCGCCGTCGCTCGCAACCGGCACGATCGCGGCGTCGGGCACGCTCGGGCAGATCATCCCGCCCTCCATCGTGCTCATCATCCTCGCGGACCAGCTCGCCTCCGCGACCGACCAGGCCTCGACACTCCGCAAGGCGCTGCACAAGGAGGCGACGGGCGAGCTCTCCATGCCCTCCGTGTTCGACGTGAGCTCGACTTCGGCGGGCGAGATGTTCCTCGGCGCGATGGTTCCGGGCCTCCTGCTCGTCGCGCTCTACATGATCTTCATTCTCTCCTATGCGCTGATCCGGCCCTCGAAGGCGCCGGCCGTGCATTACGAGGGCGAGTGGGACCGGAAGTTCCTCGTCGAGGTCTTCGTGACCCTCGTGCCGCCGCTCACGCTGATCTTCCTCGTCCTCGGCTCGATCATCGCCGGCATCGCCACGGTGAACCAGGCCGGCGCCATCGGCGCCGCGGGCGCCATGATCATGGCCGGCTACCGGCTGCATCCGTCGGGCGGGCTCCGCGCCTATATCCCGGCGATTCTCGCCGCGATCGGGCTCGCGATCGTCGCCTATGCGACGACGAACTACACGATGAACATCAAGTCGGTCACGTCGCCGGAAGACTCCTTCGGCATCACGATCGGCGTGATCGGCGTCCTCTTCCTGATCGCAGCCCTCGCCTGGAGCGGCATCCGCACGTTCCGCTTCAACCGCACGCTCCAGGGCGTGATGGTCGAGACGGCGAAGACGACCTCGCTCGTCTTCATCATCCTCCTCGGCGCCGCGATGCTCACCTCGGCCTTCCGCGCCTTCGGCGGCGAGGATCTGGTGAAGGACTTCCTCCAGTCGCTGCCGGGCGGCTTCTGGGCGCAGTTCATCGTCGTGATGCTCGTCATCTTCATCCTCGGCTTCTTCCTCGACTTCATCGAGATCGCCGTGGTCGTGGTGCCGATCGTTGCGCCGATCCTGCTGTCCGATCCCGGCGCGAACATCACCGCCGTCTGGCTGGGCGTGATGATCGGCCTCAACATCCAGACATCGTTCCTCACGCCGCCCTTCGGCTTCGCGCTCTTCTACCTGCGCGGCGTGGCCCCGGCGACGGTGCGGACGGTGCAGATGTATCGTGGCGTGATCTCGTTCATCGCGCTGCAGCTGACCGCGCTGGTCATCGTCGGCCTCTATCCGCCGCTCGTGAACTACCTGCCCTCCCGGTCCTCGCTTCTGGCGGAAACGGCGCCGCCGCCGCGCAACCCGCGGCTCCAGGCCTGCCTTACGGACTATGTGCGGGAGACGATGGGCAATGACGGCGGGGCGACCATGGCGGCCATCGCCTCGGCGAAGACGCTCGATCTCTCGCCCCTGCCCCGTTCGCTCCAGCAGGACGCGACCGGAGGCTTCGAGGCGGCGGAGACGGCCTCATCCGCCCTCGCCGCCATCTACGAGGGAATCGCGGCTGTGGAAGCCGCCGCCCCGGCCTATCGCCCGATCCTGACCGAGGTGCGCGGTTATGAACGCCTGATCCGTGACGAAGCGGAGGAGATCGAGCGCATCCGGGTCCAGCTCAGCCGGCTTCGCGGCGACGACATCGAGGAACGGCGGGCGGAGCTGGAGGCGCGCCTCGCAGTGCTGGAAACAGACAAGGCGCGGCTGGAGTCCCTCATACCCGCCGAATGGGACAGCGTGCATGATGAATTCGCCAAGCTCACCAAGGCGGAGGATGACGCCCGCACACTCTTCACCCGCAACGCGGACAAGGCCTATGACGATCCCGCCAAGGTCCTGGCCACGCTGCAGGCGACGCCGGCCTATCTCGATATCGGAGCCGATCTCGCCGCGCTCCGCGACGTGATCGCCGCAGGGACGGAGGCGGACCAACCGGCGCTCGAAGCCGCCGTGCAGGAGATGGAAAGCCGGCTCGGCGCCATCGAGGGGGCGGGCGACGTGCGGTCCGAGCTTGCGAAGGCCCGCCGCGCGCTCCGCGAACGCTCCTTCAGCATCGAGGATGCGCTGGCGGCGCATGAGGCCACCATGGCGGCCTATCAGGAGCAGATCGCGTGGCGGGAGGCCGCTCCCGGCCTTCAGGCCTATCTGGACGGGATCAGGGACACGATCGGCGCCCGGGCCCAGGCGGATCTCACCGAGGATCAGGCGAAATTCCTCGCCGCCTGCGTTGCGAACCACAGGGACCTCTCGCTCTACTTCTGACCTTCGCGCCGGGCGGTGGACAGCCCCGCCGCCCGGCGCTACACCCCGGCCAGCAGCGAGCCGAGGCCCCCGATGATCCCCCGCTATTCCCGCCCGGAAATGACCGCCATCTGGTCTCCGGAAACGAAGTTCCGCATCTGGTTCGAGATCGAGGCCCATGCGACCGACGCGCTGGCCGATCTTGGCGTGGTGCCGGAAAGCGCGGCGAAGGCGGTCTGGAAAGCGAAGGATGTCGAGTTCGACGTCGCCCGCATCGACGAGATCGAGCGCGAGGTGAAGCATGACGTCATCGCCTTCCTCACCCATCTCGCCGAGCATGTCGGGCCGGAGGCGCGCTTCGTCCACCAGGGCATGACCTCGTCCGACGTGCTCGACACCTGCTTCAACGTCCAGCTCGTCCGCGCGGCGGATATCCTGCTCGACGATATGGACGATCTCTGCGAGGCGCTGAAGCGGCGGGCCTTCGAGCACAGGTTCACCATCTGCATCGGCCGCAGCCACGGCGTCCATGCCGAACCGACCACCTTCGGCCTCAAGCTCGCGCAGGCCTGGGCGGAGATGGACCGCAACCGCTCCCGCCTAGCACAGGCGCGGGCCGAGGTGGCGACCTGCGCGATCTCCGGCGCCGTCGGCACCTTCGCCAATATCGACCCTGCGGTGGAGGCGCATGTCGCCGCGAAGCTCGGGCTGGAGACGGAGCCCGTCTCCACCCAGGTCATCCCGAGGGACCGGCACGCGATGTTCTTCGCCGTCCTCGGCGTGATCGCCTCCTCCGTCGAGCGCGTGGCGGTGGAGATCCGGCATCTTCAGCGCACCGAGGTTCTGGAGGCGGAGGAATACTTCTCCCCCGGCCAGAAGGGCTCCTCGGCCATGCCGCACAAGCGCAACCCGGTGCTGACCGAGAACCTGACCGGCCTCGCCCGCATGGTCCGCGCCTATGCGCTGCCGGCGATGGAGAATGTCGCGCTCTGGCACGAGCGGGACATCTCCCATTCCTCGGTCGAGCGGATGATCGGCCCGGACGCGACGATCACCCTCGATTTCGCGCTCGCCCGCCTCACTGGCGTGATCGAGAAGCTGGTCGTCCACCCCGATAACATGGAGCGCAACCTCAACCGCTTCCGCGGCCTCGTCCATTCGCAGCGCGTGCTCCTCGCGCTGACGCAGAAGGGCGTGAGCCGGGAGGATTCCTACCGGCTCGTGCAGCGGAACGCGATGAAGGTCTGGGAGGAGGAGGCGGATTTCCTCGCGGCGCTGAAGGCCGATCCGGAGGTTTCAGCCGCGATGACGGCCGAGGAGATCGAGGCGAATTTCGACCTCGCGCATCACACGAGGCATGTCGACACGATCTTCGCGCGGGTCTTCGGGCCGGAGGACGAAGGGTAACGGAAACGTGCAGGCCTGCACGGGCCCGGCGCCGATTGCGCGATCCGCGCTTGCGCGGCCCCATCGGCTCCCCATCTGAACGTCACAGGCCCCGCTGGGGGCGCTCCACCCCGGAGATGATGATGGAAAACGAACCCCGAAGCTTCACGCTTCGCACGGTGATGCTGTCGGTTTTCGCGCTCGGATGGGTCGCGCTCACCCTCGGCGCCGCCTTCGCCGGCTGAAGGCGCCCCGGCCCGATGCGGCCGGGGCGGCCGACGCCGCCTCAGTCGATCTCGCTCATGATCTGGATCTTGGCCTCGGCCTCCAGCGCGGCGAGTTTCGCGCGCACATCCGCCTCGGTGACAGCGGCGCCCTTGGCGGCGATGTCGGCCATGACCTTCCGCATCACGTCCTCGTCCCCCGCTTCCTGGAGGTCGGCGACGACGACCGAGCGCGCATAGGCGTCCGCATCCGCCTCGCCCAGCGGCCCGGCGAGCCAGAGGCCGAGCAGCTTGTTCCGCCGCGCAGCGACCTTGAACTGCAGCTCCGCATCATGGGCGAACTTGGATTCGAAGGCCTTTTCGCGGTCGTTGAAAGTCGTCATGGCGGCTCTCCCTGAAGGTTTCGCCCGCAGACATAGGCGAGCGCGGCGCCGCTGTGAAGCCGCCTCGGCCCGCCCGTCGCATTGGTCGCAAGCGCCGCGCCCCCGCCGCTTGCCGGGGCCGGAGCCTCCGCCTATGGTCCGCGCGCCCACGCGCCGCAGAAGGACCCGCAAAGTGCCGCATCGCCCCCCGAAAAGCTGCTTCTGATGGAGATCCGGCCTGATTACGCCGCCTTCGAGGCGGCTCATGCGCGGGGCGAGAACCAGGTGCTCTGGACCCAGCTGCCCGCCGATCTCGATACGCCCGTCTCGCTGATGCTGAAGCTCACCGGCGCGGCGGAGAACAGCTTCCTTCTCGAATCCGTCACGGGCGGGGAGATCAAGGGCCGCTATTCCGCGCTCGGCATGAAGCCGGACGTGATCTGGCGCTGCGTCGGAGACCGTGCGAGCCTCAACCGCGCCGCCCGCTACGACCAGGACGCGTTCGAGGATGATCCCCTGCCCCCCCTCGCCTCGCTCCGCGCCTTCCAGGCGGAGAGCCGCATCGACCTGCCGCCGGAGCTTCCCCCCATCGCCGCCGGGCTCTTCGGCTTCTTCGGCTATGACATGGTGCGGCAGGCGGAGCGGCTCCCCTACCCCACGGGCAAGCCCGATCCGCTCGGCCTGCCGGACAGCCTGATGATGCGCCCCACCGTCGTCGCCGTAATGGACGCGGTGAAGGATGTGGTGACGCTGATCGCCCCCGTCTGGGCGCGGGAGGGGCAGCCCGCCCGCGCCGCCTACGCCCAGGCGGCGGAGCGGCTCTCCGACGCCGTGGCGGCGCTGGACCGGCCGGTTCCTGCGGATCGCGCGCTGATGGAGGCGGCGGAGATCGGCGCGCCCGTTTCCAACACGCCGGTCGAGGCCTATCTCGGCATGGTCGCGAAGGCGCGGGAGTACATCGCGGCGGGGGACATCTTCCAGGTCGTGCTCTCGCAGCGCTGGCGGCTCGATTTCCCCTACCCGCCCTTCACCTTCTACCGGGCGCTGAGGCGGACGAACCCATCGCCTTACATGTTCTACTTCAACTTCGGCGGCTTCCAGCTTGCGGGCGCGAGCCCCGAAGTGCTGGTGAAGGTCCGCGGCGGCATCGTCACCATCCGCCCCATCGCCGGCACGCGGCGGCGCGGGGAGAATGAGGCGGAGGATCGGGCGCTGGAGGCCGAGCTGATGGCGGACCCGAAGGAGCTGGCGGAACACCTCATGCTGCTCGATCTCGGGCGGAACGATGTCGGCCGCGTCGCGAAGATCGGCACCGTGCGGCCCACCGCGGAATTCACCGTTGAGCGCTATTCCCACGTCATGCACATCGTCTCCAACGTGGAGGGGGAGCTCGACCCGAGCCATGACGCGCTCGCCGCCCTCCTCGCCGGCCTCCCCGCGGGCACCGTCTCCGGCGCGCCGAAAATCCGGGCGATGCAGATCATCGACGAGCTGGAGACGGAGAAGCGCGGGCCCTATGCCGGCGGCGTCGGCCATATCTCCTCGGCGGACGACATGGACATGTGCATCGCCCTCCGCTCCGCCGTCATCAAGGACGGCGCGCTCTATGTGCAGGCGGGCGGCGGCGTCGTCTGGGATTCGGACCCGGAGGCGGAGCGGATGGAGACGATTCACAAGGCCCGCGCCGTGATGCGCGCGGCGGAAGAGGCGGCGCGCTTCGCCCGGCGGGGCAACCGGTGAGGGGCCATGCGCACAGTGCGCAGGGCATCCAACCCTATGCCGCCATTCAGGAATCTATCCAGATACCCCACATGCGCGCGGCGAGGTGAAGGCCATGTATCTCCCCGACCATTTCAGGGAAACCGACGAGGCCGCCGTCGCCGGCCTGATCGAGGATCACCCGCTCGCCTGCATCGTGGCTGAGACGGCGGAGGGCCTGATCGCGAACCACATCCCGCTCCTCCCCGGAAGGCCGGGCGAGATGATCGGCCATGTCGCGCTCGGGAACGACATGCACCGCCTGATCGCGGAGGGGCAGGAGGTTCTGGCGATCTTCCGCGCGGAGGAGGGATACATCTCCCCCAACTGGTATCCGGGCAAGGCGGAGCATCACCGCGTGGTGCCGACCTGGAATTACCGCGTCGTCCATGTCCACGGCGCGATCTCCTTCCAGCATGACGAGCCGGCGAAGCGCGCCGCCGTCGGCCTCCTCACCAGCCGGCGGGAGCGGCGGGCGAACGGCGACGCGGCCTGGCGCATGGCCGACGCGCCGGCGGACTACATGGAGACGATGCTCGCCGGCATCGTCGCCTTCCGCATCGCCGTCCGCCGCGTCACGGCGAAGTCGAAGCTGAGCCAGAACCGCGAGGCGCGGGACCTGCAGGGCGCCGTCTCCGGCCTCCGCGCGGCAGGGGAGGAGGCGCTGGCCGGGCGCATGGCGCGCGGGCTGGCCGGGGAACCCGGGCGCTGAACGGCGCGCATCGGGGCGCTACAGCCCCGTCTCCGGGTCGAACCGCTCGCCGATATAGCCCTTCGATTCGGGCGGAGCCGCGCCCGGCTTCGCCGTCTCCAGCCCCTCCCCGTCGCCATAGGGCGTGAAGGCGCGCACCACCGACGGCACCCCGGCATGGTCCGTGATCGCCTTCACCGTGGCGAGATGATCCCGGTGGAGCACGGAGAAACCGGGCGCGCGGGCCACGTTCGTTTTCCACGCGCTATTTCTGATAATATAATTTTATCAGATAGTTGACCCCCTTGCACAGCGTGTGCACACGCCCCGCCAGGCGGCTTGACGGGGGCGCCCGCCCGGCCGGCGCCCGCAGGGCGGAGGGCGCGCCTCTCGCCCTCCGTTTAACCCGGCCTTCACCGAAGGGCGCGAGACTGCCCCCGCCGGAAGCTGGAGTGTGCGCGATGTATCAGAAACCCGATCAGGCCTTCATCGACTATGACGGCTATGTCTGGGGCCGCCTCTCCCAGGTCTATCGCGGACCGAAGCCCGATCTCTCGCAGCCCTATATCGCCTGTATCGGCGGGGCGCAGACCTTCGGGCGCTATGTCGAGAGGCCGTTTCCGGCCCTTCTGGGGGATATGCTGGGCCGGCAGGTCGTGAATTTCGGCACCGCCAACGCCGGCCCGGGCTTCTTTCTTCGCGATTCGGAGGTGCTGGAGGCCGCCTCCGCCGCCGATCTCTGCGTCGTGCAGGTGATGAGCGCCCGCTCCCTCTCCAACCGGCTCTTCAAGGTGAAGCTGGCGCGGAACGCGCAGATCGAGGCTGTCTCGAAGGCGCTGGAGGATCTCTTCCCCCATGTCGATTTCGAGACTTTCACCTACGCCCACAACATGCTGAACCAGATCGCGGAGGACGACCCGGAGAAGTTCCTCGCGGTCGAGACCGAGCTGAAGACGGCCTGGGTCGCGCGAACCCGCGTCCTCCTCCAGTCGATCCAGACCAAGCGCGTCCTCCTCTGGTTCTCCGAGCGGAGCCCGAACGAGGGGCCGAAGGTGACGGCGGAGAACCCGGCGCTGAAATATCCCCAGTTCGTCGATCAGGAGATGATCGACGCGGTGAGCCCGCTGGCCGACGAGGTCGTCTATTGCGTCACCTCGAAGGGAATGCCGCAGGACCTGACGCGCAGCGGCGCGCCCGTGCTGCAGACCCCGTTCGGCATGCCGGTGACGGAGAACCGCTACTATCCCTCGCCCGAGATGCACGAGGCCGCCGCCGAGGCGCTCCGCCGCCCCGTCGCCGAACTCCTCGCCGCCTCGGAGCGCGTGGCGGACCGGGGCGAGCGCATCGTCATCTGAGCGCCCGCCGCTCGATCTCCACGCCGAGCGCGCCGGAGGTCCGGTCCAGCTTCTCGATCCGGATGCGCGCGGCGAGGACGCCGCGATGTGCGAGGAGCCGCGCGGCGAGCCGCGCCGCGAAGGTCTCCAGCAGCTTGATCCGCGGCCCTGCGGCGAGGTCGCGGATCGCATGAAGGATGAGGTCGTAGGAGACGACGCTCGCCTCCTCGTCCGGCGCATCCGCAGCGAAGGGCGCAACCTCGAGCTCGACGGAGAAGCGCAGGCGCTGCCGCCTTCCGAACTCCTCCGCATAGGCCCCGATCTCGACCTCAGCCACATGATCACGGAGGAATATGCGGTCAGCCCCGACCGCACCGACTTCTGACGCCCGACCCGAACTCTCCAGCATCGAGACCCTCCCCCGCCTTCGCGCCCTCATGCGGCCGCGCATCGCGGGCGGCGCGCGCGGAACCGGCGCCGAAAGGGCCGCGGGCGGCGCCCGCGATGCGCGGCCTCAGCTGTCGTTCGAGGAAACCCGGGTGGGGAAGCGGTAGAAGATGTGCGCGCCGATCCGGGTCGTCTCGGTCAGCTTGCGCGCCCAGCGCGGGTTGACCGCAGTGGTGTGGAAATGCGTCGCCCCGCCGGTGACGACCCGGGGCCGCCCGGAGAGCATCACCTTCGCGATCTTCGCCGCCTTCACGAAGGCGGCGCGGTTCGCCACCCGCTCCGCCTTGCCGTCGCAGGCGTAGGAGAACTGGCAGGCGTTGCGCCGGTCGCTCCCCTGGGTGACGACGGCGCAGACGTCGTCCGGGTAGACGCCGCTGTCCACCCGGTTGAGGATCACCTCCGCGACGGCGAACTGGCCCTTCGTGTCCTCGCCCCGGGATTCGAAGTAAACCGCCTCGGCGAGGCAGCGAAGCTCCCGCTGGTCCACCCCCTCGGCGATGGCGTCGAGCGATGCGGAGGAGACGGAGACGACCTCGTTCACGTCCATCCCGCGCGTCGCCTCCGCCAGCGCGGCGGCCAGCGCATCCTCCTGCGCCAGCGTGTCGAGATCGGGGTCCGAGATCGCGCCGGGCGTGAAGCGGGCCGGGCCGGCGGGCAGGCGCCCCGTGCGGGCGAACACCGCGTCGCTCTCAAGGGTCCGGAAGGCCGAGCGCTCCGCCCGCAGAAGGGCGAGGACCTGCGCGGAGGAGGCCTCCGCCGCCCTGCCCGACTGTTCCGCCACGGAGGGAGCGGCGACGAGGCTCAGAACCGACGCCAACCCGAGGGCGGCCAGAGGAACGTAGCGGGCGAAACGAGGCGACATGCGGAACCCTTCAGAAAACGCCCGGCGCGGGTTTGGCGCTTCGGGCAACGGGGTTGGCGAACCCCTCATCGTCTCCGTGGACAGAAAGCGCCGGACGTTCTGCCGGGCGCAGCAATCGTTAACGTCGTGTGAAGCGGAAAAGGCGCCTTCCGGTCAATCGGAATCCGTCTCGGGCGCCCATGGGTTAATCACAATCCGCGCGAATCGTCGAAAGATCACGAAACAATTTCGTCAAGCTGCAGATCGTTACCGCGAATCACCATGATCGCGCCGCTCCGCGAGCAGCCGCGCCTGCGCCGCGGCGAGCCGCGCGATCGGCAGCCGGAAGGGCGAGCAGGAGATGTAGTCGAACCCCGCCAGCTCGCAGAAGCGGATCGACGCCGGATCCCCGCCATGCTCGCCGCAGAGGCCCAGCGTGAGGCCGGGGCGCGCGCGCCGCCCCCGCTCCGTGGCGATCAGCAGAAGCTCCCCCACTCCCTCCACGTCGAGCGAATGGAACGGATCCTCCGGAAAGACGCCCTTGGCCACATAGTCCCGCATGAAGCGCCCGGCGTCATCCCGGCTGAGGCCATAGGTCATCTGCGTCAGGTCGTTGGTGCCGAAGGAGAGGAACTCGGCGGAGCCCACGATGTCCCCCGCCCGGAGCGCGGCGCGCGGCGTCTCCACCATCGCCCCGATCTTGTAGCGGAGCGCCGCCCCGCTCTCCGCCCGCACCTGCTCCGCAACGCGCTCGATCACCCTGGCCAGCAGCTCCATCTCCCGGTTGGCGGAGACGAGCGGGATCATGATCTCGGGGATCACCGGCTCCCCCGTCGCCCGCCCGGCCTCGACCGCCGCCTCGAAGGCCGCGCGCGCCTGCATCTCGTAGATCTCGGGGAAGGCGACGCCGACGCGGCAGCCGCGCTTGCCCAGCATCGGGTTGAACTCCCGCATCTCCTCCGCCCGGCGGGTGACGACCTTGAGCGGCAGCTTCATCGCCTCTGCGAGCTCGGCCATTTCCCGCGGCCCGTGCGGCAGGAATTCGTGCAATGGCGGGTCGAGCAGGCGGATGGTGACCGGAAGGCCCGCCATGATCTCGAAGAGCTCGCGGAAGTCGCCGCGCTGCATCGGCAGGAGTTCGGCCAGCGCCGCGCGCCGGTCCGCCTCCTTCTCGGCGAGGATCATGCGGCGCATGACCGTGATGCGCTTCTTGTCGAAGAACATGTGCTCCGTGCGGCAGAGTCCGATCCCGTCCACGTTGAAGCCGACCGCGACGCGCGCGTCCTGCCCGGTGTCCGCGTTCGCCCGAACCTTCAGCCGCCGAACCTCGTCCGCCCACCCCATCAGCGTCTCGAAGGCGCCGGAAAGCTCCGGTCGCACCAGCCGCGGCGCGCCGGCGAGCGCCTCGCCCGCCGCGCCGTCGATGGTCACGACGTCGCCCTCGCGGAAGACGCGGCCGTCCGCCGCCGTCATCTTCCGCTCCTCGAGGTCGAGCGCGATGTCGGAAGCGCCGACGACGCAGGGCGCGCCGAGGCCGCGGGCGATCACCGCGGCGTGGCTCGTCATCCCGCCGCGGACGGTCAGCACGCCGGCGGCGGCGTGCATGCCGCGGATGTCCTCCGGGCTCGTCTCGATCCGGACGAGAATCGCCGGCTCCTCCCGCGCGGCGAGCGCCTCCGCCGCCTCGGGCGAGAAGACCACCGCGCCGGTCGCCGCGCCGGGGGATGCGGGCAAGCCCTTCCCAATCACGTCGCGGCGCGCGCCCGCGGCGACCGCGGGATGGAGATGGGCGACTAGCCCCGCCGGATCGATCCGGAGCAGCGCATCGTCCCGCCCGATCGCGCCCGCCTCGGCGAGATCGACGGCGATCCGCACCGCGGCGCGCGGCGTCGGCTTCAGCGGCTGCGCGTCGAGGAGGAAGAGCCTCCCCGCCTCCAGCGTGAACTCCACCCGGCAGGCCTCGCCCAGCGCGCGCTCGGCCCCGGCGACGAGCGCGCGGAGCGAAGCGGCCGCTTCCGGCGCCGCGGCTTCGAGCGAGGGCGCGTTCTGCCCGGCGGCGATCCGCCCCGCCTCGGTAAGGAAGCGCGGCGTGCGGAGGCCCATCAGCGCCTCCTCGCCCTGCGCCTGGGGCAGGAAGCGGCCCTCGAAGCCGGGCTCCCCGGTCTCCTCCGAGCGGCCATGAGCGACGCCCGCGCCGGAAGGCGCGGGGCCTAGGCCGAGCGCCATGGCCTGCGCGATCAGGGCCTGCGGCGCCGCGGCGTCGGCCCCCCTCGCCTGCCGCAGGATCCGCGCGGTCGGCGACGACCACGCCCGGCGCATCGCGGCGACGGCGAGGGAGAGCTGCTCGCCCGCATCCTCCGGAAAAGCCTCGCCCGTTTCCTCCTCGGTCAGCGCGAGGTAATCCGCCTCCAGCGCGCGAAGCGCGTCGAGCGAGAGCGCCTCCTCCGTCTCCGCGCCCGATTGCTTGATGCGGTCATAGAGCGCGGCCTCGAACGCCTCCGGATCCGCCCCCATCGCGGCGACGGAAAAGGCCTGGATCAGGCGGCGGCGCAAGTCGATCGCCGCACGCGCGCCGAGACGGGGGACGAGCCCTTCGCAAGCCGCCCGCGTCAGGCCGAGATTGAGGAGCGCGGGGGAAGCGGCGGCGCCGGCCGCGGCCGGGCTGGACCGCAACGCGAGCAGAAGCGGGCGCGCCGGGTCGCCGAAGCCGAGCCCCGTCTCGCGCTCCAGGGCCGCCAGCGCCCCGGCCGTCGCGCCCGGCGCGGCGTCGTCGGGAAAGACGAAGCCGGGCGGGATCGGCGCGCCGGCGGCGGCGAGGCGGAACAGCCGCCGCGCCTTCGCGCCGTGGCGCGCCGGGTCCGTCGCTTCGGAAAGGGGCCTGATCGCATCCTTCATCGCCCCCTCCTCTATCGCGCGCTTCGCGCTTGCGAAAGCGGCAAGTCCCGCGATGCAACAGACGACCATTTCAAAGCGAGCGATTGACAATTTACACAACCTTTGATTGATGTTTTGCAGAGTGCGAAAGTGGGGGCTGGGGGATGGAGGCCGAGACGGTCGATACTGCGGCGACGCAGCCCTATGTCGTCGGCATCGGGGCGTCGGCAGGCGGACTGGAAGCGCTGAGGGACCTCTTTCGAAACCTTCCCCGCGATTCCGGCGCCGTCTACGTCGTCGTTCAGCACATGTCGCCGACGCACAAGAGCCTCCTCTCGACCCTCATCGCGCGGGAGACCCGGCTGGACGTCCTTGACGTGGAGGACGGGATGAAGCCGGCGCCCGGCGCCATATATGTCGCCCCGCCGAGCGTGGACGTGATCTACCGCGCCGGCCGGCTTCGCCTCGTCGCCGGCCCGCAAGGCTCCGTCTCGCCCAAGCCCTCGGTGGACCGGTTCTTTCTCAGCCTTGCGGAATCGGCGCGGGAGCGGGCGGCGGGCATCGTTCTCTCCGGCACGGGCAGTGACGGCGCCTTCGGCGTCCGCGCGATCCGCGGCGCCGGCGGGCTCACCATCGCGCAGGATTCCGAGAGCGCGAAATATGACGGCATGCCCTCGGCCGCGGTCGAGACCGGCTGCGTCGATCTCGTTCTCTCCCCGGTCGAGATCGGGGCCCAGCTTGGCCGCATCATCGCCTCTCCGCATGATCTCGACCGCTTCCGGCCGCCTGCGGGGGCGGAGAATCCGCTCGCAGAGCTGCTTCAGATCGTTCTCGCGCGGACCCGCGTGGACTTCAGGGACTACAAGCCGACAACGATCCAGCGGCGGCTGGAAAGACGGATGATCGCCCTCGGCCTCGACGACCAGGCCGAGTATGTCCGCACCTGCCGCTCGAACCCTGCGGAGGTCGATGCGCTCTTCCGCGATTTCCTCGTCTCGGTGACGTGGTTCTTTCGCGACCCCCTGGAGTTCCTCGCGCTTGCGCCGCTGGTGCGGGAGATCGCGGCGCGGCGCACCGGGCGGCCCGCCCGTGTCTGGATCGCCGGCTGCGCGACGGGAGAGGAGGCCTATTCCGTCGCCATCCTCTTCGCCGAGGCGATGGGCGGGCCCGAGGCGATCGGCAAGGACAAGCTGCAGATCTTCGCCTCGGACATCGACGCCCGCGCGCTGGACGTCGCGCGGCGCGGGCGCTACCCGCGGGCCGCGATCGAGAACGTGCCGCAGGAATACGTCTCCCGCTATTTCACGCTCGATGACGACGGAGTCACCGTTCATCCCGCGCTGAAGGACACCGTGATCTTCTCCTATCACAATGTCTGCCAGGACCCGCCCTTCATCAATCTCGATCTGATCTGCTGCCGCAACCTCCTGATTTATTTCAACCAGCCATTGCAGGCGCGGGTCTTTTCCCGCTTCGCCTATGCGCTGGAGGCGGAGGGGTCGATCTTTCTCGGGACGGCGGAGACGGTCTCCGTCTCGGAGGATCTGTTCGTCAGGATCGGGGACGGCGCCCATCTCTATCGTCGGCGGCATGCGGCGCGGCGCCCGATGATCCGCTTCGGCGGCTACGACCTGCCGGTGGGGACGGATCGGGCGAGCCGCGCCGCCGCGGCCCGGGAGGCGGCGAGCGAAGCCTCGGCGGCGGAGGACCGGTCGATGTTCGACGCGCTGGCCCGCACCCTCGGGCCGGATGTGGCGCTCGTCTCCGACGATTTTCGCATCCTGCGCGTCTATGGCGATCTGGGCCGCTACGTCACGCTGAACGAGAATACGCGCCTTCAGATGAGCCTCTCCATGCTCGCCCCCGAACTGGCGCAGGAGGCGCGGACGCTGGTGACGGTCGCGCTTCGCTCCGGCCAGCGGCGGCAGGGCGTCGCCCACCGCTCCGAAGGCGCGCCGGGGGAGGCGCTGCGGATCGAGGTCTTCCCCCTCGCGAGGCCGGGCGAAGACGAGCGCCTCGCCCTCGTCGCCTTCTCGCGGCAGGCGGAGGCGCAACCGGCCCGCCCCGCCGAGGCCGACCCGGGCGGCGAATGGCTCGAGACGGTGGAGCGCGAACTCGCCTCCACGCGCGAGGCGCTGCAGCAGACGATCGAGGCGCTGGAGACGTCGAACGAAGAACTTCAATCGGCCAACGAAGAGTTGCAATCGACCAACGAGGAATTGCAGGCGACGAACGAAGAACTCGAAACCTCGAACGAGGAGCTGCAATCCTCCAACGAGGAGCTGGTTACGGTGAACGAGGAGCTCCAGATCTCCTCCGCCGAACTGGCGACGACGAACGAGGAGCTTTCAACCATCCTCCAGAACGTCGCCGCGCCGCTCCTCATCATAGACAGCGCCTTGCAGATCACCAAGGCGAGCCGCGAGGCGATCCAGCTCTTCCGGCTGGAGCCGCCGCTCGACACCCCGCATCTGAGCCAGTGCGCGCTGCCGGAGGGCTTCCCGCCGCTCGTCGACATTGCGAACGAGGCGCTTCAGCTCGGCCGCGCGACGACGCGGGAATTCGCCTCCGACGGCGCGTTCCACACACTCCGCTGCGCCCCCGTGGCGACCCAGCGCGGGCAGCTCCAGGGCGTGACGATGACCTTCATGGCCTCGCCCGGCGCCGGAAGGCTCGCGGCCGAACTCGCCCATATCTTCGAGCGCGCGCCGGTCCTCCTGATGCGGCGGGATGCGGAGGGCCGGGTGCTCCGCATTTCGGAGCGCGCGGCCGCGCTTCTGGGCGTCTCCCCCGATGCGGCCGAAGGCGCGCTCCTCACCGATCTCGCCGGCGCGGAATCGGGCGAACGCATCCTCGCCGGGGATCGCGCCTTCCTCGCATCCGGCCGCTCCGCTGAGGCGGCGATCGAGGGCGGCGCCGGGGGCTGGCGGCAGATCGTTCGCTACCGCTTCCAGCCGACGGCGGAGGAGGCGCCGACCGTCTACGCCATCGGCTTCGACATCACCGACCGGCGGGAACGGGAGCTGGAGCTCCTGCGCCTTTCCGGGCAGACGAGCCTCGCCGAGGCTGCGACGGGGGCCGTCTTCTGGTCCGCCGATCCGGCGACGGGGAGGATGGACTGGCCGGACGCCGCCGCGGCGCTGCATGGCGGCGCGCCGGAAAGGCTGGAGGACCTCGCCGACCTCTATGACGAGGCCGGCGCCGAGGCAGCGCGGCGCGCGATGCGCAATGCGCTCGCCGCCGGGGGCGGCTTCGGCTACGCCGCAAAGACGAAGGCGAGCGGCCGCACCGTCCGCTGCGCCGGGCGCGCGTTGAACGGGGCGGACGGCGCGCCGCTCATGCTCATCGGCCTCTTCCGACCGGAGGGGGAGCTGGCGCCGAGACCGGGGGCCGAAACTGCCCGTCGCATTCCGCAGGATTCGCGATAAACTCGCATCGGACGGGCGCATAGGCCCGCCGATATCCGGTCGACAGGAGGCAGAGATGAAGGCCGTTCCCACCCTCGCCGCAGGGGCGTTCGCCCTCGCCGCGCTCACCGCAGGTCATGCGCTCGCCGCCGGCGCGACCATCGGGATGCAGCTGGAGCCCCCCGTGCTCGACCCGACGGCCGGCGCCGCCGCGGCGATAGACGAGATCGTCTATTCCAACGTCTTCGAAGGCCTTGTGAAGTTCGGGGAGGACGGCGCGATCCATCCCGGCCTCGCCGAATCCTGGGAGATTTCGGATTTCGGCCTCGTCTATACCTTCCGCCTGCGCGAGGGCGTGACCTTCCATGACGGCACGGCCTTCGACGCCGAAGACGTGAAGTTCTCGCTCGACCGGATCGCGGCGGAGGAGAGCCAGAACGCGCAGAAGGCGCTTTACGCCGCCATTCTGGAGACGGCGGTCGTCGACCCCCGAACCGTGCGCGTGACGCTCAACCAGCCGACGGGCGCCTTCCTCTTCAACCTCGCCTGGGGCGACGCGGTGATCGTCGCGCCCGAGAGCGCGGCGGAGAACGGCGCGAACCCGGTCGGCACCGGCCCGTTCCGCTTCTCCCGCTGGCTGAAGGGCGACAGCGTTGAGATCGTGCGGAACGACGGCTACTGGGGCGAGCCGGCGAAGCTCGATTCGGTCACGTTCAAGTTCATCTCGGACCCGAACGCCGCCTTCGCCGCGGTCATGGCCGGCGACATCGACGCCTTCCCCGGCTTCCCCGCCCCCGAGATCCTGGACCAGTTCGCGGCCGATCCGCGCTTCCTCGTCATCACCGGCTCGACCGAGGGGGAGACGATCCTCTCCACCAACAACAAGGCCGGGCCGCTCTCCGATATCCGCGTCCGCGCCGCCATCGCCCATGCGATCGACCGGCAGGCGCTGATCGACGGCGCGATGTTCGGCTACGGAACCCCGATCGGCGCGCATTTCGCCCCGCATCATCCGGACTACGTGGACCTGACGCTGCAATCGCGCCACGATCCGGAGATGGCGAAAAAGCTCCTGGCTGAGGCCGGTTACGAGAGCGGCCTCACGCTCCGCCTGAAGCTGCCGCCGCCCTCCTACGCCCGCCGCGGCGGAGAGATCGTCGCCGCGCAGCTCCGCGCCGTCGGGATCGAGACCGAGATCAGCAATCTCGAATGGGCCGGCTGGCTCGAAGAAGTGTTCAAGAACAAGGACTATGACCTGACAATCGTCAGCCATACCGAGCCCTTCGACATCGGCATCTACGCGCGGGACGAGTATTACTTCAACTACAGCTCGGAGGAGTTCAAGACGACCTTCGCCATGCTGGAGCGGACGACCGACCCCGAGGATCGTTCCGCGCTGACGAAGGCGCTGCAGCGGATCATCGCGGACGATTACGTCAACGCCTATCTCTTCCAGCTCGCCCGGACGAGCGTGCAGAACGCGAAGCTGATGGGCATGTGGAAGCATTCGCCGACCCAGGCGAACGACATGACGGCGGCCTATTGGGAATGAAGCCCGAGGGGCCGCGCGAAATGGCGCGGCCCCTTGCCCCGATCTCTCTCCGGGCTTAGCCGAAGGGCCCGATGCTCCGCTACGCCCTCTCCCGCCTCGTCTCCCTCGCCGTCTCGCTGGCGCTCGCCAGCGTCGCGATCTTCGCCGTCATCGAGGTGATCCCCGGGGACCCTGCGGCCTACATGCTCGGCATGAACGCGGCGCCGGACACATTGGCCGCCGTGCGCGCAGAGCTCGGGCTCGACCGGCCCCTGCCCCTCCGCTACCTCTCCTGGGTCGGCGGGATGCTGACGGGGGATTTCGGCACGAGCTACGCCTACAAGGCGCCGGTGGCCGACCTCGTGGCGGAGCGGATCGTGATCTCCCTGCCGCTCACGCTCTACGCCCTCGCCCTCTCCACCCTCATCGCGATTCCCGCCGGGCTCCTCGCCGCCTCGCGGCGGGGGCGGGCGGCGGACTGGGGGGTGATCGGCGTGACGCAGCTTGGCGTTGCGGTGCCGAATTTCTGGTTCGCGATCCTTCTCGTCGTCATCTTCGCGATCAACCTCCGCTGGGTCTCCGCGGGCGGCTTTCCGGGCTGGGAGGCGGGCTTCTGGCCGGCGATGAAGGCGCTGACGCTGCCCGCCATCGCGCTCGCCCTGCCCCAGGCCTCGATCCTCGCCCGCGTCATGCGCTCCGCCCTGCTCGACACGCTGGCGGAGGATTATGTGCGGACGGCCCGCGCCAAGGGCCTCTCGCGCGGGCAGGCGCTGCGGCGGCACGCCTTCCGCAACGCGCTCATCCCGGTGCTGACAATCATCGGTCTTCAGTTCTCCTTTCTCATCGCCGGGGCGATCATCATAGAGAACGTGTTCTTTCTTCCCGGCATCGGGCGGCTGATCTTCCAGGGCATCACGCAGCGGGACCTGATCCTCGTGGAGTCAGTGACGATGCTGCTCGTCTTCGCGGTGATCCTCGTCACATTCCTTGTCGACCTCGCCTATGCTTGGGTCGACCCGCGGCTGAGGCGGCGATGAGGGCGGCGCTTTCATTCGGGGCCTGCCTTTCGGCGCTCTTCGTCGGCGCGGCGCTCGTCTCGTTCCTCTGGACCCCGCATGACGTCGAGGCGCTGGCGATCCGGAACAAGCTCCAGCCGCCCTCGGCCGATTTCTGGTTCGGGACGGACCAGCTCGGGCGCGACATCTTTTCGATGCTCATGGTCGGGGCCCGAACCTCCATCGCCGTGGCGGTGGTGGCGGTGGGGATCGGGATGATCTTCGGCGTGCCGCTCGGCCTCGCTGCGGCCGCGCGGCGCGGGGGGCTGCTCGACGAGGTCATCATGCGGATGAACGACCTCGTCTTCGCCTTCCCCTCGCTCGTCATCGCGATCCTCATCACCGCCATCTTCGGCCCCTCGGCGGTCAACGCCATCATCGCGATCGGCATCTTCAACATCCCGGTCTTCGCCCGCCTCACGCGCGGGGCGGCGCTTTCGCTCTGGGCGCGGGATTTCGTGATGGCGGCGCGCGTGGCGGGGAAGGGCCGCGCGCGCATCTCGGCGGAGCATATCCTGCCGAACATCGCCAACCTGCTGATCGTGCAGGGGACGATCCAGTTCTCCCTCGGCATCCTGGCGGAGGCCGCGCTCTCCTATATCGGCCTCGGCGCGCAGCCCCCCACACCTTCCTGGGGCCGGATGCTGGCCGAAAGCCAGACGCTGATCTACTCGAACCCCGCCCTCGCCTTCTATCCCGGCCTCGCCATCGTGCTGACGGTGCTGGGGCTCAACCTGATGGGGGACGGGCTGAGGGACTGGCTGGACCCGCGGCTGAGGCGGGCGCGATGACCCTCCTCTCGGTCGAAGATCTCACCCTCTCCATCAACCGCGCCCCGATCCTCAAGGGCGTTTCGTTCGACATCAGCGAAGGCGAGGTGTTCGGCGTCATCGGCGAATCCGGCTCCGGCAAGTCCCTCACCGCCTTTTCCGTCCTCCGCCTCCTGCCCGACGGGGCGGAGACGGGCGGCGCGGTCCGGCTGGGCGGCGCCGATCTCTTCGCGAAGACGGAGGCGGAGATGCTCCGCATCCGCGGCGCGGAGATCGGCATGGTCTTCCAGGAGCCGATGACGGCGCTGAACCCGGTGCAGACCATCGGCGACCAGGTGGCGGAGACCGCCCTCATCCACGGCGCCGCCGACCGGCGGGAGGCGAAGGCGCTCGCCCGCGCGATGCTTACCCGCGTGGGCCTCCCCGCCCCGCGCTTCTCGCTCGACCGCTATCCGCACGAGCTTTCGGGCGGTCAGCGCCAGCGCGTCGTCATCGCCATGGCCATCGCGCTCCGCCCGAAGCTCCTGATCGCGGACGAGCCGACGACGGCGCTCGACGTCACGACGCAGGCGGAGATCATGGCGCTGCTTCGCGGGCTGGTGCACGAGTTCGGCATGGGGCTGATGTTCATCACCCATGATCTCGGCCTGGTCGCCGGCGCGGCGGACCGGATCGCGGTCATGCGCCGGGGGGAGATCGTGGAGGCGGGGGAGACGGGCGCGGTCTTCCGCGCGCTCCGCCACCCCTATACCCGCGCGCTTTTCGAAGCCTCCGCCCACCGGCCCGAAGCGGCGCCCGCCGCGCCCGCGCCCGCCCCGGTGCTGGAGGTGAAGGGCGCCGTCCGGGACTACGCCCTGCCCCGCGCCTCCCTCTTCACGAAGCCCGCCCGCCTCCGTGCGGTGGACGGGGTGAGCCTCACGCTCCGTCGCGGCGAGGTTCTGGGCCTCGTCGGCGAATCGGGCTGCGGAAAGTCCACCCTCACCCGCGCCATCCTCGGGCTTGAGCGGCTTCAGGCCGGGGAGGTCCGCATCGCCGGCGCCCCCGTCACGCTCGACCCGCCGCGCGCCGTCCGGCGGAAGATGCAGGTGGTGTTTCAGGACCCTTACGGCAGCTTCAACCCGCGCTGGCGGGTGGAGCGGCTGGTGGCGGAGCCTTTCCACCTGCTCGACGATCCGCCGCGCGGCGCCGCGCGGCGCGACCGGGTGGCGCGGGCGCTGGAGGAGGTCGGGCTCTCCCCCGCCGACATGGAGAAATACCCGCACGAATTCTCCGGCGGCCAGCGCCAGCGCCTCGCCATCGCCCGCGCGCTCATCATCGAGCCCGAGCTCATCATCCTCGATGAAGCCGTGAGCGCGCTCGACGTCTCGATCCGCGCGCAGATCCTCGACCTCATCGCCGGCCTCCGCGCCCGGCTCGGCCTCTCCTTCCTCTTCATCACGCATGACCTCACCGTGGTCCGCGCCCTCGCCGACCGGGTGATGGTGATGCAGGCCGGGCGGATCGTGGAGGAGGGGGAGACGGAGGCGCTCTTCCGCTCCCCCGCCCATCCCTATACCAAGGCGCTGATCGCAGCCGCCCCGGACGTGAAGGCGGCGCTTGAGAGGAGAACGCCATGAACGCCCATCCCGATCTCTGGTTCGGAGCCGACGCCGTCTATATCGGCGGGCGCTGGCGCGCGCCCGCGAACGGGGAGCGCCTGCCGCTCGAAAACCCCTCCGACGGCACCGAGGTCGGCCAGATCGCGCGCGGAACCGCGGCGGATATCGACGCGGCGGTCGAGGCGGCCGAAGCCGCGCTCGCGGGCGAATGGGGGCGGCTGACCGCCGCCGAGCGCGGGCGGCTGATGATGAAGATGGGCCGACTCGTCCTCGAACGCGCCGACGCGCTGGCGCGGATCGAGGCGGCGGATGTCGGCAAGCCGCTGAAGCAGGCGCGGGCCGACGCGGTGGCGCTCGCCCGCTATCTCGAATTCTACGGCGGCGCGGCGGACAAGGTGACGGGGGAGACGATCCCCTATCTCGAAGGCTACACCGTCTACACCCTCCGCGAGCCGCACGGGGTGACGGGGCATATCGTGCCCTGGAACTATCCGATGCAGATCATCGGCCGCTCCGTCGGCGCAGCGCTCGCCATGGGCAACGCCTGCGTGCTGAAGCCCTCGGAGGAAGCCTGCCTCACCGCGCTCGCCTTCGCCGCAATCGCGGAGGAGGCGGGATTCCCCGCCGGGGCGATCAACGTCGTTCCGGGGCTCGGGGAGGAGGCGGGCGCCGCGCTCTCCGGCCATCGCGGCGTGAAGCACCTTTCCTTCACCGGCTCCGTCTCGGTCGGCCGGATGGTGCAGGAGGCGGCGGCGCAGCACATCGTACCGGTGACGCTGGAGCTTGGCGGCAAGTCCCCACAGGTCGTCTTCGACGATGCGGACCTGGAAAAGGCCCTGCCCTTCCTCGTCAACGCCGGCATCCAGAATGCGGGGCAGACCTGCTCCGCCTCCTCCCGCATCCTCGTCCAGCGCGGCGTGCATGACCGGCTGCTGGAGATGATGGCGGGCCGCTATTCCGCGCTGAAAGTCGGCCGCGCCATCGACGATCTCGATGTCGGCCCGCTCATCTCCGCCCGGCAGAAGTCCATCGTGGACGGCTACCTCGCCGCCGCAGCCGATCTCGAAACCGCCGCGCGGGGGGAGATCGTGGCGGGCGCGCCTTCGGGCGGGCATTATGTGGCGCCGACGCTGCTTTCCGGCGTGCGCCCAGACCACAAACTGGCGCAGGAGGAGATTTTCGGCCCCGTGCAGGTGGTGATCCCGTTCGAGGACGAGGCGGAGGCCGTCTCCATCGCCAACGGCACGGATTACGGCCTCGTCGCCAGCATCTGGAGCCGCGACGGCGGGCGGCAGATGCGCCTCGCGAAAAAGCTGCGTGCGGGGCAGGTCTTCATCAACAATTATGGCGCGGGCGGCGGCGTCGAGCTGCCCTTCGGCGGCTCCGGCAAGTCCGGCCACGGGCGGGAGAAGGGGTTCGAGGCGCTCTACGGCTTCTCCGCGCTCAAGACCGTGGCGGCGCATCACGGCTGAGCCGACGGAACCGGACGGGCCGTGCGTGTGACGTCAATGCGACATGCGGGAGGCGCGCTGTGACGAGGCGGATGAAACTGGCGGCGATCGCCCTCGGCCTCTTCACGGCCTTCGCCGCGCCCCCTCCGCCCTTCGCGCCCGCGGCCTTCGCCGAGGGCGCTGGAGAAACCCGTCTCCAGACGCGCGAGGCGCGGCAGGCTGAACGGCAGGCCCAGCGGCAGGCCGAGCGTCAGGCTCAACGGCAGGCGGAGCGGGAAGCGGAACGCAAGGCCGCCCGTCAGGCTGAGCGTCGGGCGCAGCGTCAGGCGGAGCGTCAGGCGCAGCGTCAGGCGGAGCGGCAAGCCGAGCGTCAGGCGGAGCGCCGCGCGGCGCGCCAGGCGGAACGGCAGGCGGCGCAGTCCACCGGCTTTCGCGAAGTCGATGCGCTCAGGAGCCCGCACCGCCCCGAGCGCGGAGACCCGGGCGGCGACGCCCCGGCGCCGGAAGCGCGGGTGCGCGTGGACGACAGGCCCGCGCGGGAAACGCGCGAGAGGGACCGGGGCCGCGACCGGGACAGGGATCGCGACTGGAACCGAGACAGGGATCGCGACTGGAACCGAGATCGCGACAGAGACCGCCGCTGGGACAGGCCGCGCCACGGCTATGACCGCTACAAGGTCGTGGACCGCCGCCCGCACGGGTGGCGCCCCCATTATCACCGCCCGCCGCGCTGGCGCTCGCCGCATCCCTATTGGGGCCAGTATCATTATTCCCCGTTCTGGGGATGGTATTTCACCGCCCCCCTCGCCTATTCGACGCTGGTCTATGTCGACGAGCGCCCGAGAGGCCCGACCTGCGAGGATGTCTACGCGGACGGGGACAGGCTGATCCTGTGCGACGGCGCGCTCTACCGCCCCGTCCCCTACCGCGAGAGGACCGTGTACGAGATCGTCTCCGCCGACCCGGAGGACGATCCGGGCTTCGGCGCCGGATACGGCGCCGAGACCGGGGCGGAAATCGGCGCGCCGCCCGCACGCGCGCTTCGGCTCGCCTCGCCCTTCATGCGCGGGGAGGACGTGGCGCGGCTCCAGCGGGAGCTCCGCGCCCTCGGCTATCTCCGGTCCGCGCCGGACGGCGTCTTCGGCCCGCAGACGGCCAGCGCCGTCCGCGCCTTCCAGCGCGACCAGGGCCTGCCGGCGGACGGCGTGGTCGACGGGGAGACGGCGTTCCGCCTCGGCGCCTGAGCGGACTTGCATCCGCGGCCCGCCCGCGCTAGGGAGCGCCGGCTTCCGAATGGTTGAACGCGGCGCCTCTCGTATGCGGGCCGGAAGCCTCGTCGCCCGGCATTTTGAAGCGCGCATGACAGAGGTGAGACGCATGGCTCTTTACGAGCATGTCTTTATCGCGCGTCAGGACATATCCAACGCGCAGGCCGAGGGCCTGATCGAGCATTTCTCCCAGGTGCTGAAGGACAATGGCGGCGAGGTCGTCGGGTTCGAGTACTGGGGCCTTCGCACGATGGCCTTCAAGATCAACAAGAACCGGAAGGGCCACTACGCCTTCCTGAAGTCGAATTCGCCCGCCCCCGCGGTGGACGAGATGGAGCGCCTGATGCGCCTCCATGACGACGTGATGCGCGTGATGACCGTGAAGGTCGACGCGCACGAGGAAGGCGAGAGCGCCGTCGTCCGCGCCAAGAACTCCCGCGACCGCGACGACCGCGGGGATCGCGGCGACCGTGGCCCGCGCGGGCCCCGCCCGCCCCGGCCGCCCCGGCGCGACGACTGAGCGAGAGGACAGAGACCATGGCCAAGAAACCCTTTTTCCGGCGCAAGAAGTCCTGCCCCTTCGCCGCCACCGACGCGCCGAAGATCGACTACAAGGACGTGAAGCTCCTTCAGCGCTACATCTCCGAGCGCGGCAAGATCGTGCCGAGCCGGATCACCGCCGTCTCCGCCAAGAAGCAGCGGGAACTCGGCCGCGCCATCAAGCGCGCCCGGTTCCTTGCGCTGCTGCCTTACGCGATCAAGTGAGGAGCTGAATCATGGATGTGGTTCTTCTCGAACGGGTCGAGAAACTCGGCCAGATGGGCGACGTGGTGAAGGTGAAGGACGGGTTCGCCCGGAACTTCCTCCTGCCCAAGGGCAAGGCCCTGCGCGCCACGAAGCGCAACATGGAGCGGTTCGAGACGGAGCGCGTGCAGCTTGAGGCGCGCAATCTCGAACTGAAGAAGGAGGCGGAGGCGGTCGCCAAGACGCTGAACGGGGCGCGCTTCGTCGCCATCCGTCAGGCGTCGGACGCCGGCGCGCTCTACGGCTCCGTCACCTCGCGCGACATCGCGGACCTCTGCACCGAGGGCGGGTTCACCGTCGCGCGCACGCAGGTCATCCTCACCACCCCGGTGAAGGAGCTCGGCATGCATGACGTGCGCGTGATCCTCCACCCCGAGGTGAGCGCGACGGTCACGATCAACGTCGCCCGGTCTCCGGACGAGGCGGCGCTGCAGGCCCAGGGCAAGTCCATCCAGGACCTGCGCGCCGAAGAGGAGGCCGCGGAGGCCTTCGACGTCGCGCAGCTCTTCGAGGACGATGCGGACACCGATGAGATCATCGAGGATCGCGCGGCGGACGAGACCGAGCAGCCGCGCTAGTGAACGCAGGACCTTCGGGTTCGAAGGGCCGCCCCGCGAGGGGCGGCCCTTTTCGCTGCGCGCGTTGCGCGCCCCCTCCACAATCGGAAGCTGAAGGCCTACCCTCTTTCCAAAGGTTCAGGAGGAGCGCCCGATGACCGACCGCCTTATCACCGATCTCGGCCCGAAACCGGGCGACGCCGAATGGCGCGCCGCGCAGGCCGCGCTCGCCGCCTCCGACACGGTGATCGGCCATATCGACACCGGGCTCCACCCCCATCCCGCGCTCGGCTATGCGGGCGAGACGCCGCCGGCGAACATCCTCTTCGCCGAGGGCGCGAACTTTCACGACCCGGAGGCGACCGGCGGCCTCCCCGCCGCAGACCCGCTGAACGCCAACCACGGGCGCGGCGAATATCCCGACCACGGGGTCAAGACGCTCTCCGTCATCCTCGGGAACGAGGCGGGCACGCTCGTCGGCGCCGCGCCGGGGGCGAAGGTGCAGCCCTACCGCGTCGCCAACGGCCCCGTCTTCATCGGGGAGGCGGACACGGCGGCCATCGGGCGCGCCATCGACCATGCGCTCGCCCACCCCGCCCCGCCAAAGGTGTTTTCGATCTCGATGGGCAATCCCGGCTTCCTCGGCATCGCCGCCCTGCTGCAATACGGCCTGAAGGCGGAGCCCGGCCTCGCGAAGGCGACGACTGACGCGATCGACCGCGCCTATGAGGCGGGCGTCCCGCTTGTCGCCGCGGGCGGGCAGATCATCAACGTCGTTTCCTATCCCGCCGGCTACGCCCGCGCGATCTCCGTGGGCGGGATCAGCAGCCGGGAGGTCCACTATCCCGTCGGCGGCTACAACCAGCCGGACCGGATCGACATCTGGGCCTATGCGACGCCGGTGAACCGCGCCGCCTTCGCCATCGTGGACGGGAAGGCGAAGCCGACCCACTGGAGCGACCCGGAGGACAATGACGGCGAGCCCTCCGGCACCTCCTACGCCACGCCGCAGGTCGCCGCCGCCGCCGCCATGTGGCTCACGCGCTATGCGGAGGAGCTTTCGCGGCTCCCGGAGCCGTGGATGATCGTGGAAAGCTTCCGCAAGGCGCTGCGGCTCAGCGCGCGGAAGGAGAACATCCCCCTCCAGGTCGCCGGAAGGAGGATGCAGGCGATCCGCCGGCTGGACACTGAGGCGCTGCTGAAGACGCCCCCCGCGCAGCCGGCGGAGAAGGAGAAGATCGGCGCCGCCCGCGCCTTCTGGTGAGGGCGCGTCAGGACGCGCCCCGCACCTCCATCAGCCGCGCAAAGAGGCTGGCGCCGAGCGGCAGGATCCCGTCATCGAGATAGAAGCCGGGGTTGTGCAGCGGCACGGAGCCGCCATGGCCGACCGTGCAATAGGCGCCGGGGACGACATGGAGCATGTCCGCGAAATCCTCGGAGCCCATGACGAGCTGGTCCTTGATCTGCGCCTTGTCGCCGACGAATTCCTGCGCGACTCCGATCATCGCCTCCGCCAGCGCCGGGTCGTTCTCCAGCACGTCGAAGACGTTGCGGATGTCGCAGTCGATCTCCACCTCATGCGCGGAGGCGAAGCCGGAGCAGAGCGCGCGCATCCGGTCGGAGACCTTGTCCGCCGTCTCGCGGCTGAAATAGCGGACGGTGCCGCAGATCTTCGCCTCCTCCGGGATCACGTTATAGGCGGCGCCCGCGTGGAACTGCGTGATGGAGAGGACGATCTGCTCAGTCGCCGCAACATTGCGGGAGACGATGGACTGGATCTGCCCCACGAGGGCGGACATGATGACGATCGGGTCCCGCGAATGCTCGGGGCTCGCGGCGTGGCTGCCGACGCCGCGCACCGTGATGTCGAAGAAATTGGCGCCCGCCATCGCCGGCCCCTTCTTCACGCCGATCACGCCCGGCTCGTGATAGGGCGAGTTGTGCATGGCGTAGATCTCGTCGCAGGGGAACTTTTTGAAGAGCCCGTCCGCGATCATCGCCCGCCCGCCGCCGAGCCCTTCCTCCGCCGGCTGGAAGATCAGAACGCAGCGCCCCGCGAAATCCCGGTTCTCCGCAAGGTAGCGGGCGGCGCCGAGCAGCATGGTCGTGTGCCCGTCATGGCCGCAGGCATGCATGATCCCCGGCGTCTTGGAGGCCCAGGGCAGGTTCGTCGTCTCGTGGATCGGCAGCGCGTCCATGTCCGCCCGGAGGCCGATGGTCTTGCCCGGCCGGTTCCCCTCGATCACGCCGACGACGCCCGTCTTGCCGATTCCGGTCGTGACCTCGACACCCCAGCTCCGCAGCTTTTCAGCGACGATGCCCGAGGTCCGCACCTCCTCGAAGCCGAGCTCGGGATTCTCATGGAAGTCACGGCGGATCGCGGTCAGTTCGTCGGCATAGGCGGTGATGCGGTCGAGCGGGGCCATCTGGGTCTCCTTGTAGCGGGATGCCGCACTGTTCCGCCGCGGCGCGGGAATGTCCAGAAGCTTGACCGGGGCCGCGGGCCGGCCTACGCGGCGCCATGCCCCACGAATTCGAATCCGACCTCTACCCCCCCGATCTCGAAGAGTTCGAGGCGATGGCCGAAGCCGCCTTCGCCGCCCTGCCGGAGACCTTCCGATCCCGCTGCGAGGGGCTCCTCATCCGTGTCGCGGATTTCGCGCAGGACGACGTGCTGGAGGAGATGGGGATCGAGGACGCGTTCCAGCTCACCGGCCTCTATTCCGGCGTGGACCTGACGCAGAAGAGCGTGGTCGATTCCGGCGGCCTGCCGGATGAAGTCTGGCTCTACCGCCGCCCGATCCTCGACGAATGGGCGGAGCGGGGGGATACGGGGCTCTACGAGCTGGTCTCGCATGTGCTCGTCCACGAGATCGGGCATCATTTCGGCCTGTCGGACGAGGAGATCGACGCGATTCTTTCGAGGGTGCATTAGGGGCGACTGAAGGGCTCGCAGGCGATCCCGTCATCATCCGCATCGAGATGGCGGTGGTAGCCCGGGGCGCCGCGCGCCGCCGGCGCAAGACCGACGGCGCGGGCGGCGTCGCAACTCGGGAAGGCTGCGATGTGGCGCAGCGTCAGAAGGGCCGGCCGCTCGCTTCGCCTGAACGCCTCGACGACGACCGCGGCGAACAGGGTGGCGATCGCAAGGAAGATCAGCAGCCGCTTCCGCCTCGCCCGCCATCTTTCCCGACGCTCGATGCCGGAGCTGACCGCCTCGAACCGTCGCCGCAATGCGCGCTCCCGGCGTTCGGCTCCCTTCCGGAATGGCCCGAAACCCGGCATCGCGCCTAGAGCGCCCGGAGCGCCGCCAGCGCAAGCTGCGTGAAGGCGGCGCCGCCGTGATAATCCTGCATCGCCTTCGGCTTCTCCTCCAGCGCGGCGATCAGGCTTTCGCGCTGATCCTCAGCCAGCGCCTCAACCGACGTCACCAGGGTCTTGATCGAAAAGACCGCATGGCCCGAAGAGCGCAGCTTGAGGATCGACTGCCGCTCGACCCGGAGCCAGAACCGCCCTGTCGGGTCATGCGGCTTCTTGTTTCCCTCGAAGAGCTTGGGCTGGTGAAGCTCGGGCGTCGGATGAAGCAGCCAGTTGGCGCGAACCAGCGGCCGGTCCGGCGTCAGCACGTCGAAGAGGCGCTGCACCCGCGGCGCAAGCCCCTCGTCATAGACCGGCACGCGCTCATGGATCGCGACGAGCGGGCGGCCGAACTTCTCCGCCAGCGACCAGCGCGAGGGGAAGCAGAGGATGGCGCCGATGAGAACATGCTCCGCATCCTCCGGCCCCTTCCGGAGGATCACGAAATCCTCCTGCGCCAGCCGCCCCAGCGTGGCGAGCGGCCGCGACCGGTCGAGCGCGACAGTCTCGCCGTCGGGCCGGCGCGCCGCGTCGTCGCCCACATCGTAATCCCGGTCATGCACCGCGAGCGTGGCGAGCACGAGGTCGAGCAATTCCTCCGCCCCGTCGCATCCCTCGCCCGCCAGCACGATCTCCCCCCGCTCCGCGATCAGCCGGTCGCGATAGGCCATCTGCTCCTCGAAGGCCTCGTCCCGGTGCAGCCAGCCCTCCATCGCGAGCGGGGACATGCCGGGGAGGCGGCCGGGGATCCATGGCGTCAGCGGGGCGTAGCCGAGCTCCATCATCGCGTTCCTTCCGAATAGCGCAGCAGGTTGAATCCGGTGAGCGCCGCATGGGCCGGCGCCCAGAGCGCCGCGAAGGCGAACCAATCCTTCCCCAGCCGCCTCGCAATCTCGCCGAGCCGCAGCCGCCCGTCCGCCAGCACGAGCGCCGGCGCCGCCTCGCGCGGGATGTCGAGCCGGTGGCTCAGGCCGTCCGACGTGAGGCGGAGCGCGCCCTTCCGCCCGATCTCGGCGGCGAGCGCGGCGGCGGAGAGGCCGTTGAGCCGCGGCCGGGCCTCGGGCGAGGGAGCGGCGGGTTTCCGCGCGCCCTTCGCCGCGTAGAACACATGCGTTTTCATGTTTCCCGCCAATCTCTCCGCCAGCGCCATCCGGGCGGGCGGGTCAAGCGCGACGGCGCGGGCCTGGAGGCTCTCCGGCAGGTAGCGCGCCGGGTCATAGCGCAGCGGCTCGATGAAGGAGACGAAGGCGAGGCCCGCCCGCGCCAGCGCCCCGAGCAGGGCGGGAACGTCGAAGGGAACGTCCCGCGCGTGCAAAAGCAGGTCATAAAGCCCGGCGTCGCTCGCCCGGTGGTCGGAAAGATGCGGGTTGGCGAGGAACCAGTTCGTCTTCGGCAGCCCGGCCAGCGCCCGCTTCGCGATCTCCACCTGCGCCTCCGGCGCCTCGCCCTCCGTCAGCGCCGCGAGCGCGGCCTGGAGCGGATAGACGCCGGTGCGCCCGTAGGGGGCGTAGACCATGCCACCCATCCCGCCGCCCTCTGCGAGCGCCGCAGAGAGCGCGTCGAACCCCGCCTGCGGGTTCGGCAGGTGATGAAGCACGCCCGTGCAGTCGACATAGTCGAAGGGCCCGAGCTCCGGCGCGGTCAGGAGGTCCGCCGTCACGAAGCGGATGGAGGAGAGCCCGCGCGCCGCCGCCCGCGCCTCGGCCACCTTCCGGCTCGCCGCCGACATGTCGAGATAGACGATCTCCGCCGCCGCGCCCGCATCGGCGAGCTTCTGCGCGAGCATCACCGTCGCGTCACCCGTCCCCCCGCCGGCGACGAGGGCGCGGAAGGGCTTCCGCCAGTCCCGCCTGCCGCCGAAGAGGAAATGGTCGATTTCCGGCGGGTCGGAAGGGGAGCCGACGATGAGGCGCTTCCCCTCCTCCGCCGGGTCGCGGGCGGGATAGGGATAGGCTTCGTATTGTCGGGCCACCGCGTCCATGCCTCCGGAATAGCGCGGAGACGCGGAACGCGCCATATGCGCACGCGCCTCAGCGCATGGGGACTGCAAGAACGTCGATCGCCGAATCGCGGAGCACCGCCTCGGCCACGCCACCGAGCAGGATCGCGCGGCCGCGGCTCCGCCCGCGCGTGCCGATCACGACGAGATCGGCGCCGACGGCCTCGGCCGTCGCGAGGATGGCGCCGGCGTCGCCCTCGTCCCCCGAAGCGACGATGCGGCGCGAGGCGCGAAGCCCCGCATGGGCGGCGAAGGCGGCGAGGCGTTCGGATAGCCGCGCAGAGATTTCGGCGAGGGACCGTTCCCGCTCCGCGATCGTCATTCCGCCGCGAAGAAAGAGCGTGTCCGCCGCGCTTTTTCGCACATGCACGAGCACGACCTCCGCCTCCCCCGCCAGTTCGAGCGCGGCGAGGGCGCGGGCGGCCGTCGCCGACGCGGCGGAGAAATCCACGGCGACAAGCACGCGGCGATAGGCTCCGTCCGCTGGCCCCTTGGCCATCAGAACGGGCCGCCGGCTCGCGCGGATGACCCGCTCCGCAGTCGTCCCGATGAAGTAGTCGCCGATCGGTCGCGGGCGGTGCGCCCCGACCACGAGGAGATCGGGGGCGCCCCGCTCCGTCGCCGCGGCGATCTCCTGGAACGGATCTCCGGAAAGCAGCAGAACGTCGGACGGCGCCGGGGCAAGGCTCGCCGCAGCCTTCTGAAGGAGCGCCTCCGCCACCGCGCGCTCGGCGCCGACGAGCGCGGGCGAACGGTCGTCATCCATGACATGCACGAGGATGAGCGCTGCGCCGTGAGCGGCGGCGAGGCGCGCTGCGCGCGCGACCGACCGCTCCGAACGGGCGGAAAAGTCCGTCGCCGCGAGGATCGAGGACAAGGCCATCACGCACTCCCTCGAAAGAGAATGGCGATGTTGCGGCGGCGATCAAGACCGCGCAGTGGCGCGGCCGGCCGGGCGCCGCTATCCTGCTGGAACGGAATGCGGAGCGGCGATGGACGTCACGATGCAATCGACTTTCGCGGAAGTCGCGGCGCTGCTCGCGCTCGCCGCCGCGCTCGGCGCCGTCGGGCTGTTGCTCCGGCAGCCGCTGATCGTCAGCTTCATCGCCGTCGGCCTGATGGCGGGGCCCTCGGCGCTCGACATCGTCCATTCCGGCGAGGCGATCGAGCTTCTGGCGGAACTCGGCGTGGCGGTGCTGCTTTTTCTCGTCGGCATCAAGCTCGACCTGAAGCTGATCCGCTCGCTCGGCGCCGTTGCGGTGACGACCGGCCTCGGGCAGGTGCTCTTCACCTCGATCTTCGGCTTCCTGATCGGCCTCGCCCTCGGCCTCGATGCGGTAGAGAGCCTCTACGTCGCCGTCGCACTGACGTTTTCGAGCACGATCATCATCGTCAAGCTGCTGTCCGACAAGCGGGAGCTCGAAACGCTGCACGGCCGGATCGCGCTCGGCTTCCTCATCGTGCAGGATCTTTTCGTGGTCGTCGCCATGATCGCGCTCTCCGCGATCGGCATCGGCGGCGAGGACGAGGAGACGGCGATGCGGATCGTCGGCGTGCTCGCCTCCGGGCTCGCGCTCGTGGGCGCGGTGGTCCTCTTCATCCGCTACGTGGCCGATCCGCTGACCGAGAAGCTGGCGCGGGCGCCGGAGCTTCTCGTGACCTTCGCCGTCGCCCTCGCCGCCGCCTTCGCGGCGACCGGAGAAGCCGCCGGGCTCGGCAAGGAGGTTGGCGGCCTGCTCGCCGGCGTCGCCCTCGCCTCGACGCCCTATCGGGAGACGATCTCCGCGCGGCTAGGCCCGTTGAGGGATTTCCTCCTTCTCTTCTTCTTCATCGCGCTCGGGGCCGGGCTCGATCTCGCGCGGCTCGGCGAGGAGCTTTTCACAGCGCTGGTCTTCTCCGTCTTTGTTCTGGTCGGCAACCCGCTCATCGTCCTCGTGATCATGGGCTCCCTCGGCTACCGGAAGGAAACCGGGTTCCTGGCGGGCTTGACTGTGGCGCAGATCAGCGAGTTCTCGCTCATCTTCGTGGCGATGGGGGTCAGCCTCGGCCATGTCGGCGACGGGGCGCTCGGCCTCGTCACGCTCGTCGGCCTCGTGACCATCGCCGCCTCGACCTACATGATCACCTATTCGCATCAGCTCTACAGGATCTTCGCGCCCTTCCTCGGGGTGTTCGAGCGCAGGCGCGCCTTCGCGGAGGAAGCGGGCGCGGACGATGAGGGCGAAGCGCCGCCGGAGATCATCATCTTCGGGCTGGGGCGTTTCGGCGCGGAGCTCGGCCTCCGGCTCAAGGCGGAGGGGCTGGCCGTGCTCGGGGTCGACGTGAACCCGGCGGCCGTGCGCCGCTGGCGCGCGCTCGGCCTTCGCGCCGAGTTCGGCGATGCGAACGACGCCGAGTTCGTCGCGTCCCTGCCGCTCGGGCGGGCGCGCTGGATCGTCTCCAGCATTCCGCTTCTGCCTGCCGCGCTCACGCATGAGGATGCGCGGCGGACCTTGATCCAGATCGCCCGCGGCGCGGGCTTCGGCGGCCTCCTGGCCGTTACCTCGCATGACCGGGAAGAATCGAGGAGGCTTGCGGAGATCGGAGCCGACCTCGTGCTGGAGCCGTTTGCAGACGCGGCGGAACGGGCGGCGATGGCGCTGCTCGAAGGCAGGACCGGAGAAGCCTGACCGCACGGGCCGGACCGTTCGCGACAATCCTTCGCCGCAATCGGGCGAGCGCGCCGCCGCTTTCTCGCGCTCACTTTCGCGTCACCCGCCGGAGCGCCCCCGATGAACCGCCACATCACCGAAAGCCACTTCGCCGAACGGCGGAAAATCACGCCCGGGCTCAGGCCCGACATGACGCCGGATGACAACGACCGGGTGGAGATCGGGCCGACGAAGCTCGCCTATGTCGAATGGGCGGCGGCGGGGATCGAATGCCCCGACCTGCCGCGGATGCGGCTCCACCGGCGCGACCGGATCGTCGCGGCGCTGGAGGCGCGGGGGCTCGACGCGGTTCTGCTGACCGACCCGCTCAACATCCGCTACGCCACGGATGCGCCGAACATGCAGCTCTGGAACACGCACAACCCGTTCCGCGCCTGTATGGTCACGGCCTCCGGCCATGTCGCGCTCTGGGAATACAAGGGGCTCGACCATCTCGCGGCGCATAATCCGCTCGTGAAGGAGATCCTGAACGGCGCCGGCCTCTTCTACTTCAACTACGGGGACAGGACGCCCGAGGTCGCCGCCGACTTCGCGAAGGCGGTGGAAGGGATCATGGCGCGGGAATGCGGCCGCGGCCGCCGCCTCGCCGTGGACAAGATGATGCCGGTCGGCCACGCCGCCCTCGCCGCGTGCGGCATCGGGCTGTCGGACGGCGAGGAAGTGATGGAGAAGACCCGCGCGGTGAAGGGGCCGGACGAGATCGCCGCGCTCCGCTGCGCCCAGCACGCCTGCGAGCAGGCGCTGGCGGAGATGCGCCGCGCGATGCGGCCCGGCATGACGGAGAATGACGTCTGGGCCGTGCTCCATGCGGAGAACATCCGCCGCGGCGGCGAATGGATCGAGACGCGGCTCCTGTCCTCCGGCCCGCGGACGAACCCCTGGTTCCAGGAATGCGGGCCGCGCGTGATCGCGGAGGGAGACATCCTCGCCTGGGACACCGACCTCATCGGCTGCTACGGCATGTGCGTGGACATTTCCCGCACCTGGATCGTGGGGGACGCGGAGCCGACGCGCGAAATGGTGGAGACGCACCAGGAAGCGTGGATGCAGGTCTGGGAGAACTGGTCCCTGCTGAAGCCGGGCATGACGCTCCGCGAGGTCTCGATGGCGACGCGGCCGATGCCGCCGGAATTCCAGGCGCTGAAATACGGCTGCGTCATGCATGGCGTCGGGCTTTGCGACGAGTGGCCGCTGGTGAAGTATCCCGATCTCTGGGTGGACGGCGAATTCGACTCGCCGCTGGAGCCGGGGATGTTCCTCTGTTCCGAAAGCTATCTCGGCCGCGTCGGCGGCGGCTTCGGGATCAAGCTGGAGGATCAGGTGATGATCACGGAGGCGGGGGTGGAGAACCTCACCCGCTGCCCGTTCGACCCCAAGCTCATGGGCGGCCTCAGGGACCCGCTCGGAAGGTAGGTCGCCGACCGGAGGGGACGGCCGGCGACCCTGCGCTCACGCGGCTTCGGCGCGGGGGGCCTCCGCCTCGCGTTCGCGCGTCTTGGCGCGGAGCCCGTGCTCCGCCATCCATTCGTCGACGCCCGCGCCCGAACCCGTGAGGCGGGAAGCCTCACGCGCGGGAGCGAGCGGGGGGACGTAACCGAAGAAGCTGAAGGTCATCGCCGCCCCCTTCACGCCGCGGGCAGCTGATCGGGGCGGGAAAGGGTGCGGAAAACGCCCGCCATCTCGTCCTTCGCCTTCAGCCGACGCCGCTTCAACTCCTGGAGCCGGAGCGCGTCCGGCGCCGGGCGTCGAACTTCCGCCGCGATCTCCGCATCGATGCGGGCGCGGCGGGCGCGCAGTGCGCCGACGCGCGGCGGGGTCGGATCGTCATCGTCATGCGGGGTCATGGCGGAACCTCCTGTTCTTTGTCGGACCCTAGGAATATGGGCGCCGGTCGCGCGCGAAAAACATGATCGGAGATGAAATCCTGATAGGAAAATCCTATCTCCCTCGGAGACGGCCGGGGGGATGGGGATGGACGCCGGGAAGATCACGCTGAAACAGCTCCGCCGCCTCGTCGCGCTGGCGGAAACCGGGCATTTCCGCCGCGCGGCGGAGCGCTGCGGCGTCAGCCAGCCTTCGCTCAGCGCGCAGATCGAGGCGCTGGAGGAGGCGCTCGGCGTCCGGCTCGTGGAGCGCGGCGGCGCGGGGGCGACGCTGACGCCGGTGGGGCGGGAGGTCGTCGCCCGCGCCCGCATCGCGCTGGAGGCCGCGCAGGGCGTGGCGGACCTCGCCGCCGCGGCGCGGGAGGGGCCGGTGGGCGCGATCCGCCTCGGCGCAAAGCCGACGCTCGGCCCCTATCTCCTGCCTCATGTCGTCGCGGCGCTCCATGCGAAGCGCCGCGCGCTGAAGCTCTATATCCGGGAGGCGCCGCCCCGCGTGCTGGAGCGGGAGCTGGCGGAGGGCGTGCACGACGTGATCCTCGCCCAGCTTCCCGCCGCGGGGGCGGAGCTGGAGGCGCGGCCGCTCTTCCGCGAGCCGCTCTATCTCGCCGTCGCGGCCGATCACCCGCTGGCGGCGAAGCGGCGCATCGCCTCGGAGGATCTGGCCGGGCTCGAGGTTCTCTCCCTCTCCCCCGCCTTTCACCTCCATGACCAGATCGAGGCGCTGGCGCGCGCCCACGGCGCGCGGCTGAACCGCGACTATGAGGGCACGAGCCTCGACGCGCTCCGCCAGATGGCGGGGATGGGGATGGGCGTCACGATCCTGCCCGCGCTCTACGCCCATTCCGAGATCCGGGAAGGGAGCGAGGTCGTCGTGCGCCGCTTCGCCTTCGGCGCGCCCTATCGCACGATCGGCCTCGTCTGGCGCAAGAGCGCCGGGCGCGCCCCGGCCTATGAGGAGATCGCGGAGACGGCGCGCGAGGTCGCCGCAGCGCTCATCGCCCGGATCGGCGCGGCGACGCGCGGAGCGTGAGGCGCCCTTTCCCTCCCCCGCCCTACGGGCTTAGGTGGGGCGGAGGAGCGGAAAGCGCATGGAGAACGATACGGCCCGGTTCGCCTTCTCGCCCGACGCGGGCGAGGTCACGCGCGTGACGCTGCGCTGGGGCGCGCTTTCCGCATTCACCTTCGGGCTCGGGCGCTTCTGGTTCAAGACGGCGCAGCGCCGGCTCTTCTGGGGGCGGACGACGCTCGGCGGCGACCCGTTCGAATATGACGGAACGGCGGGGGAGATGCTGCGCGGCTCCGTGATGGTCGTGATCCTGCTCGGCCTTGCGATTCTCGGCTTCAACCTCGCGCTCTCCTGGCTCTCGCTCCGGCTCTTCGGCGCGGTCTCTCCGCCCGCGGCGGTCGGGCTCACGGCGCTCGCCGTGCTGCCGGTGCTGGAATTCGCGAAATACCGGGCGCGGCGCTACCGGCTGCTCCGCACCCGCTGGCGCGGCGTGCGCTTCGGGATGGAGCGGGGCGCGGGCGGGTTCGTGCTGCTCTGGGCGCGCCATGCGCTGCTCATGGTCCTGACGCTCGGCCTCTCCCGCCCCTGGCTCCGGATGGCGCGGGAGCGGCGGATGACGGAGCGGATGCGCTATGGCGACGCGCCGTTCCGGTTCGAAGGGCGGGCCGCGCCCCTTTTCCGCCCGTGGGCGATGGTGTGGTTCGGCGCGCTCGCCGCCTTCGCCTTTCTCGCGTTGATCCGCAATTTCGGCTTCGTCGTCGCCTGGGGCGAGACGCGGCTCGACATGATGCGCGTGCTCTATCCGCTCGCCGCCGCGCTCGCCGCCGCCTTACTCTACGCGCTCTGGTGCGGGTACCGGGCGGCGGAGCTCAACGCCTTCATGGAGGCGCGGCGGGTCGCCGGCCTCCGCATCACCTGCCGGCTTGATGGCGCGGCGCTCCGCCGCGCGGCGTGGGCGACGGTCGGGCGCGGGCTCCTCGCCCTGCCCTTCCTCGCGCTCTTCCTCGTCAGCCTCGCCGCCACGGCGCTGAACCTCGCCGTGATGGCGGAAGGGGGCGATGCGGCGGAGGTGCCGCTCAGCCTCGACCTCTCGCTCTTCGCGCGGTTCGAGACGCTGGCGGGCCAGGCGCTGTTCCTTGTCGCCGCATGGGCCAATTACGGCTTCGCCGTGCTCTACCTCATCTGGCTCGTCCACGGCGTTCACGCGCCGCGCGCCCACGCCGCGCTGATGGCGGCGGCGGAGGCGACGGGCCTCGCCAGCCTCGCCGCCGTGCGCAACCGGCCCGGAGAGGGGCAGATCGAGGCGGAAGGCTTCGCAGACGTGCTGGACGCGGGCGGGCTCTGACGCCGTGCGGGCGATTGACTGGCCCCGCGCGCCGGCCGATCCTCCTCCGGTGATCCGAGAGACCAAAATCGCCCATCAGGGCCTCCGCTTCCATTGCCTCGAAGCCGGGGAGCCGGGCGCGCCGCTCCTCCTTCTCCTCCACGGCTTCCCGGAATATTCCGGAGCGTGGGAGGAGGTGCTGGAGCGGCTCGCCGGAAGCTTCCATCTCGTCGCGCCGGACCAGCGCGGCTATGGCCGCTCCTCGAAGCCCGCCGATGTGAAGGACTACGCCGCCGGCAAGCTGGCGGGGGACGCGGCGGCGGTCCTGACGCATTTCGCGCCGAAGGCGCGCGCCGTGGTCGGGCATGACTGGGGCGCCTCCGTCGCCTACGCCCTCGCCATCGCCCGCCCGGAGCTTATGGAGCGGCTCGTCATCATGAACGGCGCGCATCCGATCCCCTTCCAGCGGGCGCTGGCGGCGGGCGGCGCGCAATCCGCCGCCTCGCAATATTTCCACTATCTCCGGTCGCCGGAGGCGGAGGCGCGGCTCTCCGCCGACGATTTCGCGAAGTTGGAGAAGCTCTTCGCCGAGGGCATGGACCTCTCCTGGCTCGCCGGAGACCGCCTCGCCCGCTACCGCGCGGCCTGGGCGGAGCCCGGCGCGCTGACGGGGATGCTGAACTGGTATCGCGCGACGCCGCTGAAAGTGGCCGACGCCGGCGCGCCCCTGCCCGACTCGGCGCTCCTCCCGCTCGACCCGGCGCGGCTCCGCATCCGCATGCCCCATCTCCTGATCTGGGGGACGGGGGACAGGGCGCTCCTCCCCGCCGCGACGGAGGGGCTGGAGGCGCTCTGCGACGATCTCCGCCGCGTCGAGGTCGCGGGGGCGGACCATTGGCTCCACCACCAGAAGCCGGACGAGGTTTGCCGCCTCATCGCCGGGTTCTGCGGCTGATCCGCTGGACGAATCGCGCCGCCGGGCGCAAGGGCGGGCGATGATCGCCCTGTCCCCGCCGCTCCGCGCCGCGCTCTACATGACGCTCTGCTGCGCCTTCGTCGCGCTCTCAACCTTCCTCGCGAAGGCTCTGGGGCGCGGGATCGGGGAGGAATGGGGCGGCGAGCCGATGCACCCGTTCGAGATCGTGCTCGGCCGCTACGGCTTCGCGCTGCTGGCGCTTTCCGTCCTCATGCTCTGGCGGCGGCAGGGGCTCTCCGGCGCGCCCTGGGGGCTCTATGCCGGCCGTTCCGTCTTCGGCTGGGCCGGCGTCACCGGGCTCTTCGCCGCAGCGGCGATGATCCCGCTGGCGGACGCGACGGCGATCAGCTTCCTCAACCCGGTCTTCGCGATGATCCTCGCCATCCTCTTCCTGGGGGAGCGGGTGGGGAAGGTGCGCTGGGCCGCCGCCGCGGTGGCGCTGGCGGGCGGCGCGCTCCTCATCCGCCCCGGCTCGGGCGCGACCGAGCCGGGCGCGCTCATCGCCCTCGCCGCCGCGCTCTTCATGGCGGTGGAGATCATCTTCGCCAAGCTCCTGGCGCGGCGGGAGGGGGTGCTGAGGATGCTCTTCTGCACCAACCTCCTCGGCGCGGCCGTCGCCCTCCTCGCCGCCGCCTTCGTCTGGCGCCTGCCCTCGGCGGCGGAGCTTGTCATGATGGCGCTTGTCGGCTGGACGATGGTGACGGCGCAGGCGCTGTTCATGGCGACGCTGAAGGTGACGGACGCCAGCTTCGCCACCCCGTTCTTCTACGCCACGCTCGTCTTCGCCGCGCTCTATGACGCGCTCTGGTTCGGCACGATCCCGACCGCGCTTTCCTTCGCCGGGGCGGGGCTCATCGTCGCCGGCGCCGTCCTCCTCGCGCTGCGGGACGCGAAGGCGGGCGCCGCCCGGGCGCCGGAGCCGCTGCCGCCGCCGGAAACCGTCACGAAAGCGTGACCGGAATCGGAGAATGAGCCGCGGACATGATCCGCGCGCACAACCGCTTCTGGTATTTCCTCAAGAAGACGCCGCTCGTCTTCCCCCGCGCGCCGGCGGGCGCGGAGCCGCCCTTTCTCGCCGCAGCCGGGCTCCATGACGTCTACGCCGCGATCTGGCGCGAGGCGGGGCCGCTCCGCCGCCTCTTTTTCCGGCTGACGCGCCTCGCCTTCCTCGCCTGGCTCCCCGGCCGCGCGCGATCGCTGGCGAGGGCGCACGCCCTGCCGCCCGACCGCGCCGCCGCGGTGCTGGCGCTCAGCCGCGCCCGCTTCCTCGACCCGAGGGACGCGATCGTGCAGGACCTGAAGACCGAGGCCGAGGCCGCGCTCTATGTCCGCCGGTTCGAGGAGGCGGCGATCAGCCGGAGGCTCAACCCGCAATACTGGAACGGGACCTGCGAGATGGACGACAAGGCGGCCTTCGCCGCCCGCTGCGCCCGCCACGGCCTGCCCCATCCCCCGCTTCGCGCGATCTGCCGCAAGGGCCGGATCGAGGCGCGCTCATTCCCCGAGGCGCCGGAGCTTTTCGTGAAGCCGATGTTCGGGACGGGCGGCTTCGGCGTCGGCGTTGTCTCCGCTTCCGGTCATGATGGCCTCCCCGCCCTCGAAGTCCGCCTCCGGTGCGACGCGGGCGCGAAGGCGGACTGGATCGCGCAGGACCGGCTCCGCTCGCATCCCGACATCGCCGACGTGACGCTAAAGGCGCTCTCCACCGTGCGCGTCTACACGATCCTGAACGAGGCGCGGCGGGCGGAAATCGTCTCCGTCGCGCTGAAGCTCTCGACCGTGCCGGAGGCGCTGGCGGACAACGGCGCCGGCGTCGGCATCCATGTCGGCGTCGAGCCGCAGACGGGGCTGCTCACCATCGGGACGGGCCGCGCGCAATCGAGAATGCACGAGCGGAACCCGGCCAACGGCGTCCTCTTCCGCGGCCGCCCCCTGCCCCGCTTCCGGGAGATCGTGGACCTCGCCGTCGCGGCGCATGATACGGCCTTCCCCGACTACGCCTATTGCGGATGGGACCTTGCGCCGACGGCGGAGCGCGTCTGGCTGATCGAGGGCAACGCGAAGGCCTCGATGGTCGCGGCCCAGCGGCCGAACCTCCGCTGGATGGCGCCGGAGCGGTGGAACGACCTCCTTCGCCTCAACATCGCCCGCCATTGATCACGCCGCGCTCCCGGCGCATTATCCCGGACCGTCGAGCAGAACAGGATGAGCCCAATGGCCGCCGCCCCGGGAAGCCAGGCCGCGAAGGACCTCTTCGCCGCCGAGGACGCCGCATCGAAAGCCTATGACGCCTCCGCCATCGAGGTGCTGGAGGGGCTGGAGCCCGTCCGCAAGCGCCCCGGCATGTATATCGGCGGGACGGACGAGCGCGCGCTCCATCATCTCGTCGCCGAGGTGCTGGACAATTCGATGGACGAGGCGGTCGCGGGCCATGCCAGCCGTATCGAGATCGAGCTGCTGGAGGACGGCGCCTGCCGCATCTCGGATAACGGCCGCGGCATCCCGGTGGACCCTCATCCGCGCTTTCCCGGCAAGTCCGCGCTCGAGGTGATCCTCACCACGCTCCATTCCGGCGGCAAGTTCTCCGGCAAGGCCTACGAGACTTCGGGCGGGCTCCACGGCGTCGGCATCTCCGTCGTGAACGCGCTCTCCGACCGGCTGGAGGTAGAGGTCGCACGGGACAGGACGCTCTGGCGGCAGGATTTCTCCCGCGGCGCCCCGCTCGCCCCACTCGCCCGCGTCGGCGCGGCGCCGAACCGGCGGGGGACGACCGTGACCTTCCACCCCGACGCCGAAATCTTCGGCCCCCGCGCGGCGCTGAAGCCGGCGCGGCTCTGGAAGATGGCGCGCTCCAAGGCCTACCTCTTCCGCGGGGTCGAGATCCGCTGGCGCTGCGCCGCCGCGCTGATCCAGGACGAGACGCCGGCTGAGGACGTGTTCCATTTCCCCGGCGGCCTCGCCGATTTTCTCGGCGCGACCCTGAAGGGCGTGGCGACGGAAACGGCGCTGCCCTTCGCCGGCAAGGTCGAGTTCGCGGAAAAGTTCGCGGGCACGCCTGGCTCCGTCGAATGGGCGATCCACTGGACCCCGATGCGGGACGCTTTCGTCTCCTCCTATTGCAACACGGTGCCGACGCCCGAGGGCGGCACGCACGAAGCCGGCTTTCGCGCGGCCCTCGCCAAGGGCGCCCGCGCCTATGGGGAGCTCACGGGCAACCGCCGCGCCGCGCAGATCACGGGGGAGGACGTGTTCGCGCAGGGCTGCGCCATGATCTCCGCCTTCATCCGGGACCCGGACTTCGTGGGCCAGACCAAGGACCGTCTCTCGACCGTGGAGGCGCAGCGCCTCGTCGAGGGCGCGGTGCGCGATCATTGGGACAACTGGCTCGCCGCCGACCCGAAATCCGCCGGCGCCCTGATCGAGACCTTCATCGAGCGGGCGGAGGAGCGGCAGCGGCGGCGGAAGGAGAAGGAGACGGCGCGGAAGACCGCGACGAAGAAGCTCCGCCTCCCCGGCAAGCTCGTCGATTGCTCCGCGACCGACCGAAAGGGCACGGAAGTCTTCCTCGTCGAGGGGGACAGCGCGGGCGGCTCCGCCAAGATGGCGCGGGACCGGCGGAACCAGGCGCTCCTCCCCCTTCGCGGCAAGATCCTGAACGTGCTCGGCGCCGCCTCCTCCAAGCTCGGCCAGAACCAGGAGATCGCGGACCTCGCCCTCGCGCTCGGCGTCGGCCTCGGCTCCCGCTATGACGACGAGGACCTGCGCTACGAGCGCGTCATCATCATGACGGACGCGGATGTCGACGGGGCGCATATCGCCGCGCTCCTGATGACCTTCTTCTTCACCCAGATGCGCCCGCTGGTGGACAATGGCCGCCTCTTCCTCGCGCAGCCGCCGCTCTTCCGGCTGACCCAGGGCGGAAAGTCGGTCTACGCCAAGGACGAGGCGGAGCGGGACCGGCTGATGAAGACCGCCTTCACGGGCCGCGGCCGGATCGACGTGAGCCGGTTCAAGGGCCTCGGAGAGATGGACGCGAAGGACCTGAAGTCCACCACGATGGACCCGGCCACCCGCACCCTCATCCGCGTCGCCATCGACGACGACGAGCCGGGGGAGACGGCGGACCTTGTGGAACGGCTGATGGGGAAGAAGCCGGAGGCGCGGTTCGACTATATCCAGGAGAACGCCCGCTTCGCGGAGATGCTGGACATCTGAGGGGCGGTTGCCTTTCGCGCCCGAGCCTGTAGTTTCCGCCGCGCCGGCTCCGTAGCTCAGGGGATAGAGCGGCCGCCTCCTAAGCGGCAGGTCGATGGTTCGAATCCATCCGGAGTCACCATCTTTGTTTGCGCTACCGCGCTTCGCGCTGCTTGAGCGCGGAATGCGGCGCTCAATCCCTGATTTCGGGATTTCCATGGAAATCGGCATCGGAGCCTTGATTCCAAACGAATAAACTCGTGATCGATTGTTTCAGGCGGCCGATGGGCCCTGACTCCCTCTCGCGCCGCGGGCGGAATGTTCCTATATTGTTCCTCATGAATGCACCGAATCGGAACGGCATGGCGAAGGGGCGCGGGGCGGTCTCGAACCGCTCCGGGCGGTTCGATCTTTCGCGCATGGCGGAGGATGACGGCTGGGCGCAGGAAGAGGAGGGCGAGCCGCCCCGGCTCCGCACCGAACTCACGATCGACCGCTCGAAGAGCGTCATCTCCCGCGTCGTCTCGCCGGACCTGAATTTCGAGCGGTCGCTCAACCCCTACCGGGGCTGCGAGCATGGCTGCGTCTATTGCTTCGCGCGGCCGACCCACGCCTGGCTCGGCCTCTCGCCCGGCCTCGATTTCGAGACGAAGATCACCGTGAAGCCTGACGCCCCCGCGCTCCTCCGCCGCGCCCTCTCCCGCCCCGGATACCGGCCGAAGACCCTCGCCATCGGCACGAACACGGACCCTTACCAGCCGGTCGAGAAGACGCAGCGGATCATGCGCGGGGTGCTCGAAGTCCTTTCCGAATTCTCCCATCCCGTCGCCATCGTCACGAAATCCGCGCTCGTGGCGCGGGATGCGGACATTCTCGGCCCGATGGGGCGGCGCGGCCTCGCCCGCGTCTCGCTCTCGCTCACGACATTGGACCCGGCGCTTTCCGCCCGGATGGAGCCGCGCGCGGCGCAGCCCGCTCGGCGGCTCTGGGCGATGCGCCGCCTCGCCGCCGCCGGTTGCCCGGTCGGCGTGATGACCGCCCCGCTCATCCCCGCGATCAACGACCACGAGATCGAAAGCCTGCTGAAGGCCGCCGCCGCCTCCGGTGCGAAGAGCGCGGGCTATGTCGTGCTCCGCCTGCCGCTCGAAGTGCGGGACCTTTTCGTCGAATGGCTGGAGGCGGCGTTTCCGGACCGTGCGGCGCGCGTCATGCGCCAGGTGCGGGACCTGCATGGCGGCAGGGACTACGACCCGGAATGGGGCAAGCGCCTCGCCGGGCAGGGCCCGCTCGCGGACCTCATCCGCCGCCGCTTCGCCCGCGCGGCGCGGGAGGCGGGGCTGGACCGGCCGGCGCCGCCGCTGAGGGAGGACCTCTTCGCGCCGCCACCGGCGCCCCCCGCCCCGCAATTGTCGTTTCTCGACAGGCTTGGCGAGGCGCCGGGCTGACGAAGCGGGCCGCGCGAAACCGGGGCCATCCGCGGGCCGGGCGGCGCGCGGAGGGCCGCGGGCTCCCTCGGGACGACGCCTCGAAGCGAGTGGTTTCAGCGGTTTATGTCGTCAGGGACTTCGACGGTTGCACGTCCCGAACCGTCGCGATGCGGCCTCCCTGGCGGGAGGGAGGCCGCGGCCCGGGCTGGTCGCCCGGGCCAAGGGGAGCGCGGACCGCGTTGCCCCGGCCAAACCCGCGCGAGGCCGGAGCAGCCCGGGCCGCGCCTCAGCCCTCGACCACGATGTCGTAGGCCTCGTCGCCGCCGTCGAAAATGATCCGCCGCGGAAGGATGCGGAGCACCGACTTGTCCATCGGCCTGTAACCCTCAACGCGAATCTCCCGCCGCATCCGGAATTCCTTCCCGTCAGCGGAGAGCCCGGCCTTCTCCAGCACGAACTGGTCGCCGACATCGACCTCCCAGTCCTTCCCCTCGACCCGGACCCAGATCTCCCAGTGCGGGAACCCGTCCATCTCCTTCGAGACCCAGCCCTCGATGAAGACGGGGTTCTCGTAGTCCCATTGCATGAAGCCGTGATGCGCCGCGGCGGGCGCGGCGGCGAGCGCGAGGAGCGCGGCGCGGCGGGTGATCTTCATCGGTGCCTCCCGTTTCAACCCGGAAAATAGGCGATCAGACGACCGCAGAGAAGCGCGCCGAGCCAGCAGACGAGCGAGGCCGCGCCGTGGAACGCCGCCTGCCCCGGCCCCGCCCGCTCGACCCAGAGCCCGGCGCGCGCATGGAAGACCAGCGCCAGCGTCGCCCCCGTCACGATCAGCCCGAGCTTCCAGGCGAGGAGATCGACCTTCACGTAATGCGGCGCCCGGACGGAGAAGAGCACCACCCCCGCCGCCACGGCGAGGAGGAGACCTGTCGCCGCGACGGGCACGAGAACCCGCGCCAGCGCGACCCGGTCCACGCTCCGCCAGGCGCCGAGGAGCCGGAGGTCGAGCGGCAGGATCGCGCCGACGAGGAGCGCGATGCCGAGCACATGCGCCGCGTTCGTCAGCGAATAGCCCCAGCGCGAGAACTTGAGCGCCTTCACGGCCTCGAGGCTCTCCACGGCTGCGGCGAAGTCGGCGAGCGTCGTCATGCGCCAGCCTTAGCGCGGCGCGGGGGCCGGCGCACGGGCGGAGTTGTCGCGGCCTCAGCCGGGCCCGACCAGCCCGGCGAATTCCCCGAACACCGCCTCGTAGACCTGCCGCTTGAAGGGCACGATCCGCTCCATCAGCGCCTCGGGCGCCATCCAGCGCCATTCGCTGAACTCGGGATGCTCCCCGTCGATCCGCACCTCGGAATCGGCGCCGAGGAAGCGGAGGAGGAACCATTTCTGCTCCTGCCCGCGGAACCGCCCGCCCCAGAGCTTCGGGATCAGGTCCGCCGGCAGGTCATAGGGAATCCACCCCGCCGTCTCGGCCAGCACGGCGACGCGCACCGGATCGAGGCCCGTCTCCTCCCCGAGTTCGCGGAGCGCAGCCTCGCGCGGGGTCTCCCCCTCGTCGATCCCGCCCTGCGGCATCTGCCAGGCGGGGCCCGGATTGTCGATCCGCCGCCCAGCGAACACCTCCCCGGCCCGGTTCATCAGCACGAGGCCGACGCAGGGCCGGTAGGGGAGCGACGCGAAGGCCGCCGCCCCGGCTTCCGCCCCGCTCATTTCGTCTGCGCGATGACCGAGAGGCCGGTGAGAAGGTCCAGCGCATAGGCGAGCTGGAGATCGTCCTCCCGCAGCTTCGCGGTCGCCTCGTGCCGCTCCCGCTCCTCCTTGAGGAGCTGCTGTTCCTCCTCGGTCAGCTGGTTTTCGAGGCTGCCGCGGAGATCGGCCTCGCTGCGGCGGGTGAGCGGCCCCGCCGCCTCCGGCTCGGCCTCGAACTTCCGCTGCTCGACAAGAATGTCGGGCTCGATGCCGAGCGCCTGGATCGAGCGGCCGGAGGGCGTGTAGTAGCGCGCCGTCGTCAGCCGCATCGCGCCCTGGCCCGAAAGCGGCATGATGGTCTGCACGGAGCCCTTCCCGAAGCTCTTCTCGCCCACGATGATCGCGCGGCGATGATCCTGCAGCGCGCCCGCGACGATCTCCGAGGCGGAGGCGGAGCCGCCGTTGATGAGGACGACGATGGGCTTGCCGCCTGTCAGGTCCCCCGGCTCGGCGTTGTGGCGCTCGCTGTCATCCGTGTTCCGCCCGCGGGTGGAGACGATCTCCCCCGTCTCGAGGAAGGCGTCGGAGACGGAGATCGCCTGGTTCAGCAGGCCGCCCGGATTGTTCCGGAGGTCGATCACGTAGCCCTTGATCCTGTCCTCTCCGATCTCGGCCGTCACCTCGGCGATGCCGGATTCGAGATTGTCGAAGGTCTGCTCGTTGAAGGTGGTGATGCGGATGACGCCGACATCCCCCTCCGCCCGCGCGCGCACGGCGCGGATCTTGATCGTGTCGCGGACGATGGAGATCTCGAACGGCTCCTCCCGCCCCTCGCGGAGAATGGTGAGCGTGATCTCCTCGCCCACGCGCCCGCGCATCCTCTCGACCGCCTCGGCGAGGGTGAGGCCGAGCACCGGCTCCCCGTCCAGCGCGGAGATGAAGTCCCCCGCCTCGATGCCCGCCTTTGCGGCGGGCGTCTCGTCGATCGGGGCGACGACCTTCACGAGGCCGTTCTCCATCGTGACCTCGATGCCGAGCCCGCCGAACTCGCCCTTGGTCTGGACGCGCATGTCCTCGAAATTTTCGGGCGGCAGGTAGCTCGAATGCGGGTCGAGCGAGGCGAGCATGCCGTTGATGGCGCTTTCGATCAGCTTCGCCTCGTCCACCTGGTCGACATACTGGCTGCGCACCCGCTCGAAAATGTCGCCGAAGAGATCGAGCTGCTCATAGGTGCTGCGGGCGCCGTTCTCCTGCGCCACGAGCGGGGGGGTCAGCTGGGTCGCCGCGAAGACGCCGAGCGCCGCGCCGCCGATGACGCCGATGAACGCCTGTTTCATGGTCTCTCGCCTTCCTCGTTATCGAATGCGAACCAGATCGCCGGGTCCGCCGGCGCGCCGCTTCGTCTCACCTCCATATAGAGCGTTTCGGCGGGGAGGGTTTCAACCGCCGACATCGCCGCGATCAAAAATTCTTCAGCGGCCGGCGCCGGGCCGCCCATCGCGCCGACGGGCGCGCCCGCGGGCACGATGTCCCCCGCCGCGACGCTGACGCCGGAAAGGCCGGAGAGGACGATCAGCATGTCCGGGTCCGGCTCCAGAATCACCACCGCGCCTTCGGCGCCGAAGGGGCCGGCGAAGCGCACCGCGCTGGGCCAGGGGGCGTAGACCGCGGCCCAGGGCGCGGTCGCGACCTCCACGCCTTCCGCCGGCCCGCCCGCGCCCGGCGCGCCGAAGCGGCGGCGGAGCGGGCCCTCCGCGGGCGGCGGCAGGGAGCGGGCGGCGGCGAAGCTGGCGGCGCGGGGCCGGTCCGCGAGGCCGGAGGGCGGCAGGGAGCGGGCGAGGGCGCGCAGCGTCTCCGCCCCGGCGGCGAGCGCCGCCGCCTCCCCTTTCAGACGCTCGGCGAGGGTCGGATCGGGCGCCGCGCCCGCCCCCTCCCGCATCGCGGCGGCGAGGTCGCCGCGGGTGCGCTGGAGCGCGGCGAGCGCGGCGCGGGCGGATTCGGCGGCCGCTTCGCGCGCTTCGTCGATCGCGGCGATCTCCTTCAGCGTCCCGGCCAGCGCCGCCGCCTCTCGCGCCAGTTCCGGGGCGAAGGCGGCGAGGCTCATCTCCGCCCGCGCCGCGGCGACCGGGCCGCCGGGATGCGCCAGCGTCGCCGCGCGCGGCGCCCGCTCCAGCCGCTGCAGCGCGGAGAGGACGGCGAGGAGCCGCCGCTCCTCCGCCCGGAGCGCGGCGTCGATCTCCGCCCGCCGCCCGGCGCCCGCGCGAAGATCGTCCCTGAGCGAGGCGAGCGCCGCCTCCCGCGCCTGCGCCGCGCGGCCGAGCGCGGCGAGCCGCTCTTCGGGCGAGCGGGCGGCGGAGAGGAGCGCCTCGGCCCGCTCCAGCATCTCCGCCGCGCGCTGCGCCGCCGCCTCGTCCGCCGCCGCGGGGCCGGCGAAGGCCAGCGCGAGGAGGAGTGCGAGACGGATCATCGGGCGAGGAGGCTCCGCCCAGTCATCTCCGGCGGCGGCTTCAGGCCCATGAGGTCCAGCAGCGTCGGCGCGATATCCGCGAGCCGCCCCGGCCCTTCGAGCCGAACGCCGGGAACGCCGGCGAGGAAGGCGGCGACCGGCGTCGTCGTGTGCGCGGTGTGCGGGCCGCCGGTTTCCGGGTCGACCATCATCTCGCAATTGCCGTGATCGGCGGTCACGATCATCGCGCCCCCCGCCCGCTCCAGCGCCGCGAGCGCGGCGCCGAGCGCGCGGTCCACCGCCTCGCAGGCGCGGATCGCGGCCTGGAGGTCGCCGGTATGGCCCACCATATCCGGGTTGGCGAAGTTCACGACGACGAGGTCATGCGCGCCGCCCTCGATCCCGGCGACGAGCGCGCCCGAAACCTCGGCGGCGGACATTTCCGGCTTCAGGTCATAGGTCCGCACCTTCGGGCTCGGCGCCATGAAGCGCGCCTCGCGCTCGTTCGGCGTCTCCTCCCCGCCGTTCAGGAAGAAGGTGACATGCGGATATTTCTCCGTCTCGGCCAGCCGCAGCTGCGCCCCGCCCTGCTTCGCCACCCATTCGCCGAGCGTGTTGGCGAGCGGCTCCGCCGGGAAGAGGACGGACATGAAGCGGTCATGCCGCTCCGAATAGGAGACGAGGCCGGCCATGGCGGAAAATTCGGGGCGCGCGGAGGCGTCGAATCCGTCGAAGCCCGGCTCCCCGAGCGCGGAGAGGAGTTCGCGCGCCCGGTCCGCCCGGAAATTGAGGAAGAGCACGCCGTCCCCCTCCCGCGCGCCCTCGTAGCCGTCGATAACGGTCGGCGTCACGAATTCGTCCGTCTCGCCGCGGGCGCGGGCGTCGCCCAGCGCCTCCGCCGCCGTCTCCGCCGCCTCGCCCTCGCCGAGGACGATGGCGCGCCAGGCGGCTTCCACCCGGTCCCACCTCTTGTCCCGGTCCATGGCGTAGAAGCGGCCCGAGACGGTGGCGATCTCGCCGGCGCCGCCAAGGTCCGGGAGGAAGGCGGAAAGATATTCCGGCGCCGCCTCGGGCGGCGTATCCCGCCCGTCGGTGAAGAGATGGAGGAGGACGGGAACGCCGAGCGCCTTCAGCGCCTTCGCCGCCGCCGCGATGTGGCGCTGATGGGCGTGGACGCCGCCGGGGCTCATCAGGCCCATGAGATGCGCGCGCCCGCCCGCCGCCTTCACCTGCGCGGCGAAGTCGAGCAGCGCCTTGTTCTCCGCGAAGCTCCCGTCCGCGATGGCCTTGTCGATCTTCGGCAGGTCCATCCAGACGACGCGGCCCGCGCCGATGTTCATGTGCCCGACCTCGGAATTCCCCATCTGCCCCTCGGGGAGGCCGACATCGGGGCCGGAACAGGCGAGCATGGCGGGCGGCGCGGCGGCGACGAGCGAATCCCAGTTCGGCGTTTCCGCCTGCGCGACGGCGTTCGCCTCCCGCGCCTCCCGCCAGCCCCAGCCGTCGAGGATGCAGAGGACGACGGGCTTGACCGCGCCCTTCACGCCGCGATCCCCGCCGCCCGCTCGGCCGCTTCGAGCCGCGCCTCCGCCTCCCCGATGAAGGCGCGGGAGCGGGGCGCCTCGTCATGCCGCTTGGTCAGGATGATCTGGAAATTCGCCAGCTTGCCGAAGCGGAAGCTGATTTCCGAGGTGATGAGGTAGAGGTCCCACATCCGGAAGAAGCGCTCGTCATAGAGCTTCAGCGCCTCCTCCCGGTTCTCGTGGAACCGCCGCCGCCAGTCCCTCAGCGTGTCGGCGTAGTGCATGGTCAGAATCTCGACGTCCTTCACCAGCAGCTTCGTCTTCTCGATGGCCGGGAACGTCTCCCCGAGGCTCGGGATATGGCCGTTCGGGAAGATGTATTTCTCGACGAAGGGCGGGTCCGCGCGGTTCGGCTTCTGCCGCACAATGGAGTGGATCACGGCGACGCCGCCGGGCGCCAGCAGCCGTTCGATCTGCCGGAAATATTCCTCGAAATGGTGCGGACCGACATGTTCGAACATGCCGACGGAGACGATCCGGTCGAAAGTCCCCTGCACCTCCCTGTAATCCTGCAGCCGGAACTTCGCGCGGTCCGCCATCCCCGCCGCCGCCGCGCGTTCATTGGCGACGCGAAGCTGCTCCTCCGCCAGCGTGACGCCGAGCACCTCGGCGCCCGAGACCTGTGCGAGATAGAGCCCCATCCCGCCCCAGCCGCAGCCGATGTCGAGCACGCGGAGGCCGGGCTCCAGATGCATCTTCGCCGCAATATGCCGCTTCTTCTTCCGCTGCGCCTCCTCCAGCGTTTCCTCCCCCGTCTCGAAATAGGCGCAGGAATATTGCAGGTCCGCATCGAGAAAGAGGCGGAAGAGCCGCTCGTCGAGGTCGTAATGATGCGCGACGTTCCGCTTCGACTGTTCGGGGAGGACATGCCGGCGCAGCATCCGGTGCAGCGCGCGCCCCGCCTCCCGCATCGCCGCAGGGGCGGAGGCGAAGCCGCGGGCGCCGTTCTTCTTCGCGAGAGCGAGGAAGTCGTAAAGCTCCCCCCGCTCCACGATCAGGTTCCCGTCCATGTACTGCTCGGCGAATTGCAGCGACGGGTCGAGCCAGACCGCCCGCGCCGCCGCCTCGCTCGCCACGCGCACGCGGGCGACGGGGGCGGAGCCGTCCCCGAAACTCTCCTCCCGACCGGAGGGGAACACAACCTCCAGCGCGCCCTTGCGGATCCCGCGCTTCAGCATCCCCCGGAGCCGGTCTTCGAACATGTCGCGCCCTTTCGCCTGCCTCGCGCGGCTTAGCGCAGCCGCGCGCCGATGTGAAGGAACGCATGGGCGCGGGGCGCGCGGGCGGGTAACGTCTCCGGCATGATGCGCGCGCTCCTGCCCCTGCTTCTCCTCGCCGCCCAGCCCGCGGCGGCGGAATTTCGCGTGACGCTCGCCAACGGCGAGGCGGCCCGGCTCGAACTGGTGAACGAGGCGGACTGCGCGACCGGGCCGTTCGAGTTCATGCTCGATCTGCGCCTTGCGGGGCGTGGCGCCCGCTTCGCCGCGGAGCCCGCCTTCCGGGCCGAGGCGGGCGGGGAGCGCATCGCCGCCGCCGCGCCGCTCGGCTCGGACGGGCGGGTGCTGACCCTCGCGCTGGCGGACCTGCCGCCGGGCGGATCGCTGGTCCTGACCCTGCCGATGGAGGACGGGCGCGGCGCCCCGCTCCGCGACCTCTCCGGCGCCGTCGCCGCCGTCGTGTTCCGCAGCGAGCGGAACGATGGGGAATTCGGGCCGGAGGGCGCCGTGCGGCTGGCGGGGTTCGGCTGCGCGGGGTGAGGGCGATCAGGCCGACAGGCGCCGGAGCGGCGCGCGAAGGGCCGCGGCTTCCCTCGGAGGGCCGCCTCGAAACAGGTGGCCTCAGCGGTTTATGGCGTCAAGAACTCTCACGGCTGCACATCTTGCGCCGTAGCGATGCGGCCTCCCATGCGGGAGGGAGGCCGCGGCCCGGGCTGGACGCCCGGGCCAAGGGTCAAGCGGGGCGCGCGGCGACTCCGCCCGGCCGGGTCAAAAGGGCCTGATTCCGTTTCAGGACGCAGGCCGCGTCGGCGCCGTGGGGCTCGCAGGGTTCGGCTGCGCCGGCTTAGGGCTATTCGTGCTTGAACTCCGCCTTCCGCTTCGCCGTAAACGCCGCCATGCCCTCCTTCTGGTCATGCCCGGCGAAGAGGCCGAAGAAGACGCGGCGCTCGTAATGGAGGCCCTCGGCGAGCGAGGTCTCGAAGGCGCGGTCCACCGCCTCCTTCGCGACCATGGTGGCGGGCTTGGAATAGCCGGCGATGGTCTCCGCCGCCTCCATCGCCGCGTCCATCAGCGTCTCGGCCGGCACGACGCGGGAGACGAGGCCGCAGCGCTCCGCCTCCGCCGCGTCCATCATCCGGCCCGTCAGCACCATGTCCATCGTCTTGGCCTTGCCGATATAGCGGGCCATGCGCTGCGAGCCGCCCATGCCGGGGATGACGCCGAGCTTGATCTCGGGCTGGCCGAATTTCGCGTTGTCCGCCGCGATGATGAAGTCGCACATCATGGCGAGCTCGCAGCCGCCGCCGAGCGCGTAGCCGGCCACCGCGGCGATCTTCGGCGTGCGGAGGCGGGCGAACCTGTCCCAGCCGCTGAAGTAGTCGCCGTAATACATGTCCATCTGGTCGCGGTCCGCCATCTCCTTGATGTCGGCGCCGGCGGCGAAGGCCTTTTCCGATCCGGTGACGATGAGGCAGCCGACCTCGCGCTTGGCGTCGAGCGCGCTCGCCTTCTCCAGCATCTCCTCCAGCACGGCGGCGTTCAGCGCGTTGAGCGCCTGCGGCCGGTTGAGGCGGAGGATGGCGACGCGCCCCTTCCGCTCGACGATCACAGCCTCGCTCATCCCGCGTTCCTTTCCATCGATCCGAGCCGTTTCAGCATGGCGGAGAAGTCCTGCCCCCCGCCGCCCTCGGCGACCATCGCCTCGTAAAGCGCCCGCGCATGTTCGCCAAGCGGAGTCGCGGCGCCGACGGAGGACGCGGCGGCCTGCGCGAGCGTCAGGTCCTTCAGCATCAGGACTGCGGCGAAGCCGGGCTTGTAGTCGTTGTCAGCCGGCGATTTCGGGCCCACGCCCGGCGCCGGGCAATAGGCGTTCATCGACCAGGAATAGCCCGACGAGGTGCTCACGACGTCGAACATCGCCTGCCGCGAAAGCCCGAGCTTGTCGGCCAGCGCGAAGGCCTCGCAGGTCACGATCATCGTCGCGCCGAGGATCATGTTGTTGCAGATCTTCGCGGCCTGCCCCGCCCCCGGCCCGCCGCAATGCACCGCCTTCTGGCCCATGACCTCGAAGAGCGGCTTCGCGGCGGCGAAGGCCTCGTCCGCCCCGCCGCACATGAAGGTCAGCGTGCCCGCCGCGGCGCCGCCGACGCCGCCGGAGACGGGCGCGTCGACGGAGAGGAGCCCGGCCGCCGCCGCCGCCTCGTGCGCGGCGCGGGCGGCGGCGACGTCCACCGTCGAGCAGTCGATCAGCACGGCGCCGTTCCGCGCCGCCGGCGCGATCTCCGCCATCACGGCGGAGAGGATCGCGCCGTTCGGCAGCATGGCGATGACCGCGTCCCGCCCCGAAGCGGCCTCCGCCGCCGTCGCGGCCCGCGCCACCCCCTCGACCGTGACGGGCGCAAGGTCGAACCCCGTCACCTCATGCCCGGCCTTCGCGAGATTGGCGGCCATCGGCGCGCCCATGTTGCCGAGGCCGATGAATCCGATCTTCATGGCGTCTCCCCTCAGAGTTTCAGCTCGTCCGGCCCGAGCGGGGCGAGCATCGCCGCCACGTCCCTGGCCGTCACGTCGGAAAGCCGGGGCTTCGCCCATTGCGGCTTCCTGTCCTTGTCGATCACCGCGGCGCGGATGCCTTCAAGAAACTCGCCCTGCTCCATGCAGCGCGCGGTGAATCGGTATTCCTGCGCCAGCGCCTCTTCAAGCGTCATGTGCCGGGCGGCGCGGATCATCTCCATGGCCGAGGCGACGGAGAGCGGGCAGCCGCGACGGAGCGCCTTCAGCGTCGCCGTCGCCCAGGGGAGGCCGGCGCGCTCCCCCTCCTCCAGCTTCGCCTCCAGCTCGACCGGCGAGGCCGCCCCGAAGGCGTCGTCGATGGGGAGGCGGAAATAGTCCAGCTCCCCCGGCGGCGGGGCGGCGGCGAAAGACTGGATGACGGCCGGGTCGCCCGTCTCCGCCAGCTTCGCCTTCAACGCCTCCAGCCGGTCCTTCGGCACGAACACGTCGGCGAAGCCGGCGTGGATCGCATCCGCAGGCCCCATCCGCGCCCCCGTCATGCCGAGATATTCCCCCGCCCGCCCCGGCGCATTGGCGAGGAGCCAGGAGCCGCCGACATCGGGCACGAGCCCGATGCCGCATTCCGGCATGGCGACCTCCGTCCCCTCCGTCACCACCCGATGCGAGCCGAGCGCGGAGACGCCGACCCCGCCGCCCATGACGAAGCCGTGCATGATTGCGACAAAGGGCTTCGGATAGCGCGCGATCTTCGCGTTCAGCCTGTATTCGAAGGCCCAGAAGGCTTTGCCGAAAGCAAAATCCCCCGCCCGGCCGGTCGCGTAGAGATCGCGGATGTCCCCCCCGGCGGCGAAGGCCCTCTCCCCCGCCGCGTCGATCAGCACGAGGGAGACCGCCGGGTCCTTCTCCCATCCGTCCAGCGCCGCGTCGATGGCGCGGAGCATGTCATTGGTCAGCGCGTTCAGCGCCTCCGGCCGGTTGAGGGTGATGCGCCCGGCGCGCCCCTCGACCCGGATCAGGATCTCGCTCACGCCGCGCGCTCCGCCAGCAGGGCGCGGGAGACGATGACCCGCATGATCTCGTTCGTCCCTTCGAGAATCTGGTGGACCCTGAGGTCCCGCACGATCTTCTCCACCCCGTAATCCGCCAGATAGCCGTAGCCGCCATGGAGCTGCAGCGCGTCGTTCGCCACGTCGAACGAGGCGTCGGTGACGAACTTCTTCGCCATCGCGCAGAACTTGGTGGCGTCGGGCGCGCCGGAATCCAGCTTCCACGCCGCCTGCCGGAGGAAGATGCGCGCGGCCTGGAGCGAGGTCTCCATGTCCGCCAGCTTGAACTGCAATCCCTGGAACTGGTCGATGGACTTGCCGAAGGCCTTCCGCTCCCCGGCATAGCGGAGCGCGGCGGTGAGCGCCGCCTGCGCGCCGCCGAGCGCGGAGGCGGCGATGTTGAGCCGCCCGCCGTCCAGCCCCGCCATGGCGTAGGAGAAGCCCTTGCCCTCCTCCCCGATCAGGTTCGCCGCCGGCGCCTTCGCCGCGTCGAACTGCACCTGCGCGGTGGGCTGGGCGCGCCAGCCCATCTTGTCCTCCGGCTTGCCGAAGGAGAGGCCCTCCGCCCCATCCTCCACGATGATGGCGGAGACGCCCTTCGGCCCCTCCCCGCCCGTCCGGCACATCACGACATAGGCGTCGGAATAGCCGCCCCCCGAGATGAAGGCCTTCGTCCCCGTCAGGCTCCAGCCCTCGTTCGTCCGCTCCGCCTTCGTGCGGAGCGCGGCGGCGTCGGAGCCCGAGCCGGGCTCGGTGAGGCAATAGGAGATCACCGTCTCCATCGAACAGAGCCGGGGCAGCCACTCCGCCTTCATCTCGGCCGAGCCGAACCGGTCGATCATCCCGGCGCACATGTTGTGGATCGAGAGGAAGGAGCTGACGGCGGGGCAGGCCATCGCCAGCGCCTCGAAGACAAGCGTCGCGTCGAGCCGCGTGAGGCCGGAGCCGCCATACTCCTCGGAGACATAGATCCCGCCAAGCCCGAGCGCCGCGACCTTCGGCCAGAGATCCTTCGGGATCGTCCCCTCCGCCTCCCAGCGGCGGGCATGGGGCGCGATCTCCGCCTGGCCGAATTCACGGGCCATGTCGAAGATCGCCTGCTGTTCCTCGCTCAGGGCGAAATCCATCTCAGTCCTCTCTCGGGTGACGGGTGGGTGACATTAACCCGCGACCGCCGCGCATCAAGGCAGGTCCGAGACCGGCGCGCCGATCTCCGCCGCCGCCGCCTTCATGAGCGCGAGCGTCGCGACGGGGACCGGCACGCCGGAAGCCCGCCGCTTCGCCGCCAGCGCCGCCTCCCGCCGCCCCGGGATCTCGACTCCGGCGACGCCCGGCGCCGGCTTCGTCGCCGCCACCTCCGCCGCCGCCGCCTCCGCCGCCGCCGCGTAGCAAGCGGGCGCGCGGAAGCGGGAAAGGTCCACGCAGACGATCATCCAGTTCATGCCGGATTGCGCCTCCGCCGCCACCGCCTCCCCGATCAGCTCCGCGACGAGCGCCATGCCGAAGCCCTTCGGCCCCGCCGCGGGGAGGATCGCGCCGCCCGCCTCATAGGCCGCAGGGTCCGTCGCCGGGCGGCCCTCCGCGTCCATGATGAGCCCCTCTGGCAGCATCCGCCCGGCGGATTTCGCCGCCAGCACCTTCCCCGCCGCCGCCGCCGAGGTCGCGAAGTCGAAGCCCACCGGCCCGCCCTCCCCCGCCGGAACCGAGACGGACCACGGGTTCGTCGGCAGCGCCCCCTTCGCCCCGCCATAGGGCGCGACCTGCCGCCACATCGAGCGCCCGGCGCCGCCCGTCACGATCCCGAGGCAACCCATCGAAGCCGCCTGGTCCGCGAAGGCGCCCATCCGCCCGGTATGGTAGACGTTGGAGACGCCGCAGGCCCCCGCCCCGTGCCGGAGCGCAAGCGCCGCCGCCTCCGCCGCCGCCATCCGGCAGGCCGGCATCCCGAAGCCGTTCCGCCCGTCCACCAGCGCCCCGCCGCCTTCGGCCACCGTGAGGACGGGCCCCGCCGAAGGCTCGAACCAGCCCGCCCGCGCATGGCCGAGATATTGCGGGAGCCGCACGGTCCCGTGGCTGTGGACGCCGCAAAGGTCGCTCTCCACCAGATGCGCGGCGACCTCGGCGGCGATCTCCTCGGGCGAGCCCATCGCGCGGAGGAAGCCGGCGGCGAAGCGCGTGAGCGCCGCGGCGTCGATCAGGAGGTCGTCGCTCGTCATGGGGCAGGCTCCGGGGCGGGACTCAGGCTGGGAGCCGGACTATGCCCGGCGCGCGGCGGCGGGCGCAAGCGAGGGGGAGGGCCTTTGGCCGAAGCAAGCATGGCTGCGCCGGAGCGAAGCGCCACGGCCCCGAAAAGCGGGTCTCCCGTGGAGACCCGCAGGGGCCGTTCGGCCGGAGCCCCCGCGAAGGCCGAGTGGCGCGAAGCCGCCGCGTCGGGTTGCATCGGCCCGCGGCCGCCCGTGGTGGCCGCGGACTCGCGGCCGCCTGGGGGCGGGCGGCCGCGGGCCGCTACGCGGGGCGTATCGGCCGGGCGCCAATCCGCGGGTGACGAAATAAAACGGCGCCGAAGCGAAGCGCCACGGAGCCCCTGCGAAGGCCGAGAGGCGCCAAGCCGCCGCGTCGGTCGAAGATCGGGCCGTGCACGCCGCGGTGGGCGCGGTGACGCGCCCGCCGAGGGTCGGGCGTATACGCCCGACGCGGGCGCGGGCCGATCCGCCGCGGGTCAGATCGGCCGGGCGCTCTTGGGAGGCGTTGCGAGACGTTCCGAGCAAACGCTCTTTCAAAGAAACCCGTCGATCCAGTCCTTCAGCTCGTCCCAGATTTTACCTAGTTCCTTCGCGACCTTCGCATACTCCTTCTCTTTCCTCGCGCGAGTGACGGAATCTTCTACAACTTCCAGCGCCTTCTTCCCCCCGTCCCGAAGCATCAGCCAGATGCGCGCGAGGTTCTCCGCAAGCCGCCGCCGCTCGCCGAGATCGACGGTAGAGAGCGCCTCGCCCGCCGGAAGCTGCGCATCGGAAAGCCGCACCGCCTCCACATCCTCGCGCAGCGCGTCGGCGTATTCCTTTTCGAGGATCGCGCTCAGCGCCTTCACCGCCTCGGCAAGCTGCTCCCGCCGCGCCTCGTCCGTCGGCGGCGCGGTCGTCCCGGCGCGGGCGGCGTGGGTGGCGGCGAGGTCGGGATAGTGGAAACGGATGTCCCGCGCCGCGTCGTCAAAGGCCATGCGCAACTGCGCCGTTTCAGCTGAATCCGAAACCGCATCCTTCGCGATCTGCCCGTCGAGCAGGCGCACGGTCGCCTCGCAGGCGTCATGGATGCGGTCCGGGTGGAGCGGCGTCTGGTCGAGCAGGCGCAGGAGGCGCGTGAACTGGAAATCGAGGAACCGGTATTCCTGCGTCCACGAAGGCTGCGCGCGCTGCCAGTCCATGATTTCGCGCAGCGTATCGGCATGGTTCAGCACCGCATCGGCGGGCGTGAAATTTTCCTTGACGGGCGGCCGCTGCGCCAGCGGCTCCCGCCCGATCTCGCCCGTCTCCGGGTTGACGCGCGGGAGTTGCGCGGGGCGCAGCTTCTCGATCAGCCTGTGCTTCTCCTCGATCTCCCGCAGCGCCCGGTTCGCCAGCTTCGGCCCCTGCGCCCACGGGATCGCCTCGCTCGTCACCCGCTCGATCTCCAGCGGCTCGTTCGGCGGGTCGCCCCGGAGGCGGCGGTCATACCACTCGGTCCAGACGCCCCAATCCTCCGCCTCCAGATCCTTCAGCCGCCGCCGCTCCGCCGCGTCGAGATGCGGCCCCATCCCCCGCGCCTCCTCCTTCGCGACGGTGCGGTGGAGTTCGGCCTTCACCTCGTTCCAGCGTTTGGCGATGGAGCCGGGCTGTTGTTTCCAGAGCTTGGAAAGCGCGAGAGAAGCGGCGGCTTCGTCGGTGAGGTCGGCGGCGGCGGAGAGAAACTCGATGTCGAACTCGACTTCTGACCAAAAGGCGGCGCGGGCGGCGGCGGCGTCGAAGGCGGCGGCGGCGCGGCGGCGGGCGCCGGGGGGCGGCGGCGAAGGCGGGCGGCGTGCGCGGCGCGGGCGGCGGGCGGCGGCGGCGCAGGCGGCGGCGGCGGCGGCGGCGGGGCGGCGGCGGAGGCGGCGTCGGCGGCGAGGCGGCGGCGTCGGCGGCGGGCGGCGGCGGCGGCGTCGGCGGCGAAGGCGGCGGCGGCGGCGCGGGGCGGCGGCGCGGCGTCGGCGGCGAAGCGGCGGCGGCGGGGGCGCGGGCGGCGGCGGCGGGGCGCGGGCGGCGGCGGCGGCGGCGGCGGCGAAGGCGGCGGCGGCGGGGGCGGCGGGCGGGCTTCGCTGTGGGCCGGGAACCCAGCATAGGCCCACGGGGTAGGCGCATGTCGTCAACAAGCAGGCGCGCCAAGCCTCACTGTTCGCATTGTCGCTCACAGCCGCAAACAGCGCCGCCGCACGCCGCCCGCGCCGATCGCCACCGCCAGCTCTTCGGCTTGCCCTCAAGCCCGCTTCCAACTCTTCTCGTCCACCCCGCCCGCCCTCTCCGCCTCTCCCCGATCCACCACGCCCCGCCCCGCCCGCCAAACCCTTTCCGCCTTCTCCCGGCCCCGGCCTTGAGCCGGGGCCTCGCGGGGTGGGGCGCGACCGACGAGCGTGCGCTTCATTCGTCGGGGTCCCGGCTCGAGGCCGGGACCGGCGCTTGCGGCGGCGGGCGCATGTGCGGAGCGAAGCGCTATTTCAGATTTCCAAACAATCCCAACCACATAACCCCCTTGCACCCCGTGTGCGCACCCATCCCCCTTGCCTTCCCGCCCCGGCCCGGCTTCTCTCCTCCCATGTCCTACGCCTTCACCCTCGCCGGCCAGCCGCTCCGCGCCCTTCCGGCCCGCGCGCTCTGGGCGCCGGGGCTCCGGCTGCTCGCCGTCTCGGACCTCCATCTCGGCAAGGCGGAGCGGATCGCGCGGCGGGAGGGGCGGATGGTCCCCCCCTACGAGACGGAGGAGACGCTGGCGCGGCTTGGCGATCTCGTCTCCGTCTTCCGGCCCGCCACCGTGATCTGCCTCGGGGACAGTTTCGACGACGACCGGGCGGCGGAGGCGCTCTCCCCCGCCCATCGCACGGCGCTCGCCGGGCTGATGGCGGGGCGGCGCTGGATCTGGATCGCGGGAAACCATGACCCTGCCCCGCCCGAGCTTGGCGGCGCGCAGGTCGCGCAGCACCGGGAGGCGGGGCTCGTCTTCCGGCACGAGGCGGCGCTCCGGCTCGGGCCAGGCGAGGGCGGCGAGGTTTCGGGCCATTACCACCCCAAGGCGCGGATCGCGGGCCGCGCCCTCCCCGCCTTCCTGATCGACGAGGCGCGGGCGATCCTCCCCGCCTTCGGGCTCTACACGGGCGGGCTCGACGTGGCGGACGCGGCGTTCGACCCGCTGGCGAGCCCCGCGGCGCAGGCGCTCGCCCTCTCCCGGCAGGTCACGCCCGTCCCCCGCGCGGCGCTCGTCGCCGCGGCGCGGCGGCGGCGGCCGGTGTGAGCGGCGAAGCGCTCGTCATCGGCTCCGGCCCCGCCGGGCTGATGGCGGCGGAGGCGATGGCGGAGGCGGGGCTGAAAGTGACCGTGGTGGAGGCGAAGCCCTCCCCGGCGCGGAAATTCCTGATGGCGGGGAAGTCCGGCCTCAACCTCACCAAGGCGGAAGCGCCCGGCGCCTTCCTCGCCGCCTATGAGGAGGCGGAGGAGTGGCTCCGCCCCATGCTCGCCGAGTTCGGGCCGGAGGATGCGATGCGCTGGGCGGAGGGGCTCGGCCAGCCCGTCTTCACCGGGCCGACGGGCCGCGTCTTCCCCGTCGCCATGAAGGCCTCGCCCCTCCTCCGCGCCTGGCTCGCGCGGCTCGAAGGGCGCGGCGTCACGCTCCGCCGCCGCTGGCGCTGGACGGGGTGGGAGGGGGAGGCGTTTTCCTTCGAGACGCCGGAGGGCCCCGCGCGGCTCAACCCGTCTGTCACTGTTCTCGCCCTCGGCGGCGCAAGCTGGGCGCGGCTCGGGTCGGACGGGGCCTGGGCCCCGCTCCTCGCCGCGAAGGGGGTGGAGGTGGCGCCCTTCCGCCCCGCGAACATGGGGCTTTCGGTCGAATGGTCGGCCCATATGGCGCCCTTCCTCGGCGCGCCGCTGAAGGCCGTGGCGCTCCATGCGGGGGGCCGCACCTCCCGCGGGGAGGTCGCGATCTCCGCAAGGGGGATCGAGGGCGGCGGGCTCTACGCCCTCTCCCGCCCCCTGCGGGAGGGCGCGGCGCTGGCGCTCGACCTCCTGCCAGACCTCTCGGAGGCGGAGGCCGCGCGCCGCCTTTCCCGCGTGAAGCCCGGCGCCTCCGTCTCCGAGGCGCTCCGCCGCGCGCTCGCCCTCCCGCCGGTGAAGCGCGCCCTCCTCATGGAATGCGCCCGCCCCCTGCCCCGCGACCCCGCCGCCCTCGCCCGGCTCGCCAAGGCGCTCCCCCTCCCCCATCGCGGCCCCCGCCCGATGGACGAGGCGATCTCCACCGCCGGCGGAATCGCGCTTGCGGCGCTCGACGAGGGCCTGATGCTCCGCGCCCTCCCGGGCGTCTTCGCCGCCGGCGAGATGCTGGACTGGGAGGCGCCGACGGGCGGCTACCTCCTCACCGCCTGCCTCGCGACGGGCCTTTGGGCCGGGCGGGCGGCGGCGCGGTTCGCCGCGCGGGGCGCGTGACGGGCGCGCCCGCCCGGGCTATCGTGGCGGCGATTGGCAGAGGGGGCGATGGGCATGGAGCGGCAGGATGCGGATGGTCCCTGCGTGTGGGTCGCCAAACCAATCGTCACTTCTGACCTCAACTACGGCTTCACCTGTCAGCTTGCGGAGGATGACCTCGCCCAGCTTGCCGAACTGAACAAGGCTTCATGGCGGGGCGAGGCCATTTCGTCCGACGACCTGCCTTCCGCGATGTGGATCAGCCCGCGATTCCGGGGGGACGATCGGCGCAAGCTGCCGCATCTCTTCGTGGCGGGCGGTCTTGTGACAGTGTCCGAAGCCTTCGCCGAGACGCTGGCCGATTTCCCGCTCGGTCAAACCCGTCTGCACCCGGTGGAGCTGTGGCGCCTGAACCGGAAGGAGCGGTTTCCGGGGTCCTTCTACTTCCTGAACGTCGCGGAAGTGCACCGGTTCTTTTCGCCGGAGCACTCGGCGCGGTGGGAGCCCTTCAAGAACTCGAGATCGACCTATCTCGGCGCGCCGTGCCCCGATACGCAAGACGACGACCTGACCGTCATTCCGGGCGCGCTGACAGGCCCCGCGATCTGGGTGGACGACACGCTGGGCAGCACGGTCTTCTTCTCCGACCCGCTCGTCCGCGCGCTCCGCGCCGCGAAGCTGACGGGCCGACTAGAGTTCTATCGCTGCCGCGTGGCGACGGCGCACTGAGCGGGGCGGCCCCGGTCTTCCCCCCGGCCTCGACCAGCATCTCTCCGGGGGAGAGATGCCGAGGCCGTCGCCCGGAGGCGCAAGCCGGAGGGCGAGGGGCGCCAAGCCGCCGCGTCGGTTGAAGATCTGTCCGTGGTCGTCGCGGCGAGCGCGGACTCGCGGTCGCCGGGGGGCGACGACCGCGGGCAGATCAGCCGCGGGTCTGATCTGCCGGGCGCTCTTGGGAGCGGTTCGCTCATGGGCAAACCCGCCCGGACTCGAAAAGAGAACAAAACAGGAATATATCTCCGGCAGCCATCCGGAACCGCCCATGCTCCCCGAACTCTCCGCCACCACCAACTTCACCTTCCTCACCGGCGCCTCCCATCCCGAAGAGATGGCGCGGCGGGCGGGGGAGCTGGGGCTGACGCACATTGCGGTGGCGGACCGGAATTCGGTGGCGGGCGTCGTCCGCGCCCATGTCGCGCTCCGCGAGATGGCGCGGGAGGGCGCGGCCTCCGTGCGGGAGAAGACGAATGTGGACTACAACGACGTCCGCGCGCGGGCGGCGAAGGCGGGCGCCGCCTCGCGCGACGGGCCGGCGAAGCCCGCCCCGCCGCCATCCCCCGCAGCCGCCCCGCTCCGCTCCCTGCCGCAACTGATCCCCGGCGCGCGGCTCGTCCTGACCGACGGGGCGGAGATCACCGCCCTGCCGCGGGATCGCGCCGCCTGGGGGCGGCTCTGCCGGCTCCTGACGCTCGGCAAACGGCGGGCGGAGAAGGGAGGCTGCCTCCTCACGCCCGAGGATGTCGAGGCCGGGGCGGAGGGGATTCACCTCCTCCTGCATCCGGGCGGGGAAGAGACGGAGGCGCGGCTCCGCCGGCTCCGCGCGCGGGCTTCGGGAGGGGCGGAGACGGGCCTCCTCCTCGCCCCGCTCTATGACGGGCGGGACCGCGCGCGCCTCGCCGCCCATGCCGCCCTTGCCGCGCGGGCGGGGGCGCCGGCCGTCGCCTCCGCCGCGCCGCTCATGCACCGGGCCGCGCGCCGCCCGCTGGCGGACGTGCTGACGGCGATCCGCCTCGGCCGGCGGGTGGACGATCTCGGCGCCGCCGCGCTCGCCAACGCCGAGCGGCGCCTCCGGAGCCCGGAGGAGCTGGCGCGGCTCTTCCGCGACCATCCCGCCGCGCTGGAGGCCGCGCGCGCCCTCGCCGCCGAGTGCCGCTTCTCCCTCGACGAGCTGAAATACGAATATCCCGACGAGGTCTCGAACGGGGAGGAGCCGCAGGCCCGGCTCGAACGCCTCGCATGGGAGGGCCTCGCCCATCGCTATCCGGACGGGGCGCCGGAGCGGGTGCGGGCGATGGCGGCGCGGGAGCTGAAGCTTATCGAGAAACTCGGCTACGCCCGCTATTTCCTCACCGTGAAGGGCCTCGTGGACTTCGCGGAAAGCCGCGGCATCCTCGCCCAGGGCCGCGGCTCCGCCGCCAATTCCGTCGTCTGCTATGCGCTCCGCGTCACCGCCATCGGGCCCGAGATCGCCTCCATGGTGTTCGAGCGCTTCGTCTCCGAGGCGCGGGACGAGCCGCCGGATATCGACGTCGATTTCGAGCATGAGCGGCGGGAGGAAGTGATCCAGCACATCTACGAGACCTATGGGCGGGAGCGGGCGGGGCTCTGCGCCACCGTGATCCATTACCGCGCCCGGCGGGCGGTGCGGGAGGTGGGGAAGGCGATGGGCCTTTCCGCGGACGCCTGCGCCGCCATCGCGAGCCAGATCTGGGGCTGGGGCTCCGAAAGCGTGACGGACGAGCGGGTGAGGGAGATCGGGCTCGACCCGGCGGACCCGCGGCTCCGCCGCACGCTCGCCCTGATCCGGGAGATCATCGGCTTCCCCCGCCATCTCTCCCAGCATGTCGGCGGCTTCATCATGACGAAGGGGCGGCTCGACGAGCTCTGCCCCATCGAGAACGCGGCGATGGACGACCGGACCGTCATCGAATGGGACAAGGACGATATCGACGCGCTCGGCATCCTGAAGGTGGACGTGCTCTCCCTCGGCATGCTCACCTGCATCCGCAAGGCCTTCGCCCTGATCGAGCGGCACCACGGCGTCGGCTACAGCCTCGCCACGCTGCCGCCGGAGGACCCGGCGGTCTATGACATGCTCTGCAAGGCGGACAGCCTCGGCGTCTTCCAGGTGGAGAGCCGGGCGCAGATGAACTTCCTGCCGCGGATGCGGCCGCGCTGCTTCTACGACCTCGTGATCGAGGTCGCCATCGTCCGCCCCGGCCCGATCCAGGGGGACATGGTGCATCCCTATCTCCGCCGCCGCCGGGGGGAGGAGAAGGTGGAGTTCCCCTCCGACGCGCTCGGCCAGGTGCTGGGCAAGACGCTGGGCGTCCCGCTCTTCCAGGAGCAGGCGATGCAGATCGCCATCATCGGCGCCGGCTTCGACCCTTCGGAGGCGGACCGGCTGCGCCGCGCGCTGGCGACGTTCCGCAAGACCGGGACGATCCACACCTTCCGCGAACGCTTCATCGCGGGGATGCTCGCGAACGGGCATGATGCGGATTTCGCCGCGCGCTGCTTCTCCCAGATCGAGGGGTTCGGGGAATACGGCTTCCCCGAAAGCCATGCGGCGAGCTTCGCGCTCCTCGTCTACGCCTCCGCCTGGCTGAAGCGATGGCATCCCGGAATCTTCGCCTGCGCGCTGCTGAACAGCCAGCCGATGGGCTTCTACGCCCCGGCGCAGATCGTGCGGGACGCGCGGGAGCACGGGGTGGACGTTCGCCCCGTCTCCGTCAACGAAAGCTACTGGGACTGCACGATGGAGCCGGACGGGCGCGGCGGCCTCGCGCTCCGGCTCGGCTTCCGGCTGATCCGCGCGCTGGGGGAGGAGGACGGGCTCTGGCTCGCCGCCGCGCGGGGCAACGGCTATCGCAGCGTGGAGGACGTGCAGCGGAGGGCCGGGGCCGGGCCGCGCGCGCTGAAGGCGCTGGCGGAAGGGGACGCCTTCGCCGATCTCGGCCTCACGCGGCGGGAAGCGCTCTGGGAGGCGGAGGCGCTCCGCGCCGCGCGCCCGCTGCCGCTCTTCGAAGGGTTGCTGGAGGGGGAGGGGATCGCGGAGCCCGACCCGAACCTCCCCGTCGCGAGCCTCGGGGAGGAGATGGTGGAGGATTACCTCGCCCTCCGCCTCTCCCTCCGCGCCCATCCGCTGGCGCTGCTCAGGCCGGTGCTGACGCCGACGGGCGCGTGACGCGTGTCACGTCGCGGCGGGTTGCGGCTCATAGGGAAAGAAAGGGGCCTTCGACGACGCTTCAATTCCCGGCGTCCGGTGACGGGCCGGGATCGCAGGGACGGTCGAACCAGCTGCGGTCTCCGAGGGCTTCGCTATCGAGATTGCGCGAAGCGCACCGGGGAAGAAAGGGAGCGGTGGCGCCGTCATAGAGGAGACCGGGCCCGACCCAGCTGGTGTAGTAGCCATTGCATCCGTGTCTGCCGCTCAGCCCGCTGATCGCCATGGCCTGCGAGGAGTCAACCCGCCCCCGCCGTCGGCCTCAGCGTCATAGAGGCCGGTGAACTCGCGCTCCTTCGAGTACACGAAAACATAGCGGTCGTTGAAGCAGACGAATTCGACATCACGCGAAAGTCTGTTCTTTCCGTCCCTCGCGTAAAGATCCCAGCGGCCGTAGCGGCTCCAGTCGAACGCTCGACTTAACTGCATCCCGCTCGGAAGGGTTACGGATTCCTGGAATCTCATCGCCCACCGCGCGCCAGCGACCAACGCCCAGAGCAGGAACAATCCGGCCAGACAAAGCAGAATGTATCGGGCGAATGCGACCGCCAGAGATCTTGGCACGAACATCACCGCCCGCCGTCCACGCCTGGGCCTCGGTGCAGGTGATGGTCACGATGGAGGGCCTCCGCAGTCGGCCGCACGATCATTAAACTCTTGGCCGAACATCGCATCGGCCGACCGCTCCCCGCTTTCCCGAACCATATCCTGTGTCTCAACAGCGACGAAGAAACGGGGCTGTGCACGCCGCTCCTCAGTCCACCGCCTTCAGCAGCATCGCGTTGAAGAAGCGCATCACGATCCGGAGGTCGTGCCCCCGCTTCAGCACCCGCCCGTCCGCGCCGAGGATCGCATAGGCGCCCTGCTTCTGGGCGCGCTTCGGGTCCTTCTCGATGCGGAAGAGCGGATGCTCCGTCGCCCGGCGGAAAACGGAAAAGACGGCGCGGTCCGGCAGGAAGTCGATCGAATAATCCTTCCACTCGCCCGCGGCGACCATGCGGCCGTAGATGTCGAGGATCACGGAAAGCTCCGTTCGGTGGAATGCGACGCGCTCGGGCGCCGCGCTTTCCTTACGCCCCTGCCCGAAGGCGTTGCCATCAATCACGTTCATCGCCTGATGCAACCCCGTCTCGCCGCACAAGGCAAGCTTAATCCTCGCAAGAAATCATCGTTCCGCCGCATTCCCGTCGCCTTCGCGCCACGGGCGTTTCCGATCTGTAGGCAGCAGCAAGAAATTGCTGTCCCGGCGCCGCGCGATCAGCCCCCACCCCGAAACCGCGGCGCCGGGCCCCTCTTTCCCCCTGACCCCGCCTGCGCTAGAGGTCCGGACAAAATCCGGAGGAATCCTCATGCGCGATCTTCACCTGCCCGGCCGCTCCGCCGTCCTCGCCCGGAACGGCATGTGCGCCACGTCCCAGCCGCTCGCCGCCGAGGCGGCGGCGCGGATCATGGCGGAGGGCGGGAACGCGGTGGACGGCGCCATCGCCGCCGCCGTGCTCCTCGGCATCGCCGAGCCGGGCTCGACCTCGATCGGCGGGGACATGTTCGCGCTCGTCAAGCCGGCGGGGGAGGAGCGGATCATCGGGCTCAACGCCTCGGGCCGCGCGCCGAAGGCGCTGGACGCGGCGCGGCTCCGCGCCGAGGGGGCTCAGGCGGTCCCCATCGACAGCGTCCATTCCGTCACCCTCCCCGGCGCGATGGACGGGTTCTGCCGCCTCGCGGAGGATCACGGGCGGAAGGGCATCGACGCCTGCCTCGCCCCGGCGATCCGCTACGCCGAGGAAGGCGTCGCCATCGCGGAGCGCGCGGCCTTCGACTGGGCGACCTCGGGCGGCAAGATGAGGGGAGACGGCGCGAAGTTCTATCTGAACGGCGGCAAGCCCTACGCCAAGGGCGAGATCTTCCGCCAGCCGAACCAGGCCGAGGCGCTGCGGCGCGTGGCGAAGGCGGGCCGCGCCGGCTTCTACGAGGGCGAGGTGATGGAGGACATGCTCCGGAGCCTCAAGGCCCTCGGCGGGGCGCACGAGGCGGAGGATTTCGCGGCGACGCGCTCGGACTATGTCGAGCCCGTCATGGCGAAGTATCGCGGCTACGAGCTGGTGGAGCTGCCGCCGAACGGACAGGGCGTGACCGCCCTCCTGCTCGCGAAGATCCTCTCCCATTTCGACATCGCGTCGATGGACCCGTGGGGCGCCGAGCGGGCGCATCTGGAGGCGGAGGCGACGAAGCTCGCCTATGACGCCCGCGGCCGCTTCGTCGCGGACCCGGACCATGCGCTGACGGAGCGGATGCTTTCGGACGAGACGGCGGCGAAGCTCGCCGCGCTCATCGACATGGGCCGCGCCGCCCCCACCCCGCCGCCGGGCGCGGAGGCGGTGCACAGGGACACCGTCTATCTGACGACGGCGGACCGGGACGGGATGGTCGTCTCGATGATCTACTCGACCTTCCATCCGTTCGGCTCCGGCCTCGCCTCCGCGAAGTTCGGCATCAACTTCCAGAACCGCGGCGCCGGCTTCGTGCTGACCGAAGGCCACCCGAACGAGCTGAAGGGCGGCAAGCGGCCGCTCCACACGATCATCCCCGCGATGATCCGGAAGGAGGGCGCGCTCTGGGCCTCCTATGGCGTGATGGGCGGGCAGTATCAGGCGACGGGGCATTGCCGCGTCCTCTCCAACATCGCGGATTTCGGGATGGAGCCGCAGCAGGCGCTGGACGGCCCGCGCGCCTTCACCGACCCGTTCGACGGGAAGCTCCAGGTCGAGCGCGGCTATTCGGACGCCGCGCGCGCCGCGCTGGCGGCGAAGGGGCATGACGTCGTGATCCCCGACACGCCGATCGGCGGGGCGCAGATGATCCGGCTTCATGGCGAGGGCGTGCTCGAAGGCGCGTCCGACCCGCGGAAGGACGGCGCGGCGATCGGCTTCTGAGGCCAGCGCCCCCCTGCACACGCTGTGCAGGGGGGTTATATGGCTGATATATATGTGTATTCCGAAAGTTGGCCGAAGCGGGGCCGGCCGGCGTTCGAGCGAAGCGAGAAGGGCCGAGGCCTCCCTCGGGAGGACGCTTCGAAACGATTGGTCGGGGCGGTTTATGGCGTCACCAACTCTGACGATCGAGCGCATTGAAACGTCGCGATGCGGCCTCCCTTGGGGGGAGGGAGGCGGCGGCCCGGGCTAGTCGCCCGGGCCAAGGGGCGCGGGGGGAGCGCAGCGCCTCCGCCCGGCCGGTTCCGGAAGGCCGCCTTCCGCTTTACCGCCGCCGAAACGGCTCGTGGCAGGCGATGCAGGTTTCCGCCACGCGCTCCGCCGCTTCGAGCGCGGCCTCCTCGCCCTCCGCGGCGGCGAGGCGGGCGGCGGCGGCGGCGAGGTCGCCGGTCATGGCGTCGAACCGGGCGCGATCCTCCCAAAGGAGCGGCGCCGCCTTGCCGCCTTCGGAGCCCGGCGGAAACTGCAAGCGCATCGCCTCCGCCCCCTCCGCCAGCACGCCGGCGGCGCGGGAGACGAGCGCGGGGCTGTAAGGCAGAACGCCGATCCGAACGGCGCCGAGCGCCTTCATCGCATTGTCCATGTCCTTCATCCCCGCCTGCCGCCGCTCCACCAGCGCCTCGACCGCGAGAGCCGGGGACGCGAAGGCCAGAACGAGCGCGAAGGCGGGCGCCCTCATTCGATCCCGTTCGCGGCCTGAACGGCGCGGACGAAGGCGATGATCGTCTCCGTCTCTTCCGGCCCCACGCCGGGCTGCGCCGGCATGTCCCCGAAATCCCAGTGATGGGCGCGGACGCCCTGCGAGATCGCGAGGCGGAAGGCGTCGTCCCCGTGATGCGAAGGCTCGTAGATCCGGTGGATCAGCGGCGGCCCGCCCTCCCCGCCCATCGCGTCCCGCCCGTGGCATGTCGCACAAGTCTCGTTGAAGGCGAGCCGCCCCGCCTCCGCCCCGGGCGCGAGCGGCGGAACGGCATATGAATTTTCATAGGCGTCGCGGGCGCTCTTCTGGTCGTTGCTCGTGCTCCAGAAGAGCCATGCGGCGAAGATCAGCGCGCCCGCCAGAATCCAGAACGCATAGCGGCCCATCGGCGGCCCTCCTCTCATCCCGGCGCACTGAGCCGCCTTGCGCCGCCGAGGTCAAGGCGGCTCCCGCCCCTTGACGCCGCCGCCGAAGCGCGGAACGTCCCCGCAACGAAAAGCGAGGGAACGACATGACGCAGAACCACAAGCGAATCGCCGTCATCGCGGGGGACGGGATCGGCAAGGAAGTCGTGCCCGAGGGCCTCCGCGTGCTGGAGGCGGCGGCGAAGCGGCATCAGCTCGACCTCCGCTTCGACGAGTTCGACTTCGCCTCCTGCGACCATTACGCGAAGCACGGCGCGATGATGCCGGAGGACTGGAAGGCGCGGATCGGCGGGCATGACGCGATCTTCTTCGGCGCCGTCGGCTGGCCCGCGACCGTGCCGGACCACATCTCGCTCTGGGGCTCGCTCCTGAAGTTCCGGCGCGAATTCGACCAGTATGTGAACCTCCGCCCCGCCCGTCTGATGCCCGGCGTCCCCTCCCCCCTCGCCGGGCGGAAGGCGGGGGATATCGACTTCTGGATCGTGCGGGAGAATACGGAGGGCGAATACTCCTCCATCGGCGGCCGCATGTTCGAGGGGACGGACCGCGAGATCGTGATGCAGGAGACGGTGATGAGCCGCGTCGGCGTCGACCGCGTGCTCCGCTACGCCTTCGATCTCGCCTCAAGACGCCCGCGCAAGCGCCTGACTTCGGCCACGAAATCCAACGGCATCTCCATCACCATGCCCTATTGGGACGAACGGGTGGAGGCGATGGCGAAAGCCTATCCCGGCGTGACGTGGGACAAGTACCATATCGACATCCTGACCGCCCATTTCGTCCTGAACCCGGACCGGTTCGACGTCGTCGTCGCCTCCAACCTCTTCGGCGACATCCTCTCCGATCTCGGCCCGGCCTGCACCGGGACCATCGGCATCGCCCCCTCTGGCAACATCAACCCGGAGCGGGACTTCCCCTCGCTCTTCGAGCCGGTCCACGGCTCGGCCCCGGATATCGCCGGGCAGGGAATCGCCAATCCGGTCGGGCAGATATGGGCCGGGGCGATGATGCTGGATCATCTCGGCCATGCGGAGGCGGCGGCCGATATCGTCGCCGCCATCGAGCGGGTTCTGGCGGAGCCGGCGCTCCGCACGCGCGATCTCGGCGGGCGGGCCTCGACCGTCGAATGCGGGAAGGCGGTGGCGGAGGCGCTTGGCTGAAGGGGCGTTTCAGTCCCTGAAGGCGCGGATCAGGGCCTCATGGTCGATGGCCCTGACGACCAATCCCTCCGGCTTCACCGTCGGCGCGTCCTCCCCCGCGACGAGGGCGTTGACGACCGCCTCCTCCACCGCCTCGACCGCGGCGAGATAGAGCGGGTCGATCACCTCCCCGTTCAGCTCCGTCCGGGTGAGGAGCGGCGCGTCGAGCTGCGGCATCGGGCCGATATCGGCGGTGGCGAAGGCGAGGAAGATGTCGCCCGAATTGTTGCCGCCGGGCGTGCCGTTCCGCCCGATCCCGATGGCGGCGCGCCGCGCGAGGTGCCGGAGCGAGAGGGCGGAGAGCGGCGCGTCCGTCGCGAGGATGACGATGATCGACCCCTGCTCGCGCGGCAGGAGCCGCCCCTCCGTCATCGTCCGCCCCACGGGCTTCCCGAGGATCGTGAGCCAGGGCCGGATTCCGTGATTGGCCTGCACCAGAGCGCCGACCGTATAGTCCGCCCCGCCGATCCGCGCCCGGCGGGAGGCGGTTCCCGTGCCGCCCTTGAACTCGTAGGCGATCATCCCGTTCCCGCCGCCGACCGAGCCTTCCGCCACCGGCCCCGTCGCCGCCGCGTCGAGCGCCGCCATCGCGTGTTCGGGCGTGACGTGAAGCGCGTTGATGTCGTTCAGCACGCCGTCATAGGTCTCCGCCACCACCGGCATCGCCCAGGCGTGCTCCGCGCCGAAATAACCGGCGTAGCGCTCGATCATCCAGCGCGTCGCGCCGTGATGCGCGGCGCCGACGCCGTGGGTGTTGGTGATGAGGATCGGGCCGGCGAGATAGCCGGCATCCTCGATCCAGTGCGTCCCGGTCATCTCCCCGTTGCCGTTGAGCGTGAACTGCCCGGCGCGGACGGGCCGCGGCCAGCCCCGCTCCTGCCGGGGCAGGATCGCCGTCACCCCCGTCCGCATCCGCCGCGCCGGGTCGGTGAGGGTGGTGAAGCCGACCGAGACGCCCGGAGCGTCCGTGATCGCGTTCCAGGGGCCGGGCTCGCCCGGAAAGGGAAGGCCGAGATCGCGGGCGCGGGGTTTCGTCATGGTGCTGCCTCACGTCTTGTGGCGCCGCGGCGGCGGCTGGCCGTGCTGGCGGCCACCGGAAAACGGGGGATCGACAGGGCGTTCGGCTCGCCCTGAAGACCCGCCGAGACGATCTCGCCCGGAATCGAGGTCCAACGCCAGCGGTTTGGAGGCCAGCTCCCCGTTTCTTCCGGACGGGAGACCCGTTTCAGCCGGACCGGGACCTCCTCCGCGGCCGGAGGGAAGCGCCGCGGACACGCCGGAGCCTTTCGGGGGCCCGCCCCCTCGCCCCGAGCGCTGCGTCAACGGCCGATGGACCGTCCGTTTCGGGATCTTGATCCGGCGGCGTCAGGTGCGGACGGGAGCGCCCTTTCGAAGGCCCGGCGCGGCGGACATGAACGCGGCGAGCGAGTCATTGAACGCCCCGGGCCTGTTGAAGAACGGCGCGTGCCGGCCCTCGGGGATGTCCTGCGGGGCGCCGCGCCAGATCGCGCCGTAGCGAAGCCCGGCGATATAGGCGTGGTCGAGGAACGGATCGTCCGCGCCGTTCAGCACGGTGAACGGAATCGCGCCCTCCCGCAGCATCCGCATCTGGCGCGGCCAGTCCGTCACCCCGAGGCGGGAGATCATGTAGGCGCGGGCGCGGCCGTCCGTCCGGTCGATGTTCGCGTGCATGAAGGCGCTTTCGGGGGAAAGAGGCGCGGTGGCGTCCGCGGCGAAGCGGCGGCGCTCCTCCCCGGTGAAGTATTGCTTGCCGGCGAGGACGACATGGCTCTTCGCGTCGTAGCCGCGGGCGAAATCGTCCGGCACGATGTTGAGCGGGGAGGTTCCCGTGATCGCGAGGCCGGAGAAGGCCGCCGGGTTCCGGGCGGTCAGCTCCAGCGCGACATAGCCGCCGAGCGACCAGCCGAGGACGAAGGGCGCCTCCAGCCCGAGCGCGGCCATCACGTCCTCCGCCACATCGGCGTAGGCCGGCACGTTGTAATGCGCCTCCGGATCGGCATTGGCGGAGGCGCCGTGGCCGGGCAGGTCGAAGGCGACGAGGCGGCGGCGGCCGCGGAAGGCCGCGAACTGGTGGAGGAACGCCTCCTTGCAGGCGGAATTGCCGTGGATCAGAAGGACCGGCGGCCCCTCCGGGCGCTCGGGCGCGCCGCTGTCGGCCACGGCGACGAGACCGGCGCGCGTCCTGAGCATCCGCTCCGTCACGCCGAGCCGCGCCTCCCGTTCGGCGCGCCGCACGCCGCGCCGGCGGCGCGCCCGGAAGCCGGAGAGGAGCGCGGCGGAGGCCTCGCGCACCTCCTGGATCATGCCCCAGAGGCCGCCGGGATAGAACGCCATCACGGCGATGATCAGCGCGCCGGAGATCACGTTGCGCCAGGGGCCGAGCCCCGCCATCGCCTCCGAAAGGATCGTCAGCGCGACGGCGGCCACGACCGGGCCCCAGAGCGTGCCCGCGCCGCCGACGAGCAGCATCGAGAGGATCAGCGTCAGCGAGCCGAGCCCGAAAATGTCAGGCGAGGCGACGCGCACATAGGAGCCGTAGAACCCGCCCGCCAGCCCGGTGAAGAGCGCGCTCGCCATCAGCGTCAGGAGCCGGGTCCGCGCCTCCCCCACGCCGCGGGCGACGGCGTAGTGCTTGTTCTCCTTCAAGGCCACGATCGCGCGCCCGAGGCGGGAGCGGATGACGAGATGGAGGAACGCGAGCGCCGCGACGAGCAGCGCGAGGGCCGCGTAGTAATAGCCGATCCGCCCGTCGGACGTCAGCCGGTAGCCGAAGATCGAAAGCGCGGGCAGCGTCACCATGCCGGAGGTTCCGCCGGTGACGGAGGACTGGCTGATGACGACCTGAAACAGAAGCTGCGAGAAGGCGATGGTGACGAGGATGATGTAGATCCCGTCCAGCCGCAGCGCCGGCAGCGCCACCAGGGCGGCGAAGGCCATCGCGATCGGCCCGGCCAGCAGCACCGCGAGCCAGGGGTTCACGCCGAGCGATTTCGCGAGGATTCCGTAGGCGTAGACGCCGACCGCGAAGAGCGCGACATGCGCGAAGTTGAAGAGGCCGCCATAGCCGAAGGAGAGGTCCCAGCTCGCCGCCACGATGGCGAAGACGAAGGCGAGGATCATCACGTGGCGGTGATAGCTCGCGTCCACGAAGAGCGGGAAGGCGATGAGCGCGGCGAGGGCGATCAGCGCCGGGACGAGCCCGTTGGCCCGGTGAAAGGGGGGATCGTAGCGCATCAGAGCGTCCGCTGCTTCCGGCCGAAAAGGCCCTCGGGCTTCGCCACGAGCACGACGATCATCAGCCCGAATAGCACCGCCGGGGTCCAGTACAGACCGAGGAAATACGTGGAGAACGCTTCCGTCATCCCGACGATCAGCGCGGCGTAGACCGGGCTCGTGAACCGCGCGACCCCGCCGAGGATGACGACGATCAGCGCCTTCATCAGCGGGTCCGCGCCCATGGTCGGCGTCATGAAGCGGATCGAGCCGATGAAGAGCCCGGCCAGCCCCGCCATCGCGGCGGAGAGACCGAAGGCGGCGGCGTAGAGCCGCGGCGCGTCGAGCCCCATCAGCTCCGCCGCCTCCCGGTTCTGCGCCACGGCGCGCATCGCCCGCCCGGTGCGCGAGCGGGCGAGGAACCAGCCGACGCCGAGGAGGATCGCCGCAACGATCAGGATCAGCATGAGATCGTTCTGGGATAGCGTCACCGGCCCGAGCCGCGCCTCCCCCGCGCCGAGCGGCTCCAGCTGCTTGGAGCGCGGGCCCCAGACGAGGCTGATCCCGCTCTCGATGATCGCGGCGCCGGCCAGCGTGGTTATCACCGAGGCGGCGACGATCCCCTCCTTGCGCATGAAGGGGCCGACAAGGGCGAGGTGGAAGAGCACGCCGAGCGCGAACATCGCCGCCGTCGCGCCGACGAAGCCAGCCGCAAGGCCGAGGCCGGCGGCGTCCGGATGGGCGATCTGCCAGCCGATATAGGCGCCGAGCGCGATGAAGGCGCCATGCGCGAAGTTGAAGATGCCGAGCGTCGTCCAGACGACGGCGAGGCCCGCCGCCATCAGCGCATAGAGCGCGCCGAGCACCAGCCCGCCGGAGGCGACGAGAAGGATCGATTCGAGGCTCATGCGGCCTCTCCGAAGAGCATCGCCATAAGGGCTCCATGATCTGGAATGTCCCCGCGCTCCAGCCGCCGCGAGATGCGGCCGTGATCGAAGAGATAGAGCCGGTCGATGAGGGAGGAGAGGAAGCCGACATCCTGATCGATCAGGATCAGCGGCACGCCGGAGGCGTGGATCGCGCGCACCGCGTCCGCCAGTTCCCGCCGCAGCTTCGGCGAGAGGCCGAGCGTCGGCTCGTCGAGGATCAGGAGCTTCGGCGCCGCCATCAGCCCGGCGGCGATGGAGACCATCTGCCGCTCCCCGCCCGAGAGAAATCGTATCTTCGAGAGCCGCCGCTCCGCGATCCGGGGAAAGAGCGCCTCCGCCTGCTCCCGGAGCGCCCGCGCGGCGGCGCGGGTCGGGACGCGGCCGGCGGCGGCGAGCGGCGCGATGTCCAGCACCTCCTCCACGGTCATCTCCGGAAAGAGGAGGTTGCCCTGCGGCACATGGATCAGCCCCGCCCGCGCCACGCGCTTCGGGTCCATCCGGCGGCGCGTGACAAGGTCGTAGTTGAAGTTCCGCCAGCGTCGCCCGCGGCGCGGCGCGGCGCGGTTCAGCCGCTCGCCCGCGAAGATCACGTCGCCCGTCCAGGGCTCCAGCACGCCGCTCACCGTCTTCATCAGCGTCGTCTTGCCGTGGCCGTTCGGACCGAAGAAGCCGATGGAGGCACCGGGCTCCACGACGAGATCGACGCCCTCGAAGATGCGGATCGGCTCGTAGCCGCCGCTCAGCCCCCGGAGCTCAAGCAGGGGCGCGCTCACGCCGCCTCGCCGAGATAGGCTTCGACGACGGCCGCGTCGCGGATCACGTCGCTTGGCGCGCCGAGCGCGATGACGCGGCCCTGGTCCATGACCAAGAGCCGGTCGGAGACGGCGGTGAGGAGCGGCAGCACATGCTCGATGAGCAGGATCGTGACCCCGAGGCCGCGGAGCTTCGCGATCAGCGCGCGCATCCGCTCGATCTCCTCCGGCGTCAGGCTGGAGGCGGGCTCGTCCATCAGCAGGACCCGCGGGTCGAGCGCGAGGGCGCCGGCGATCATCACCAGCTTGCGGAGGAAGACGGGCAGCTTCCGCCCCTCCCAGTTGTGAAGCGTGGCCGGGAAACCCACGAGGTCGAGCGCCTGCTCGGCCAGCACCACGTCGCGCTCGAACGAGCCGCCGCGGCCGGTCTGCTCAACCGCGGTCAGCACGTTGTCCACCGCGCTGAGCGAGGGGAAGACGCTCTCTCGCTGGAAGGTGCGGGCGAGACCCGACGCGGCGATCCGGTGCGGGGGTTCGCCGTGGATCGGGCGACCCGAGAGCAGGACGGTTCCGGCGCTCGCGGAGAAGGGGATGCGCGTGATGGCGTTGAAGAGCGTGCTCTTGCCGCTGCCGTTCGGCCCGGCGATGCCGAGGATTTCCCCCTCCGCAACGGTGAAGGAGACGCCATCCACGGCGCGGAGCGCGCCGAAGGTCTTCGTCAGGCCGGAGACGGCGAGGATCGGTTCTGTGGTCACGGGAGGGTCCGCCGGAAGGAGGGGCGCCCGCCGCGGCGGCGGCGGGCGCGGCGCGTCACTTCGACATCCACGGCGGGAGGAGGAAGGCGCCGTTGGCGAAGGCGGCGGGCTCGATCAGCACGCGCTTTCCGTCCTGGATCTGCCAGAAGGAGACGGGGATGCGGTCGTTGCTCTGGAGCGCCACATGCGTCGCCGGGTCGAATTCGAGGATCCCGGCCGCCGTCTCCGCCTTGGTCGCGCCGATCACCGCGGAGATCTCCTCCCGCTTCGTCGGGTCGCCGACCGTCTCCAGCGCGGAGAAATAGAGGCTCGCCATCTCGTAGAGGCCGACGCCGTAGGCACCGGATTCGAGCCCGAACCTCTCCTCATAGGCGCGCATCAGCGCCTCGCCGCGCGGCCAGCCCGGGCTGTTGAGCGGCGCGTTGATCAGGTTGTAGAGGACCCCGGTGGAGTTCTCCCCCGTCAGCTTCACGAATTCCGGCACCGAAGGCGCGTATTGCAGGAAGACGAGGCTGTTCGTCGGCGCTTCGAGGAACTGGTTGAGGAAGAGCGCGGAGTTGCCCGGGAGGTAATCGGTGTTGACGATCAGGTCCGGGTTCGTCTCCCGCACGCGGGCGAGGATCGGCCGCCAGTCGCCGACCTCGCCGAAGGGAACGAGCTCGTCCACGACAACGCTCCAGCCGCCCTCGGAGAAGGAGACCTTCATGCCCTCCGAGATCGTCTTCGAATAGGCGTTGTCGGAGGAGATGATGGCGACCGTCTTGTCGCGGAGCGTGAACTCACCCCGCGCCGCCAGCGACTCGACCGCCGGGCGCACGTCGGTCTCGTAGCCCTTGAAGGAGGCGGTGTAGGACCAGCAGCACCAGTAATCCTCCGGCGCCGGGCTGACGATGGCGGCGAAGGAAGGCGAGGGGCCGGCGGAGAGATAGAGCATCCCCGCCTCCATCATCATCTCCACCTCGAACATCGAGAGGCTGGCGTATCCGGTGAGGATCACCTCCACCCCGTCCTCCCCGAGCAGCCGCTCGACCGCGGAGGAGACGTTGGCGGCGGAATGGTCGTTCACGTCGGCGGTGACGACCTCGAACGTATGGCCGGCCACGCCGCCCTTCGCGTTCGCCTCCTCGACCGCCCAAGTCACCCCGCGGACGAATTCCTCGCCATCGGCCGCCGAGGGGCCGGTCAGCGGCGCGAGCAGGCCGATCTTCACGATGTCCGCGAACGCCGGCCCGGCGGCGACGAGGAACGCGGCGGCGAGCGGCGCGACAAGTCGGTTCTGCGTCATCTCATTTCTCCTCACTGGTTCGTTCAGGAGGAGAGGGCGCCGCAGGCGCGTTGTGAACTAGCATATCTGTTAGTATTCTCCGGCGCGCGCGCAGGAGGCGAAGGTGCGGATCGAGGACAACCCGCTCGAAAGCTGCGTAGACGCGCCGGCCCTCTCCGGCGCGCTCGAACGCTATGCCGGGGGCCTCGGCGTCAGTTACTATTCCTACCTCCTGATCCGCCGCCCTGGCGGCGCGGAAATCGCCGGGAGCCAGACGCTTCTGACCAACTACCCGGTCGAATGGACCGAGCGCTATCAGCGGAAGCTCTACACCCATTACGATCCGGTCGCGCTCCTGACGCGGCGGTCCCGCATGCCGTTCTTCTGGGATGGCGGGGCCTTCCTTAAATCCTGGCGAAAGGATCAGCGCCGCGTCTTCCACGAGGCGCGAAGCTTCGGGATCGTCTGCGGCTATTCGATACCGATCGCCGGCCCTTCGGGGGATGTCGGCGTTTTCTCGCTGATTGCCGGGCGGGCCGCGCATCTCGACCATGCGACCCGCGACGAGGGCGCGAGGCTCTATGTGGCTGCGTTGCAGACGCATGATCGCATGGCGCGCCTTGTCGGCGACGGTCAGCCGCAGCGCCCGCGGCCCGTGCTCTCTCCGCGCGAGCTCGAATGCCTGAAATGGACGGCGGAAGGGATGACGAGCGACGAAATCGCGGACCGGCTGTCGCTCTCGCCCGCAACGGTGAACTATCACCTGAACAAGGCGATCCGGAAACTTGAGGCGAGCAACCGCCATCATGCGACGGTGATCGCCGTGCGCTGCGGCTGGATCTGACCTTTCGGCGGCGGCCGCCCTTCGCCGGGCTCGTCGCCCGTCCCCGCCCGGGGGCCGCGCGGCTGCGTGTTCTGGCCCGGCCCTTTCCTGCGGGCGGGGCGCATGCAACATTGCGGCCGCAAGTCTGATTGGCGTACATCAGAGATAGGCCCTGCGGCTTCCGAAGGAGAGCGCCCTGAACAAGCCCACGGTGCACGACATCGCCAAGGCGGCCGGCGTCAGCCTCGCGACGGTCGATCGCGTGCTCAACGCCCGCCCCGGCGTGCGGGAGGAGACGATCACGAAGGTGCAGGAGGCCGTCGGCCGCCTCGGCTATGTGCGGGACACCTACGCCGCGAATCTCGCGCGTCAGCGGCAATATCGCTTCGCCTTCGTGCTGCCCGAAGGCCCGGGCCAGTTCGCGATCGCCCTCGAATCGGCCTTGCAGGAGGCTTTCGGCTCCCAGTTCGCGGACCGGACGGTGCTCAAGATCGTCCGCATCCCCTCCCACGATCCGCACGGGATCGTGCAGATCCTGCAAGGGCTGCAGAACATCCCGCTCGACGGGGTGGCGCTGATGGCGCCGGAGACGCCGCAGGTCCGCGACGCGATTTCGCGGCTCAAGGAGTCGGGTCTCGCGGTCGTCGCGCTGGCTTCTGACCTTCCGAACACGAAGCGCGATTATTTCATCGGGATCAACAGCATCGCCGCCGGCCGCACCGCCGGCCTGCTGATGGGCCGGTTCGCGCAGGGCGGCGGCGAAATCCTTGCGGCGACGAATTCCATGCGCTCCCGCGACAGCCTGGAGAGGCGGCTGGGCTTCGAAGCCGTGATCGCAGGCGAATTCAAGGGATTGAGGGTTCTTCCTTCGGTCGAGTCCTTTGACGACCCGGTGCGGATGGAGGAGATCGTGCGCGAGGTCGTCGCGACGCGGCGGCGGCTCGTCGGGGTCTACTCGATGGGCTCGGGCAATGCGGCCATGCTGCGGGCGCTGCGGCGCAGCGGGCGGCTCGACGACCTCGTCGTCATCGCGCACGAGTTGACGCCCTCGACAAGGCGCGCGCTGGAAGAGGGCGAGATCGCGGCCGTGATCGCGCAGAATGTCGGCCATCTGGTGCGCAGCGCGCTGCGGGTCCTGCGCAACCTGTGCGACGACCGCCCGATCTTCGAGGCGCAGGAGCGCGTGCGGATCGAGATCGTCCTGCGCGAGAACCTGCCCTGACGACATCGCCAGAGTGAGTCCGCCCGAATCGGGGGCGCGGGAATGGACCGCGCGCGGCGCCCCGCGGCGCCGGCGTCGGCCGGCCTTAAGCGACTGAGGCGGAACGGAGACGCGATCATGGCCGCGGGCCGCGACTTTTGAGTTGAAAAGAGGTACGTTCCTCAGATACGCATGACCTACAAAACGGAGACCAGCGGCGGCGCAACGCCCCGGCAACCGCGTCTCCTCGAAGGGAGAAAAGTTCATGACGACGACGCGAATCCTGCCGTCCGCCGCGATCGCCGCGGCCGCCTGCCTGTCCGCCGCGGATGCGCGGGCGGACGACCTGACCCTCTGCTGGGCCGCCTGGGACCCGGCCAACGCCCTCATCGAGCTTTCCAAGGATTTCGAGGCGAAGTCCGGCCACAAGATGAGCTTCGAATTCGTGCCCTGGCCGAACTTCGCCGACCGTATGCTCAACGAGCTGAATTCCGGCGGCAAGCTGTGCGACCTGATGATCGGGGACAGCCAGTGGATCGGACTCGGCGCCGAGGCCGGGCATTACGTGAAGCTGAACGAGTTCTTCGAGGCCAACGGCATCTCGATGGACGATTTCATCCCCGCCACCGTCACCGGCTATTCCGAGTGGCCCAAGGGCACCCCGAACTACTGGGCGCTCCCGGCCTTCGGCGACGTGGTCGGCTGGACCTATCGCAAGGACTGGTTCGGAAGGCCGGAGCTTCAGGCCGAGTTCAGGGAGAAGCACGGCCGCGACCTCGCCCCGCCGGCGACGCTGGCGGAGCTGAAGGACATCGCCGGGTTCTTCCAGGGCCGGGAGATCGACGGAAAGACGGTCTACGGCGCGGCGATCTACACCGAGCGCGGCTCGGAAGGGATCACGATGGGCGTGACCAACGCGCTCTACAATTACGGGTTCCAGTACGGAAACCCCGAGAATCCCTATGACCTCGACGGGTTCGTGAACTCCCCGGGGGCGGTCGAGGGGCTCGAATTCTACAAGGCGCTCTATGATTGCTGCACGGCGCCCGGCTCCTCCGACTGGTACATGTCGGAGAATATCGACGCCTACAAGTCCGGGCAGGTCGCGCTCCAGATGAACTTCGCCTTCATCTGGCCGGGCGTGCACGCCGACCCGAACGTGGGCGGGGATCGCTCGGGCTACTTCCCGAACCCCGCCGGGCCGGCCGGGCATTTCGCGCAACTTGGCGGGCAGGGCATCTCCGTCGTCTCCTATTCCGACAGTCAGGAGGCGGCGCTCGAATACATCAAGTGGTTCGCCCAGCCCGAGATCCAGTCCCGCTGGTGGGAGCTTGGCGGCTACTCGGCCCTTCGCGCGGTGGTGGAGGACCCGGGCTTCGCCACGAGCCAGCCCTATGCGCAGACCTTCCTCGACTCGATGGCAATCGTGAAGGATTTCTGGGCCGAACCTTCCTACGCCTCGCTCCTGCTCCCGATGCAGGAACGCGTCCACAACTACGTCATCGCCGGGCAGGGCACGGCGCAGGAGGCGCTCGACAAGCTGGTCGAGGACTGGACGGAAGTGTTCGAGGACGAAGGCAAGCTCTGAGAGCGCGCCGCGCGCCCGCCGGCCAGGCGGGCGCGCCCAAGCCACCCGCATTCCGCAACCTCGAAACCCCGGAAGGGCGGCTCATGCCGGAAACTGCCATCGAGCGCGTCGCGCTGGCGACGCCGCCCCGCGCCGCGCGCAGGATCAGGGGGCTCTCGGACCGCGCCATCGCCTGGCTCTTCGTCGCGCCGACGATCTTCCTGCTCCTCGCGGTCAACATCTTTCCGCTGATCTGGACGGTCCGCCTCAGCTTCACGGATTTCCGCGCCAACCGCCCGAACGCGGAGGTGAGCTGGGTCGGCCTCCGGAACTACGAGCGGATACTCACAGACAGCGACGTCTGGATGACGATGCAGGCGACCGCGCATTTCCTGTTCTGGACGCTGTTCTTCCAGGTGCTGCTCGGCTTCGCGCTCGCCTGGCTGATCAACGCGAAGTTCCGCGGCAGCAATTTCTGGACGACGATCATCGTGCTGCCGATGATGCTCTCCCCCGCCGTCGTCGGCAATTTCTGGACGCTGCTCTACCAGCCGCAGATCGGCCTCTTCAACAACATCGTCGGCTATGTGACGGGGGCGGACCCGACCGGCTTCTCCATGATCGGCGACGTGAACCTCGCGCCCTGGGCAATCGTGATCGTCGACACCTGGATGTGGACGCCCTTCGTGATGCTGATCTGCCTCGCCGGGCTCCGCTCCATCCCCGAGTCGATCTACGAGGCGGCGGAATGCGACCGCGCATCGCCCTGGCGGCAGTTCTGGACGATCACCGTGCCGATGGTGCTGCCCTTCCTGATGCTGGCGGTGCTGTTCCGCGGCATCGAGAACTTCAAGATGTTCGACCTCGTCGTGCAGCTCACGGGCGGCGGGCCCGGCAGCCTCACCACGCTGACCTCCATCGACCTGAAGCGGGAGGCGTTCGAGAAATGGCGGACGGGCTATTCCTCCGCCTACGCCATCATCCTCTTCGTGACCGTCTTCGGCCTCGCCTCGATCTATGTGAAGGCGCTCAACAGGGTGAAGGAACGATGAGCGGCCATTCCGTCACCGAACCCTCCGCCGGGCGGAAGTGGATAGCGGGCGTCCTCGTCGTCGCCTATGCGCTGATCACGCTCATGCCGCTGCTCTGGATCCTCGCGACCGGGTTCAAGTCCTCCCCCGATTCCATCGCCTATCCGCCAAAGGTGCTGTTCGAGCCGACGCTCGAAGGCTACGTGAACCTCTTCACCGCGCAGACGCGGCAGAGCGAGGAATACCTCGCCGCCAACCCGCCGACGACCTGGTACGAGGAGATCGTGCACGACAAGGGCATGGTGATCGCCGGCCCCTCCCGGTTCGGGGAGCGGTTCCTGAACTCGGTGATCATCGGCTTCGGCTCCACCTTCCTCTCGGTCTTCCTCGGGACGCTGGCGGCCTACGCCTTCTCGCGCTACCGGATTCCGCTGAAGGACGACCTTCTTTTCTTCATTCTCTCGACCCGGATGATGCCGCCCATCGCGGTGGCGATCCCGATCTTCCTGATGTTCCGCTCTCTCGGGCTTTCGGACACCCATGCGGGGATGATCCTGCTCTACACCGCGGTGAACCTGTCGCTCTCCGTCTGGCTCCTGAAGGGGTTCATCGACGAGATTCCGCGTGAATACGAGGAGGCGGCGCTGATCGACGGCTATACGCGGTTCCAGGCGTTCCGGAAGGTGGTGCTGCCGCAGGCGGCGACGGGAATCGCCTCGACCGCGATCTTCTGCCTGATCTTCGCCTGGAACGAGTACGCCTTCGCCGTCTTGCTGACCTCCGGCACGGCGCAGACGGCGCCGCCCTTCATCCCGACGATCATCGGCGTCGGCGGGCAGGACTGGCCGGCCGTGGCGGCCGGCGCCTCGATCTTCCTCGTGCCGGTCATGGTCTTCACGATCCTCTTGCGCAAGCACCTCCTGCGCGGGATCACCTTCGGGGCGGTGCGGAAATGAGCGTCTTTCTTCAGGGGCTTCTTCGCCTGCGCCGCGGCCCGTGGGAGATGGTCGCCTCGGGTCTCATCGCGCTCGGGGTCGTCATGCTGATGCAGCCCTTCGCGCTCTGGGCCTTCACCTGGTCCTTCCTCGTGACGCTGGCGGGGACGGTGCTGTTCATCGTCGTCAGCCATTTCCCGGAGTGACGGATGGCGGAGATCAGGATCACGAATCTGCGCAAGGAGTTCGGGGACTTCACCGCCGTGCAGTCCTCCAGCTTCACGGTCGCGGACGGGGAATTCTTCATGCTGCTCGGCCCCTCGGGCTGCGGGAAGACGACGACGCTCAGGATGATCGCGGGGCTGGAGCTTCCGACCTCGGGGGAGATCCACATCGACGGGGAGGAGGTCGGCCGCAAACCCGCCAGCAAGCGCGACATCGCCTTCGTCTTTCAGATGTTCGCGCTCTATCCGCATATGAACGTGCGCCGGAACATCGCCTATCCGCTGGCGAGCCAGGGGATGCCGAAGGCGCGCATCCGGGAGAAGGTGGCGGAAGTCGCCCGCATTCTCGGCATCGAGGATATTCTGGACCGCCCGGTCGGCGGCCTCTCCGGCGGGGACCGTCAGCGCGTCGCGCTCGGCCGCGCCATCGTGCGCGATCCGAAATGCTTCCTGATGGACGAGCCGCTCGGCGCGCTCGACGCCGAGTTCCGCGAGCGCATGGCGGAGGAGCTGCGCGCCCTGCATGACCGGATGGGGGCGACGACCGTCTACGTCACCCATGACCAGCTCGAGGCGATGCAGATGGGCGACAAGATCGTCGTGATGAACCACGGCGTCATCGAGCAGTTCGGCGCCCCGCAGGAGATCTACGACAAGCCGGCCAGCATGTTCGTCGCCAGCTTCATCGGATCCCCGCCGATGAACCTCCTGCCCTTCGGCGGGCGGCTGGAGGCCGGCGCGACTGCGGTGGAGATGGGCGGGGCCAGGCTCGGCGCGCCGGCCCTCAGGGAGCCCTTTTCCGGGGACATGGCTTACGGCGTCCGCCCGGAGCATGTGCGGCTTGCGGACGGGGCGCCCTATCGCGGGGAGATCATCGCGGCGGAGTATCTCGGAACCTCCCAGATTGTGACGCTCAGGACGGCGAACGGCGATGTGAAGGCGCGGATCGGCTCCGACCGGGCCGCACGCCCGGGCGAAAGCGTCGGGCTCGATTTCGAGGCCGGCGCGGTGACGCTCTTCGACGCCCGGTCCGGGCGGGCGCTCCGCTCCGCGCTGAACGAGGGGGCGCTTTCCCGTGGCTGAAGTCTCCCTCACTGGCGTCAGCAAGGCCTTCGGCGCGACGGTCGCCGTCGACCGGCTGAGCCTGACGATCCCGGACGGCGCCTTCGTCGTCCTCCTCGGGCCGACCGGGGCGGGAAAGACCACGACCCTGCGGCTCATCGCCGGGCTTGAGCGCCCGGATTCGGGCGACGTCCTGATCGGCGGGCGCTCTGTGGCCGGAGAGACGCCGGCCCAGCGCGACGTCTCGATGGTGTTCCAGCAATACTCGCTCTATCCGCACATGACCGTGCGGGAGAACCTCGCCTTCCCGCTCCGCTCCCCGATCCTCCGCACGCCGGAGGCGGAGATCGCGCGAAAGGTCTCGGAGGTCGCGGAGACGCTGCGCATCGCCCATAAGCTCGACAACAAGGCCACCGCGCTTTCCGGCGGGGAGATGCAACGCGTCTCCATCGGGCGCGCTCTGGTGCGCGATCCGGCGATCCACCTGATGGACGAGCCACTGAGCTCGCTCGACGCCAAGCTGCGCGCGGAGCTGCGGGTCGAGCTGAAGCGCATCCAGTCCGGCCTCGGGGCGACGATGCTTTATGTCACCCATGACCAGATCGAGGCGATGACGATGGCCACGCATGTGGGCGTGCTGGACGAAGGCCGGCTCGTGCAGTTCGGCGGCCCGCGCGAGATCTACGAAGAGCCGGCGAGCCTCAGCGTCGCCGCCCGGCTCGGGCTGCCGCGGATCAACGCGCTGCCCGCCGATCTATTCGGCGGCGCGCCGCCGGGCGCGCGCACGATCGGCCTTCGCCCCGAACATATCCGGCTCGGCGAGGGCCGGCCGGCGCAGGTCGTCCGCCTCGAACGCCTCGGCGACCAGACCAGGCTGCACCTGACGCTGGACGGGCACGCCATCGTCACGCTCGTGGACGCCCACGCCGCCTTCAAGCCCGGCGACGCCGTCGCCCTCGAACCCCGCGCCGCACTCTATTTCGACGCCGGCGGCGCCCGCATCGCCACAGGAGGACAGAGATGAACCGCTTCATGAACGCTAAGGAGACGCTCGTCACCGAGGCGCTGGACGGCCTCCTGCGCACGGCGGGAGGGCGCCTTGCGCGGCTCGACGGCTATCCGCACATCAAGGTCGTGGTCAGGACGGACTGGGACAAGTCGCGCGTCGCACTCGTCTCCGGCGGCGGCTCCGGCCATGAGCCGAGCCATGCCGGCTTTGTCGGCGCGGGGATGCTGACGGCGGCGGTTTGCGGCGACGTCTTCGCCTCGCCCTCGGTCGACGCGGTTCTGGCCGGGATTCTCGCCGTCACGGGGAAGGCCGGCTGCCTGCTGATCGTGAAGAACTACACGGGCGACCGGCTGAATTTCGGCCTCGCGGCGGAGCGCGCGCGCGCGCAGGGCCTGAAGGTCGAGATGGTGATCGTCAATGACGATGTGGCCCTGCCGGACCTGCCGCAGCCGCGCGGCGTGGCCGGCACGCTCTTCGTCCACAAGATCGCAGGCGCCCTCGCGGAGGACGGCGCGGATCTTGACGCGGTGGCGGCGGCGGCGCGGCGGGTGATCGAAGGCGTCGTCTCCATCGGCATGTCGCTCGACACCTGCACGGTTCCGGGCTCGCCGAAGGAGGCGCGCATTCCGCACGGCAAGGCTGAGCTCGGGCTCGGCATCCATGGCGAGGCGGGGATCGAGCAGGTCGACTTCACGACGGCGAAGAGCGCGATGGAGATGGTGGTGGAGCGCCTCGCCCCGCATGTCGGCCCGGGGCCGCTCGTCGCGCTGCTGAACAATCTCGGCGGGGCGACGCCGCTGGAGATGGGGGTGCTGGCCGAAGCGCTCGTCCGCTCCCGGATCGGCGGCCAGGTGCGCTGGATGGTCGGCCCGGCTCCGCTGATGACCTCGCTCGACATGCAGGGCTTTTCGGTCTCGCTCCTGCCGGCGACGAAGGCGGACGAGGCGGCGCTCCTCGCGCCGGTGCTGCCGGCGGCGTGGCCGGGCTGCCTGCCCGTCGGGCAGGTCGCTGTCGCGGCGCTGCCGGACGGCCTGACGCCGATCAAGCCGATCCCCTCTTCGAACCCGGAGACGCGCGCGCTGATCGAGCGGTGCTGCCAAATCCTGATCGAAGCCGAGGCGGAGCTCAACGCGCTCGATGCGAAATCAGGCGACGGGGACACCGGCAGCACGCTCGCCTCCGCGGCGCGCGCCCTGATCGGCGCGCTCGACCGGCTGCCGCTCGCGGACCAGACGCAACTCTACCGCGCAATCGGGCTCGAACTCAGCCAGACCATGGGCGGCTCCTCCGGCGTTCTCCTCGCCATATTCTTCGCAGCGGCGGGGGACGCATCGGCGGCGGGCAAGGACATGACGGACGCGCTGAGGGCGGGGCTTGACCGTATCCGGCAGGTCGGGGGGGCCGGCCTCGGCGACCGGACCATGATCGACGCGCTGCATCCCGCGCTCGAAGGCCTGCAGGTCGGCTTGGACTCCGCCGCCCGCGCCGCCCGCGAGGGGGCGGACGCGACAGCGCGGATCACGCGGGCGCGGGCCGGGCGGGCGAGCTATCTCGCCGAGTCGAGCCTCGCCGGCCATAATGACCCGGGCGCGGAAGCCGTCGCCCTCCTCTTCGGGAAGCTCGCCGCGGGAGACGACGCCGCCGCAACATGATCGCGGCCTTGCTCTTCCCCTTGTCGGGGAGCGCCGGAACCCCCGCCCCTGTCCTGAAACCAGAACTCGACCGCGCCGCGGCCGCCACTCTCGAAGCGACGCGGCTCAGGACAATCGGCTCCGCAATGGTCGTGCAGTCCTTCTCTCGAGAGCGCCGCTGAGAGGCGTATCGCAGCCGCCACCGGGCCGGGCGCCCGACACCGCCTCATGCCTGCGAGGCATCGAAACCCTAGACGCCCCGGATGCCGCCAGGGACACGAATTTTCCGCGCCGCGACAGGAAGGGCTCACCAGGGGAGGCCCATTCCTGCCCATGCGAAGACCCGGCGGGGCAGGTTTGCCCCGTCAGCCGTTGTTCTCATCGCATTTCAGGGGTGATTTGGTGCCCGGGGGCGGATTTGAACCACCGACACGCGGATTTTCAATCCGCTGCTCTACCAACTGAGCTACCCGGGCGACCGCGCGGCGGGGAGGCCGCCGCGAATTTCGGGCGTTCTATGTCAGGGGCGCGGGGCTGTCCAGAGCCATTATGGCCGTGCGTTTCCTCATTCCTCGCGCCGGCGCGGCGCGGATTTCCCTCGCAGGAGGGGGCCGGGCGTGAGAGGGTCCGGGGACGCGAGATCGTCAGCCCATGCCCCCGAGGATGCGAGACCATGTCCGGAGTCGCCCGCCTTCCCGCTTTCGCTGCAGCCCTGCTCGCCCTTCATGCGCCCGCCGTCGCGGAAGAGCGGGTCACGATCGAGGGCGGGGGCTATGAAGCCTTCGATCTCGACTATGCGGCGACGGGCGCGGAGCCGGCCGGGGCGCTCGTGCGCGGCTGCCCGGGCTTCGCCGCGGCGGAGCCTGCGCTGGCGGTCACGCTCTCCTCACCGGGCGACCTCTTTCTCCGCGTCGGCGGCGCGGGCGCGGCGCTGATGGAGCGGCCTGACGGCATTGTCGCCTGCGAGACGGTGGACGCCTACGGCCTCGTCCGGCTCGACCGGAGGGGCGGCGCGCCGGGGGAGTATCGCCTCTGGCCGCTGGCGGCGGAGCCAGGGGCCTCCGTGACGGGGCGCATCCTCGCGACCGGCTACGAGCCCGACCTGCGGGAGACGGTGCGCATCCTCGGCGTGGCGGTGGACCCGGCGCTGCTGCCGCCGCTCCTTTCCGACCTGCCGCCGGACCCGTTCGCGCCGCCTGTTTCGGGCGAGGCGACGCTGGCGCCGGGCGGGGAGATCACCATGGCGGTCGCGCTTCGCGGGCTCGTGCCGGCGGAGGAGGCGGGGCCGGGCTGCGCGGGGCTGATCGACCAGACGCGGCCCGATGCGCGGCTGACGCTGTCGGAGCCCCTGCCCCGCCTCGTCCTCGGCGCGGAATCGGACATGGCGGATTCGACGCTGATGATCATCGGGCCGGACGGCGCGCTGCATTGCGGGGACGATCAGGTCGGCTACAACCCTTTTGTCGTGATCGAGCCGGCGGAGGCCGGGGCCTACGCCGTCTGGGCCGGGGTCTATCCGGGCGGCGAGGGACAGCCGGCGCGGCTCGTCTTCGGCGAGACGATCCCCGAGGGCGCCGCGATTCCGCTCCCCGCGGAGTCGCTGGCGACGGATGCGGCGCCGGCCTGGGGTTATGTCGGGCGCGATCCCGCCGCGCCGACCGAGGTGGCGCTCACGATCGCCGCGCGCGTCTTCGCCAGCGACTTTGACCCCGAGTGCAGCGGCGCGATCGAACCCTCCCGGCCGGACCTCGTCGTGAGCGTCTGGGAACCGGGGCCGATGACGCTCGCGGCGCGCTCGGACGGGGCGGATGCGACCCTGCTCGTCATTACGCCCTCCGGCGTGCTCCTCTGCAACGACGATCACGACGGGACGAACCCGGCTGTCGGATTGGAGATAGCGGAGACGGGGGACTATTTCGTGTGGGTCGGCGCGTTCGGCGGCGGCGAGGGGGCGGAGGCCGTGCTGACCGTCACGCCGGCGCCGATCGACGGGGCAATGGACGGAACGGGCGCGCCGGAGCCGAACCCGTTCGCGGGACGCGACGTGCCGAGCGCGGCGGCGGCGCTCGCAATCCTGGAGGAATCGCCGGATTTCTCGACATTCCTGACCTATGAGCGGATGGAGGAGACGGGGCCGGAGGGTTTCATCCTCCACGGCGTCACGCTGTCGGATCCGACCGGCGTGGACGCGCCGGTCTCCATCGCCCGCATCGCGGTTTCCGATCTCGACCTTGCGGGGCTTTCCGCGGGCGGGGGGCCGGAGCGGTTCGCGCTGACTGTCGAGGGGATCGACTACGCCGCGCTCGCCGCCGCGGCGGAGGGGGGCGGGCCGTCGCTGCCGCTTTTCGAGACGCCGCCGCCGCTCTCCGTCTCCGTGAGCCTGCTGCCGCCGGGCGGGGACGAGACGCGGCGCGACTTCAGCCTCGGGCTCGTTTTCGAGGGGCAGTTCGGCCTCGGCCTCTCGGCGCGGCTGCTCTGGCCCGAGGGGGCAGGTGCGATGGACCCGGAGACGCTCGCGGAGCTGGCGCAGGGCGAGGCGGTGGAGCTCCGGATCGACGACATGGGCTTCATCGGCGCCTCGCTGGCGCGGGCTGCGGCGGAGATGGGGCGGGACCCGGGCGAGATGGTCGCCGAGACGCTGGCGGAGCTCGAAGGCGCGCTCGGCGCGATGGGGCCCTTCTCGCCGGGGAGCCCGCGCGGGATGCTGCTCGCGGCGCTGACCGAGCGGCTGACCGGGCTCGACAGGCCGGGGCGGCTCCGCCTCCGGCTCTCAGCGCCGGAGGGCGTGGACGCGGAGACGGCGTTCGGCGCGCTGATGGAGGACGCGCCGGACCCGGCGGTGATCTCCGTGGAGATCGCGCACGAGCCGCTCTGAGCCGGTTCGGTCGGGCGGCTGGCTCCCTGCCGCATCGGAGCGCGCTTTCCGCTGCGCGCCGTTCAGGCCGGGGCGCGCGAAAACAGGCCCGTTTTCGCGCCTGAAACAATCGATCACGGAAAAAATCATTATAAATCAAATCCCCGAGGCCGATAACCATGGTTATCGGTCGAATCCGCCGACCCGTGGCGTAGGCCCGGAAGGCAGGCGCGGGCCCTATTCCTCCTCCTTGTCCTCTTCGACGGGGACGGCGTAGGCGCCCGTCATCCACCGGCCGAGATCGACATCGGCGCAGCGCTTCGAGCAGAAAGGGCGCCAGCGCGGCTCCGTCGGCTGGCCGCAGATCGGGCAGCGGGAGCGGTTCGGGGGCGTCTCAGACATCGGGGATGAGCGGCGCGGTCGGCCGCCGCTCCCGCTTGCGCTGGAGTTCGAGATGGCCGAGCGGGGTCCAGCCGGCGAGGACGGTCTGCACCGGGTCGGCCGCGAGGGCGCGGGAGAGCGCGGATTCGACCGCCTTCCGGTCCGCCTTCCGCATCGGCGCGAAATCGACGATGATGACGCCGCCGAGCCCGCGGAGCCGGAGCTGGCGCGGAAGGTCCGCGGCGGCGGCGAGATTCGCGCGGGCGGCCGCGTCCGCGCTCACGTCCGCGCCGGTGTTCACGTCCACCGCGACGAAGGCCGCCGTCGGCTCCACAGCCATCCACGCGCCGCGGCCGAGATCGGCGCGGGGGCGGCGGAGCGCGGCGAGCGCCTCCCAGATCCCGAGCCGGTCAAAGACGCCGGGCCCGTCGTCGACCTCGTCCGCCGCCCAGTCCCGCTTCGCGCGCTCGGCGGCGGAGGGGGCGGCGGCGGCGAGGCCGGGCGGGCCGCCGGCGCTCGCCTCCGCCTCCCGCGCGAGGAGGCGGGCGACCTCCTCAGCGATCTCCGCCTCGCCCGCGCCTTCCGCGGCGGTGCGGAGGATGAGGCCATAGGGCGCATCGGCGAGTGCGGCGCGCCCCGCCTCCTCGAGCCGCGCACGCTCCTCCCGGTTCTTCAGCCCGCGGGCGACGTTCACGCCCTGCGCGAGCGGCGTGAGGATGGCGAGCCGCCCGCGATGGAGCCGCCGGCCGGAGAGGGGGACGGCCTTGCCCGGCTCGGCCCAGCCCGTGACCTCGGCGAGGACGAGCGCGCCCTCCTCCGCCTCCGGCGCCTCGCGGAGGAAGCCCTCGGCGCCGCCCGCCATCTTCGCCACGGCGCCGCCCTGCCGCGGCAGCGCGCGGCGGATGCGGACGCGGTGGATCTCCTCCGCGCGCGGCCCCTCCCCTTCCGGCCCATCGATCAGGAGATCGTCGAGCCGCCCTTCGGAGACAAGCGCGGCGATTCCGCCCTCGACGGCGATGATCCGCCCGCCCCTCATTTCGCGGGCCCGTCGAGCGCGACGGGATAGCCCGCCGCGCGGAGGAGATTCGCCGTCTCCGCCAGCGGCAGGCCGACGACGCCGGTGAAGGAGCCTGAAATCCAGGGGATGAGGGGCCCGGCGAGGCCGTGGATGGCGTAGCCCCCCGCCTTGCCGCGCCATTCGCCGGAGCGGAGATAGGCCGCGATCTCCTCGTCCGACAGGCGCTTGAAGCGCACGGCGGTGACGACATCCCGCGCCCAGGCGCGGTCTTCGCGGCGGAGCGCGACGGCGGTGACGACACGGTGGCGGCGGCCAGAGAGGAGGCGCAGGAAGCCTTCCGCCTCCGTCTCGTCCGCGGGCTTGCCGAGGATGCGCCTTCCGGCGGCGACCGTAGTGTCGGCTGAAAGGACGATCTCGCCCGGCGCGATGGCGATCGCCGCAGCCTTCTCCCGCGCCATGCGCAGGCAATAGGGGCGCGGCGCCTCCCCCTTCCGGGGCGTCTCGTCGATCTCGGGCGCGGCGACTCTGTCCGGCGTCACGCCGATCTGCGCCAGAAGCTCCCGCCGCCGCGGGCTGGAGGAGCCGAGGACAAGGCGCATCGCGCCTTACTTGAAGCGGTAGGTGATGCGGCCCTTGGTAAGGTCGTAGGGCGTCATCTCGACCTGGACCTTGTCACCGGCGAGGACGCGGATGCGGTTCTTGCGCATCTTGCCGGCGGTGTGGGCGATGATTTCATGGCCGTTCTCGAGTTCCACCCGGAATGTCGCGTTGGGCAGAAGCTCGGTCACGACGCCGGGGAATTCGAGGGTTTCTTCCTTGGCCATGCCGTCTCCGATGATCGCGGCGCGGATGCGCCCGAGGCGCGGGTTAATGACTCCGATCGGGGCGGAAAGCAAGGCGGCGCGCGCTTGACGCGCGATGCCCGATCATGGATAAGGCGCGCTCTTCCGGGGCGCGACGCGCCGCCGGGGGAAACGGTGATGACGCCCCCGCGAAGGGGCGCGCCGCCCGAGGCGGGCCCGAACGGCCCGAAAGCGCGGGAGACCGCCGCCGCAGGGCGCGATGAGAGAGAAGGAATGCGCGAGATGTTCGCGGTCATCAAGACGGGCGGCAAGCAATACAAGGTCGCCGCCGACGACGTGTTCACGGTGGAGAAGCTCGCGGCCGAGGCCGGCGAGACGATCCGCTTCGAGGAGGTGCTGATGCTCGGCGGCGAGGACGGCGTGACCGTCGGCGCCCCGCGGGTCGCCGGCGCCGCCGTCGAGGCGACGGTCGTCGAGCAGACCCGCGGGCCGAAGACGATCAGCTTCAAGAAGCGGCGGCGGAAGCACAGCTCGAAGCGGCGTCGCGGCCACAGGCAGGATCTGACGCTGGTGAAGATCGTCGCGATCCACCCCGGCGCGTAAGGAGAGAGAGACATGGCGCACAAGAAGGCAGGCGGCTCCTCCCGCAACGGCCGCGACAGCGCGGGCCGGCGGCTCGGCGTGAAGAAGTTCGGCGGCGAGGCCGTGATCCCCGGCAACATCATCATCCGCCAGCGCGGCACCCAGTGGTGGCCGGGCGCGAATGTCGGCATGGGCAAGGACCATACGATCTTCGCGACCAGCGAGGGCGCGGTGAAGTTCCACAAGGGTATGAAGGGCCGGACCTTCGTCTCCATCGTTCCGCCGGCCGAGGCCGCCGAGTAACGCCGGCCGCGAGAGCGGACTTCCCGAAGGGGCCGGCGCCTGACCGGCCCCTTTTTCGTTTTCGGATGCGCGCCATGCCCAGCCGCCTGCCCGACCGGATCGAGACGGAGCGCCTGACGCTTCGAAGCCCGCGCGCCTCCGACGCCGGGCCGATGTCGCTCTATGCCGGGGACCGGCGGGTGGCCGAAATGCTGGAGCACGTGCCCCATCCCTATCCGCCCGGGGCGGCGGAGGCGTTCATCGAGCGGGTTCTGGCCGATCTCGTGACCGAGCGCGTCTGGGTCATGGACGCGGAGAAGATCGACGGGCCCGAGTTCATCGGCGTCATCAGCCTGAAGCGGCAGGACGAGGCCGCGCGTCTCGGTTACTGGGTTGGCCCGCCGTTCTGGAACACGGGCTATGCGACGGAGGCGGCGCTCGGCGTCGTCGCGGCGGCGCGCGCCGCCGGCCTCGTCCGGCTCGACGCGCGCGTCGTGGCGGAGAACGAGGCTTCGGCGCATGTGCTCCTCCATGCGGGTTTCGCGGAGTCCGGGCGGGGGGATTTCTTTTCCGTCGGGCGTGGTGCGATGACGCCGCACCGGCTCTTCAGGCTGGAGCTCGAGCAATGAAGTTCCTCGACCTTGCGAAGGTCTATGTCCGCTCCGGCGCCGGGGGAAACGGCGCAGTGAGCTTCCGGCGGGAGAAGTTCGTCGAATATGGCGGGCCCGACGGCGGCGACGGCGGCGACGGGGGCGATGTCGTCGTCGTGGCGACGGACGGGCTCAACACGCTGATCGACTTCCGCTACCAGCAGCATTTCAAGGCCGGGAACGGCCGCGCCGGCGCCGGTCGGCAGAAGACCGGCGCGAACGGCGCGGACGTGATCCTGAAGGCGCCGGTCGGCACCGAAATTCTGGAGGAGGACGGCGAGACGCTGATCGCCGACCTCACCGAGCCGGGCCAGCGCGTCGTCCTCGCCCGCGGCGGCAATGGCGGCTGGGGCAATCTCCGCTTCAAGACGGCGACGAACCAGGCGCCGCGCAACGCCAATCCGGGCCAGGAGGCGGTAGAGCGGACGGTCTGGCTCCGGCTCAAGCTGATCGCCGACGCCGGGCTCGTCGGCCTGCCGAACGCCGGCAAGTCCACCTTCCTCGCCGCCACGACCAACGCCAAGCCGAAGATCGCGGATTACCCGTTCACCACGCTCGCGCCGCAGCTCGGCGTCGTCGGCGTGGACGGGCGGGAATTCGTGCTGGCGGATATTCCGGGCCTGATCGAGGGCGCGCATGAGGGGCGCGGGCTCGGGGACCAGTTCCTCGGCCATGTCGAGCGCTGCGCGGTGCTGCTGCACCTGATCGACGGAACCTCGGAGGATGTCGCGGGCGATTACCTCACCATCCTCGACGAGCTCGAAGCCTATGGCGCCGGGCTTGCGGAGAAGCCGCGGATCACCGCGCTGAACAAGATAGACGCGCTGGACGAGGAGATGGTCGCCGCCGCCCGCACGGCGCTGGAGGAGGCCGGGGCGAGAAACGTGCGGCTCCTTTCCGGCGCGAGCGGCGAGGGCGTGCCCGGCGCGCTCCGCGCGCTTCGGACTGAGATCGAGAAGGCCCGCGGCGCCGAGAAGAAGGCGGAGGCGGAAGAGGAGGAGGGCGGCGCGTGGCGGCCCTGACAGAGGCGCGGCCAGCGGCGGGCGAGCGGCTCGCGGCGGCGCGGCGCGTCGTCGTGAAGATCGGCTCCGCGCTCCTCGTGGACGCGGCGACGGGCGCGCTGCGAACGGACTGGCTCGCCGGGCTCGCGGCGGATGTCGCGCTCCTCCGGGACCGGGGCGCGGAGGTTGTGCTCGTCTCCTCGGGCTCCATCGCGCTCGGGCGCCGCGCGCTCGGCCTCGCGCCGGGGCCGCTGGCGCTTGAGCAGAGCCAGGCCGCCGCGGCAGTGGGACAGATCCGCCTCGCCCGCGCCTATGAGGCGGCGCTGGAGCCGCACGGGCTGAAGGCGGGTCAGGTGCTCCTGACGCTGGACGACAGCCGGGACCGGCGGCGCTATCTCAACGGCCGCGCGACCTTGCGGATGCTGCTCGACCTTGGCGTCGTCCCCATCGTGAACGAGAACGACACGGTGGCGACGGACGAGATCCGGTTCGGGGACAATGACCGCCTCGCCGCGCAGATCGCCTCCATGACCGGGGCGGACGCGCTGGTGCTGCTTTCCGACGTGGACGGGCTCTATCAGGCCGATCCGCGCAGCGACCCCTCCGCGCCGCATATCCCGCTTGTGACCGAACTGACGCCGGAGATCGAGGCGAAAGGCGGCGGGGCCGGGACGGCGGGCGCGAAGGGGGGGATGAAGACGAAGCTCCTCGCCGCCAAGACAGCGATGAAATCCGGCTGCGGCATGGCCATCGCGCTGGGGGACCGGCCGCGCCCGCTCTCTGCACTGATGGAGGGCGCGCGGGCCACCTGGTTCGCCCCGGCGGCGAGCCCGCAAGCGGCGCGCAAGCAGTGGATCGCGGCGATGCCGCCCGAGGGCAGGCTGATCGTCGATGCGGGCGCGGCGGCGGCGCTCCGCCGCGGCTCCTCGCTCCTCCCCGCAGGGGTTCGGGGCGTGGAGGGCGATTTCGGGCGGGGCGACCCGGTGCTGATCGCGGCGGAGGGCGGCGCGGCGCTCGGCGTCGCGCTCGCGGGATACGGAGCGCAGGAGGCGCGGCTCATCGCCGGGCTGAGGTCGGACCGGATCGAGGCCGCGCTCGGCCATCCGGGCCGCGCCGCCATGGCGCATCGGGACGACATGGTGCTCTGGGACTGAGGGAGGCGGCGATGGACGGACATGCGGGTGAGGCCTCGGCCCTGATGGCGGAAATCGGCGCGCGGGCGAAGGCCGCCGCCGCCGACCTCGCCTTCGCCGCGCCGGATGCAAAGCGCGCCGCGCTCGAAGCCGCCGCCGCAGCCATCGAGGCCCAGGCCGGGGAGATCGCGGCGGCGAACGCGAAGGACATGGCGTTCGGTCGGGAGAAGGGCCTCTCGCCCGCGATGCTGGACCGGCTGGAGCTCACCCCGCCCCGCATCGCCGCAATGGCGGAGGGGCTCCGCGCCGTCGCCGCGCAGGCAGACCCGGTGGGCGAGGTCATCGCGGACTGGACGCGCCCGAACGGGCTTCGAATCCGCCGGGTGCGGACGCCGCTCGGCGTCGTCGGCGTGATCTACGAAAGCCGCCCGAACGTGACGGCGGACGCCGGCGGGCTCTGCCTCAAGTCGGGCAATGCGGCGATCCTCCGCGGCGGCTCGGAGAGCTTCCATTCGACGGCGGCGATTCACGCCTGCCTCGTCGAAGGGCTGCGGGCGGCGGGGCTGCCGGAGGACGCCGTTCAGATCGCCCCGACGCGGGACCGGGCCTTCGTTTCCGCCATGCTGGCGGCGTCGGAATGGATCGACGTGATCGTGCCGCGGGGCGGCAAGGGCCTCGTCGGCCTCGTCCAGAGCGAGGCGCGGGTGCCGGTCTTCGCCCATCTCGAGGGGATCTGCCATGTCTATCTCGACAAGGCGGCGGACCCGGAGAAGGCGCTGAAGGTGATCCTCAACGCCAAGACGCGGCGGACGGGCATCTGCGGCGCCGCCGAATGCCTGCTGATCGACCGCGCGGCGATGAACCTTGGCGCCCGCGCCGTCGCAGCCCTCGTCGAAGCCGGGGTGGAGGTGCGCGCCGGCGCGGCGCTGGCCCATCTGCAGGGCGTGAAGCCGGCGGCGCCCGAGGATTTCGGGCGCGAGTTTCTCGACTGCATCATCGCCGCCGAGGTCGTGGACGGGGTGGACGGCGCCATCGCGCATATCCGCCGCTACGGCTCGCAGCATACCGACTGCATCCTGACGGAGGACGACGACGCGGCGGCGCGGTTCTTCCAGCGGCTCGACAGCGCGATCCTGATCCGCAACGCCTCGACCCAGTTCGCCGATGGAGGCGAGTTCGGCATGGGAGCCGAAATCGGGATTGCGACGGGCAAGATGCACGCCCGAGGGCCCGTGGGCGCGGCCGAGTTGACGAGCTTCAAGTATCTCGTGGAGGGAGACGGGACGATCCGGCCCTGAGGCGGAATAAGCCGTCGCGCCGCGCGTTAATGGTCGTGTGACCTGTTGCGTGCTGTGATCCGAGTTGCGTTGGGGGGTCGGCGCGGGCGCCCTTCTCCGCCGACCCCTTCGGATCACGCTCTGGCCGCCGCCCCTCAGATCGCCCGCAGGTCCACCTCCCACTCGCCGATCCGGTGGCGCACATGGTCCCCCGGCTTCGGCGCGCGTGTCTTGATGACGGAGCCGGTGATGACGATCTCCCCGGCCTTCAGGGACTGGCCCGCCCCGGTGAGGACATTGGCGACCCAGGCGAGGGAGCCGAACGGATCCGAGTCCCCGGCCTTGGCCTCTACGGGCGGCTCATCGTTCCAATGCATCACGGCGGGCAGCGCGTCGATGTCCATGTCGCGCCAGCCGGGGATGGAGGGGCCGAGGACGACGCCGCCGCACCAGGCGTTGTCCGCCGCCATGGTGAGCGCCCTGAGGTTCGAATAGTCCGCCCCCCGGTCGATGATGATCTCGAAGGCGGGATGCACGCTCTCGACCTTCGCGCGGATGCTCTGCCGGTCGAACGGGCCCTCGCCGGGCGTGATGTCCGCCGCGAGCTTCGCGGCGAGTTCGAATTCGAGGCCGGGGCCGTTGAAATCCGCCACCCTGATCTCCGCGCCGCTCGGCCAGATCTCTTGCGCGAAGATTCCGCCCGCGATGGGCGCGTTCACGCCGCAAAGCTCCTGCAGGACCTTCGAGGCGAGGGCGATCTTCCGGCCGCCGAGCGGGCCGCGCCCGTTATGCGCGTGAAGTTCATGCAGGCGGAATTGCGCCGCATAGGCCTCTTCGAGGCTCGCGGGCTCCAGCGCCCCTTCGAGGTTGCGATAGCGCTCCCCCGCATCATGGCTCCGCTTGATCTCCGCCGCGATGGCGCTCGCCCTGTCCGTCATGTCGTTTCTCCCGAAAGGCGCCGTGCGATCCCGCGCCAGAGGCGGGCCGCTCCGGTCAGTTGTTCAAGTTCGATCCACTCGTCGGCGGCATGCGCCTCCGAGAGGTTACCCGGCCCGCAGACAAGCGCAGGGCGGAGAAAGTTGGGCGCGTCCGTCCCGCCCGGAAACGCGACCGGCGCGGCGGGCGCGCCGATCTCCGCCGCCGCCGCCAGCGCGGCGCGGGCGAGCGGGTGGCCGGGCGAAAGCTCAAGCGCGGCGGAGACGGGCGAGGGCTCGCCGACATCCGCCCTCACGCCGGCGGTCTCGGCGAGCGCCGCCATCTCGGCGCGAAGCGCCTCCGGCGCCTCGCCCGGCAGGGTCCGCCGGTCCACCTGCAGGCGAACATGGGCGGGGACGGCCGAATGGCTCTCCCCGCCCGCCACCAGAACCGGCGTCGCCCGCGCATGGCCAAGCAGCGGATGAGGCGGGCGGGCGCGGAGGGCGGCGTCATGCGCCTCCACGGCCAGCGCCAGCCGCGCGGCGGCGAGGATCGCGTTCTCCCCCAGTTCGGCGCGCGAGGAATGGGCGGAGACCCCGCGCACCTCGAAGGGGAAGACGGACTGGCCCTTGTGCGCGGTGGCGACGGCAAGGCCGGTCGGCTCCCCTACGACGACGAAATCGGCGTGCGGCCCGGCGCGGCCGGCATGGGCGGAGCCGATCATCAGATGCTCCTCGTCCGCCACGAACATGAGGAGGAGGTCGCCGGCGACGGGCTCGGCCTTCAGGAGCCGCGCCGTCTCCAGCATCGCGGCGAGGGCGCCCTTCATGTCCACCGCGCCGCGGCCGTGGAGGCGCCCGGCGCGTATTTCCGCGGCGAAGGGCGCTTTACAGCCCTCGACGCCGACCGTGTCCATATGGCCGGCGAGCATGAGCGCCGGGCCGCCGCCCGTTCCCTTCAGGCGGCCCCAGACATTCGGGCGGCCGGGCGCCGCCTCGCTCCGCCCTGTCTCCAGCCCGATTTCGGCCATGGCGCCGAGGACAAAGGCGGCGACCTCGCCTTCCCCCTCCCCCGGCCCGGGCGGCGTGTCATAGGGATTGACGGAGGGGATGGCGACGAGCGCGGCGAGGTCCGCGCTCATGCGGGCGAGGTCGGGCGGGTTCATGGCCCGATGATGGCCGAGCGCCGGGCCGATGGCGAGGGGGAATCCGCTTGAAGCGGCGGCGCCTTTCCGCATAGCTCGCGCGATGCCCGCCCTACCCGCCACCAGCGCAGAGAACGCCCGGGGCGCCGCCTTCATGGTGGTCGCGATGGCGACCTTCGTCGTCAACGACGCGCTGATGAAGTCGCTCTCCGGCGAGGTTCCGGTGTTTCAGGCGGTGCTCGTGCGCGGGCTCTTCGCGACGCTGCTGATCGGCGCTTTCGCCCTTGCGCGCGGGGAGGCGCGGCTCTCCGCCCTGCCCGTGCGGGACCGGAAGCTCGCCGCGCTCAGGGCCGCGGCGGAGATCGGGGCGACGGTCTGCTTCCTGACCGCGCTCTTCGCAGCGCCCATCGCCACAGTGACGGCGATTCTCCTCGCTTCGCCGCTGGTCATCACGCTCGTCGGCGCGACGTTCCTCGGCGAGCCGGTCGGCTGGCGCCGATGGTCCGCCGTCATCGTAGGCTTCGTTGGCGTCCTCCTGATCGTGAAGCCGGGCGCGGACGGCTTCCAGCCGGCGCTTCTCTGGGCAGTCGCGTCCATGTTCTTCGTCTGCCTCAGGGACTTGATCACGCGCCGGCTCTCGCCCGAGACGCCCTCGATGCTCATCACGCTGATGACCGCATCGGCGATCACGGTCACGGGCGCAGTCGTCACGTTCTGGGAGGGGTGGGAGCCGCTATCGGGTTCGGAGACGCTGCGGCTCGGGGCCGCCGCAGTCTTCGTCTTCGTCGGCTATCTGTTCAGCGTGATGACGATGCGTGTGGGGGATATCGGCTTTGTCTCCCCGTTCCGCTATACGATCCTGATCTGGGCGCTGCTCATCGGCGTCTTCGTCTTCGGGGACCGGCCGGGGCCAGTGACGCTGGCGGGCGCGGCGCTCATCGTCCTTTCCGGCGTCTACACCTTCCACCGGGAAACCCGGCGGGTCCGTCAGCCGCGCTGACGCTGCGCCAGCCAGATGCCGCCGATGACGAGGACGAGCGCCGCCGCGTGATAGGCGTAGAACCGCTCCCCGAGGATCAGGATCGCGAGGATCGCGGCGAAGACCGGGACGAGGTTGATGTAGACCCCGGCGCGCCCGGGCCCGATCAGGTCCACCCCCCGCAGGAAGAAGAGCTGCGCGAGACAGGAGGGGAAGATGGCGACGATGGCCGTCAGCGCCCATCCCTTCGCCGTCGGCCAGGGATAGCCCGGCTGCGCCGCCTCCCAGGCCGCGAGGGGGATCGCGGAGATGGCGGAGACGACGGCGAAGAAGGTGAAGAGCGCGCGCCCCGGCGCATTCGGCCGGTTGCGGAGCGCGACGGCGTAGCCCGCATAGAGAAGGCAGGCGCCGAGCATGATGATGTCGCCGCGGTTGAAGGCGAGCGCAAGGAGCCGCTCCAGGCTCCCGCCCGCGGCGACGAGCACGACGCCGACGAGCGTGACCGCGACTCCAAGGAGCTGCCCGCGCCCCACCCTGTCCCCGAACGCGACGAAGGCGCCGATGAGCACGAAAACGGGCATCGAACCCTGGATGATGCCGATGTTGATCCCCGTCGTCTGCGTCGAGGCGATATAGAAAAGCGTGTTGAACCCCGTGAAACCGCATATGGCGGCGAGGACAAGCCAGCCGAACCGCGCCCGGAGCGCCGGCCAGGCGGCGCGCACCTCATGCCCGAAAAGCGCCCACATCACGACGGCGACCATCGCCCAGCGACCGAGGACGAGCGCATAGGGCGTGATCTCCCCCCGCGCGAGCTGGCCGATGATGGCGTTCATCGCCCACATGACCGCGGTGAGGGTGAGGAGCGCGACAGGCGTGCGATAGAGAGCGGCGATCATGGGCGCGTTGGTGGCACGCCGCCGGGGCGTGAGCAAGGCGGCGGGGCGCATGGCCGCGTCCCGCTTTCCGCATCGCCCCGGCGCGCTATGCGCCCAGCTTCGTGCGCTCTGGGATAAGCCCCTTGGGCGCGAAGCGGAGCGCCACGAGAAGAATGAGGCCCATCAGGATGAAGCGCATATAGGCCGCGCTCTCGATCATGTGGAGGCGGAACGGGTTCTCCTCCCCGAAGCCCATGGTCATCACGTCCATCATCCAGCGCCCCGCCGGCTCCGCCTGGATCCAGACGAACCAGATCAGGAAGCCGCCGAGCACCGAGCCCCAGTTGTTGCCCGAGCCGCCGACGATCACCATCACCCAGATGAGGAAGGTGAAGCGGAGCGGGTTGTAGGTTCCGGGGGTGAACTGGCCGTCCAGCGTCGTCAGCATCGCGCCGGCTATGCCGCAGATGGCGGAGCCGAGGATGAAGGTCTGGAGCCGCCGCGCCGTCACGTCCTTGCCCATCGCCTCCGCCGCCGCCTCGTTGTCCCGGATCGAGCGCATCATGCGACCCCAGGGCGAGTTGAGCGCCTTCTCGGAGAGCCAGAGCAGGGCAAGAAGCACGGCGGCGAAGAGAAGGGCGTAGGAAAGCTTCACGTAGATGGACGACGCCTCCACCGGGTCGAGCCCCCAGGCGGCGACGCGTTCGAGGAACCAGGGCGCCTGCTGGAGATCGACCTCATAGGCCACAGGGCGCGGCAGGCCGGTCACGTTCTTCACGCCGCGGGTCATCCAGTCCTCGTTCTTCGCGATGAAGACGATGATCTCGGAAATGCCAAGCGTGGCGATGGCGAGATAGTCGGAGCGGAGGCCGAGCGCGATCTTGCCGATCACCCAGGCGACGCCCGCAGCCATGAGGCCGCCGACCGCCCAGGAAACGGTGATCGGCAGGCCGAGCCCGCCGAGAAAGCCGGAAAGCGCCGGGTCAATCGCCTCGATCGCGTCCACCGCCGGATCGAAGGCCCAGCGCGCGAGCGTGTAGCCGAAGAGGATCGCGGCGGCGACGGCGAAGCCCCGCGCCCTGCCCTTCGGCATCTTCGCGCGGATGACGACGATGACGACGATCGTGGCGATGACGGCGAGAAGGGCGAGGAAGAGCCCCCAGCCCCCCGCCGACCACGCCTCCCCCACCGGCGCGGCGGAGACGAGCACGGCGGCGACGCCGCCGATGGCCGCAAAGCCCATCGTGCCGACGTTGAAGAGCCCGGCATAGCCCCACTGGACATTCACGCCGAGCGCCATGATCGAGGAGATCAGACAGAGATTGAGTATCGCGAGGCTGAGCGACCAGGACTGGTAGAAGCCGACCACGGCCAGGGCCGCCGCCATGAAGGCGAAGAGTACCGGCGCGCGAAGCGAGGCGCTCATATCGTCTTCCCCCTCAGGATGCCTGTCGGCCTTATCAGGAGCACGACGACGAGGATGATGAAGGAGACGGCGAACTTGTACTCCGTCCCGAGCAGCTGGACGAGGCTCTCCGGCGCGAGGCTTTCGGGCAGGAGGTGCCCGAGGAAGCGCTTGTAGGCGTAGGTCACCGCGACTTCCGAATAGGCGATGACGAAGCCGCCGAGAATGGCGCCGACCGGGTTGCCGATCCCGCCCACGATGGCGGCGGCGAACATCGGCAGGAGAAGCTGGAAATAGGTGAAGGGCTTGAAGGTCTTGTCGAGCCCGTAGAGGACGCCCGCCACTGTCGCCAGCGCAGCGACAAGAATCCACGCCACCATGACCACCCGATCCGGGTTCACACCGGAGAGAAGGGCGAGATCCTCGTTGTCGGCATAGGCGCGCATCGCCTTGCCCATCCGCGTCTTCTGCAGGAACCAGAAGAGCGCGGCCATCACGACGATCGCGACGACAAGGGTGAGAAGCGCAGTGGACTTGATCGCCAACCCTTCGTCGAGCCCGGTCATCTCGCGAAAGTCGCGCGCCGAGACGATGAAGCGGGCGCCGTCCGCGAAGTTCTGGTCGTCCGGCCCGATTATGAAGCGGACGACGCCGTTCATGATGAACATCACGCCGACCGAGACGATGACGAAGATCACCGGCGCGCTGCGCTGCCTTCGGTAGAAGCGGTAGACGACGCGGTCCGTCGCCAGGACGAAGAGCGCAGTGGCGGCGATGCCGAAGGGCAAGGCGAGAAGCGCGGTGGGCAGCACGCCGAGGCTCAGCCCATGGCCCTGCATCCACCAGGTGACGAGGACGGTGACCATGGCGCCGAAGGCCATCGTGTCCCCGTGCGCGAAGTTGGAGAAGCGGAGCACGCCGTAGACGAGCGTGATCCCGAGCGCGCCGAGCGCCAGCTGCGCGCCATAGGCGCCGCCGGGCACCAGCACGAAATTCGCGAAAACGACGAGGGCGTTGAGGATGTCCGTCATGCGCCCGCCCCGCTCACGGCCCCGGCCTTGAGCCGGGGCCTCGATGCGGCTGCGCGCCGTTCATCGGGGTCCGGCAGCCGGGACCGTGGGGGGGCAAGACATCAATTCGCTCATCATCCCCCCAGAAAGCTGCGGCGAACTTCGGGGTTCGCCAAAAGCGCGGCGCCGGTGTCGGTGAAACGGTTCTCGCCCGTCACCAGCACATAGCCCTTGTCCGCGATCTCCAGCGCCTGCCGCGCGTTCTGCTCCACCATCAGGATCGCGATGCCGGTGCGGCGGATTTCGATGATCCGGTCGAAGAGTTCGTCCATCACGATGGGGGAGACGCCGGCGGTCGGCTCGTCCAGCATCAGGACGGAGGGCTTCGTCATCAGCGCGCGGCCGACGGCGACCTGCTGGCGCTGGCCGCCGGAAAGCTCGCCCGCGTTCTGCCCCGCCTTCTCGCGCAGGATCGGGAAGAGATGGAACACCTGCTCCATCGTCTCCTCGACGCCCTCGCGCCGGAGATAGGCGCCCATTTCGAGATTCTCGCGGACGGTCATGCCCGCGAAGACGTTGTTGTTCTGCGGCACGAAGGCCATGCCCTCGGGCACCCGGTCCTGCGGAGAGAGATGCGTGATGTCCTTCCCGCCGAGCCGGACTGAGCCTTCGCGGAGGTTCAGCATCCCAAAGACGGCCTTCATCGCGGTGGATTTTCCGGCGCCGTTCGGCCCGACGATGACGGCGATCTCCCCCCGGTTCACCGCAATGGTGCAGCCGTTGAGGATGGTGGAGCCGCCATAGCCGCCGACCATCTTCTCGCCGATGAGGAAGGGTTCGGCGCTCACCCTCCGACCTCCGCCTTGTTCTTCACGCCGTGCCCGAGATAGGCCTCGATCACGCGTTCGTCGGAAAGCACCTCCTCGGAGGTTCCTTGCATAAGCACCGTGCCCTCGGCCATGACGATTACCGGGTCGCAGAGGCGACCGATGAAATCCATGTCGTGCTCGATCATGCAGAAGGTGTAGCCGCGCTCCTTGTTTAGGCGGATTATCGCGTCCCCGATCGTGTTGAGGAGCGTGCGGTTCACGCCGGCGCCGACCTCGTCGAGAAAGACGATCTTCGCCTCCACCATCATCGTGCGGCCGAGTTCCAGCAGCTTCTTCTGCCCGCCGGACAGGTTCCCTGCCAGCTCGTCCGCCACATGGGAGATGTTGAGGAACTCGATCACCTCGTCCGCCTTCCGGCGGATCGCGGCCTCCTCCGCCCGGACCTTGCGGGGGGAGAACCATGCGTCCCACAGCCGCTCGCCGGACTGGTGCGGGGGGACCATCATCAGGTTGTCCCGCACGGTGAGCGAGGAGAATTCGTGCGCGATCTGGAAGGTGCGGAGGAGCCCCTTCGCGAAGAGCTCATGAGGCGTGAGGCCTGTGATCTCCTCCTCCCCGAGCCACACACGCCCGGAGGTCGGCGGGAAGGCGCCGGCGATGCAATTGAAGAGCGTCGTCTTGCCGGCCCCGTTCGGGCCGATCAGCCCGGTGATGGAGCCCTGCACAATCTCCAGAGTCGCGCCGTTCACCGCGCGTACGCCGCCGAAATGCTTGTGGACGTTCTCTACGCGGATCATCGGCGCGCCCCCAATGGCGCGGCCCGGCGCGAAGCCGGGCCGCGCTTGCGTCGATCTCAGGCGATCAGCGGAAGCCGACCGTCGTGATGGCGCCGTCCTGGATTGCGATCTCGCGGTAATTGCCCGCGCTCTCGCCCGGCTCGATCAGCTCGACGGCGGACGCGCCGACATAGTCGACCTCGCCGCCCGCACGGATGATGTCGATGGCCTTCTTGAGCTGGCCGGGCAGGATCTGCTCGCCCGGCGCGTTGGCGATGCCAAGGACTTCCTTGGCGAAGTCGGCGGAGGCGGTGGAGCCCGCCTTTTCCATCGCCAGCATGAGGAGCGCCGCCGCGTCATAGCTCTCGGGCGAGAAGGCGCCGACCTTGAAGCCCGCCTGCTCGGCCAGCTGGGCGAAAATCGCCGCGCCTTCGCTGTCCGTGCCCGGCAGGGCGCCGTAGGAGCCATTCAGATCCGCACCGATGGCGGCGGGCAGGCTGTCCCCCACCATGCCGTCCGGCAGGTAGAAGGTGTCGAAGGCGCCGGAATCGAGCGCGGCCTGGATGATGCCCTTGCCGCCCTGATCGAGATAGCCGGCGACGACGAGCACCTCGCCGCCCGCGGAGGCGAGCGCGCCGATTTCGGCGGAGTAGTCGGCCTTGCCGTCCTCATGAGGGGCGTTCAGCGTCACCGTGCCGCCCGCCGCCTTGAAGTTGGTCTCGATCGAATCGGCGAGGCCCTTGCCGTAATCGTTGTTCGTGTAGGAGATCGCGATCTCGTTCACGCCCTTGCCGCGGAGGATCTCCGTGACGATCACGCCCTGCCGCGCGTCGGAGGGCGCCGTACGGAAGAAGAGCCCGTTGTCCTCGATGGTCGAGAGCGCGGGCGAGGTCGCGGAGGGGGAGATCATCACGACGCCGTTCGGCATGGCGACGTTCTGGAGGATCGCGGTCGTCACGCCCGAGCAGTCCGCGCCCATGATGGCGGCGACGCCTTCGGAGGTGATTAGCCGCTCGGCCGCGGCGGTGGCCGCGGCGGCGTCAATGCAGGTCGAGTCGCCGCGCACCGGCGTCACGATCGTGCCGCCGAGGATGCCACCGGCCTCCGAGACCTCCTTCATCGCCAGCTCGGCGCCCGCGGCCATATCCGGCGTGATGGACTCGAGCGGGCCGGTGAAGCCGAGGATCACGCCGATCTTCACTTCCTGCGCGGAGGCCGCGCCGACAAGCGCGAAGCTCGCCGCGACGGCGGCGATCAGGGTCTTTTTCATCTTGTCCTCTCCCGTTGAGGTAATCGTCATTGAAGCCGCAGGCCCCCGCCTGCGCGCCTGACGCCGATATGAAGGGCTTTCCCCGCAGGATTCAAGCGGGGCGGGGCGCGAAACGGGCCGAATTCGGCCGCTCAGCGGCTCCAGGTCGGGTGGAATCGCCCTGCAGGCGAAAGCGTGAAGACTTCCACGCCTTCGTCGGTAACGCCCACCGAATGCTCGAACTGCGCGGAGAGCGACTTGTCCCGCGTCACGGCCGTCCATCCGTCCGAGAGCACCTTCGTCTCCGGCCGGCCGAGATTGATCATCGGCTCGATTGTGAAGAACATGCCCGGCCGCAACACCGGGCCGGAGCCCGGGCGCCCGAAATGCAGGACGTTCGGCGCGTCGTGGAACACGCGCCCGAGACCGTGGCCGCAGAAATCCCGAACCACACCGCAGCGCTCCCCCTCCGCGTAGCGCTGGATCGCGGCGCCGATGTCGCCGAAGGTCGCGCCAGGGCGGACGGCGGCGATGCCGCGCATCAAGGCCTCATGCGTGATGTCGATCAGCCGCTCAGCCTTCCGGTTCGGAGTTCCCGCGACATACATGCGGCTCGTATCGCCGAACCATCCGTCGAGGATCACCGTCACGTCGATGTTCAGGATGTCCCCAGGCTTCAGCGCGCGCGCGCCCGGAATGCCGTGGCAGACGACATGATTGATCGAGATGCAGGAGGCCTTTTCGTAGCCGCGATAGCCCACTGTGGCGGGCACGGCACCTGCGGCGAGGATATAGTCGTGGATCCGCTGGTCCAGCTCCTCGGTGAGAACACCCGGCGCAACGTGGTCGCCGATCATATCGAGCACTTCGGCGGCGAGGCGGCCGGCGTCGCGCATGCCGGCGAAATCCCCCGGATGGTGGATCTTGATCCCCTCCGGGGTCCTGTCTGCCGTCGTGCGCTCCACGTCTCGTCCCTAGCCGCTCTCTACTATCATCGGCGTTCAAGGGCTGCGGCGCAAGACGGCGCCTGTCGCCTTTCTCTCATGGCGGGTTATATGCCGCGTCCCCTGAGAGGAGCGCAGCGCATGACCGAACCCGAAACCCGCCCGACGGCCGCCGCCCTCGTCATCGGAGACGAGGTGCTTTCCGGGCGGACGCGGGAGGGGAACGCCTGGCATCTGGCGAAGACGCTGACCGAGATCGGCGTCGACCTCCGCGAAATCCGCGTCGTGGCGGACGACCGGGAGGCGATCGTGGAGGCGGTGAACGCGCTCCGCGCGCGCGTCGATCATCTCTTCACCTCCGGCGGGATCGGGCCGACGCATGACGACATCACGGCGGATGCGGTCGCCGCGGCCTTCGGCGCATCGATCGGCGTGCGCGAGGACGCGCGCGCGATCCTCGAAGCCTACTACGCGGCCGGGGAGCTGAACGAGGCGCGGCTCCGCATGGCGCGGATACCGGAGGGGGCGACGCTGATCCTCAATCCGGGCAGCCAGGCGCCGGGCTTCACCATCGGCAACGTGCACGTGATGGCGGGCGTGCCCGCCGTCTTCCAGGCGATGCTGGAGGGATTGCGCCCGGTGCTGAAGGGCGGCGCGCCGCTCCTTTCCTGGGCGTTCCGCGTCGGGGCGCCGGAGGGGGAGCTGGCGGCGCCGCTCGGCGCGCTCGCGGCGCGGCATCCGGCTCTCTCCTTCGGCTCCTATCCCTTCTACCGCGGCGGCGCGGGCTCCACGCTCGTCGCCCGCGGGCAGGACCGGGCAGCGCTCGACGCGGCGGCGGCGGAGATGCGCGCCATGCTCGCCGCGCTCGGCGTCTCCGACATCGCCGAAACCCCGCCGGGCTGAAGGCGCACGATGCCCGAGCTTCCCCTCGGCCTCTCGCTCTGGCTCGACCTCGCCGGGACCTTCGTCTTCGGGCTGTCGGGCGCGATGCTCGGCGTGCGGAAGGGGCTGGACGCATTCGGCCTTGTCGTCCTCGCCCTCGCCGCCGGGCTTGCGGGCGGGGTGCTGCGGGACGTGGCGCTCGGCGCGACGCCGCCGGCGGGGCTGGCCGATTCGCGCTATCTCCTTGCGGCGATGGCGGCTGCGGCGACGGTGTTCTTTGCGCACCGGCTGATCGAGCGGGCGACGAAGCCGGTGATGCTGATGGATTCGCTCGGACTCGGGCTTTTCGCCGTCGCCGGCTGCACGAAGGCGCTGGCCTTCGGGCTGGATCCGCTCCCCGCCGTGCTCCTCGGCGTCGTCTCCGCCGTGGGCGGCGGGGCGCTCCGCGATCTCTTGGTGGCGGAGACGCCGCGGGTGCTCAAGGAAGAGGTCTATGCGCTCGCCGCGCTGCTCGGCGCCGCCATCGCCGCGCTTGGCGCGCGGATGGAGTGGTCGGAGACGGCCACGGCGGCGGCGGCGGTGGCGCTGACCTGCCTTCTCCGCGTCGTCAGCGTCCGCCGCGGCTGGCGCGCGCCGAAGGCGCCGGGCTCCTGAAACCCGCTCAGCGCGCCGCCGATGCGTCCACGCTCGCGTGCGTCAGGTCGGGATAATCGGAAAAGAACCCGTCGAGGCCCATCGCAACCAGCGGGGCCGTGATCCGGTCCGATTCCTCCTGCGAGGTCGGGCGGAGGGTGTAGCCGTGCACGACAAGACCGAGCGCATGGGCCGCCGCGACAAACTCGGCCGAGAGCGCGCCGCGGGAGACGGAGACGCCGACGCCGGAGGCGATGAGGGCGATTTCTGCGAGCGGAACCGCCCCGCCCCGCCGCTCCAGCACGAAGCCGTCGACGCGCCGACCGGCGCCCCCGAGCGCGACGAGGGGGATCGAGGTTCCCGCCTCCCCCTGGATCCGCCCGAGGGCGCGGAGCGCGTCAAGGTCGAAGCTCTGGATCAGCGCCCGCCCCCCCGCCCCGCCGCGCCCGGCGGCCTTGAGCGCGGCGACGATGGCGCGGAGCTGGGCCTCGCTCGTCGGCGCCTTCGCCTCCGGATAAACGCCGATGCGAAGGCCCGTTCCCCGCTCATGCGCAGCAAGAAGCGCGAGGATTTCCGCGAAGGTCGGAACGGCCAGTGCGCGCTCCGACCGCGGCGCGAAGCCGGGGCGGGTCGCGGAGGCGGCGCCGGTCGGGCGGACGGTCAGGCGCGCGATCTCCTCCGCCGTGAAACCGGAGACGGCGTAGCCCCCCGGACGGCCCGGAAAGACGGTCTCCGCGTCCGTCGTCCGCTCCAGCGTCTCATCGTGCATGGCGACGAGTTCGCCGTCCGCCGTCATCGCCAGGTCGGGCTCGATGAAGTCCGCCCCCATGGCGATGGCGAGTTCGTAGCTCGCCAGCGTGTGCTCCGGCAGATAGCCGGGCGCGCCGCGGTGGCCGATGACGATGGGGGCGGCGCCGCCGAGCGTCGGGAAGTCCGCGGCGGCGGCGGGGAGCGCGAGGAGGAAAGCGAGAGCGAACCGGAGCATCGGCGGATCCTTCAGGCGGCCGCGACGCGGAGCACGACCTTGCCGGTCGCCGCGCGCGTGCGGAGAAGTTCCAGCGCCGCCTCCGCCTCGCCGAGCGTCAGGACATGGGAGACGTGCGGGCGGAGCCGCCCCGCCTCCCACCAGCCGAAGAGCCGCGCGAGGCTCTCCGCCATCGCGCCCGGGTCGAGCTTCGCCCAGGCGGACCAATAGAAGCCGAGGACGACGAGATTCTTCACGAGGAGGATGTTGGCGGGGATCTGCGGAATCTCCCCGCCCGCGAAGCCGATCGGGAGGATGCGCCCGCCCGGCTTCGCGGCGCGGAGGCAGGCGGCGAAGTCGGCGCCGCCCACCGTCTCGTAGATCACATCCGCGCCGCCGAGCGCCTTCGCCTCCGCCGCGATGTCCGCGCTCGTGGAATCGAGGAGGATGTCGGCGCCCGCGGCCTTCGCCGCAGCCAGCTTCTCCGCCCCGCGGGCGCAGGCGACGACGCGGGCGCCCATGAGCTTGCCGATCTCCACCGCCGTGAGGCCGACGCCGCCCGCCGCGCCGGTGACGAGCAGGGTCTCCCCCGGCTTCAGCCTCGCGCGGAAGTCGAGCGCCATCTCCGAGGAGCCGTAGGCGACAAGGAACCCGGCGGCGACCTCGTCCGGCATCGCCGCCGGGACGGGGACGCAGAGCCGGGCATCCGCCAACGCGTATTCGGCGAACCCCCCGCGCACCAGCGCGGCGACGCGCGTGCCGGAGGGGAGCGCGCCCCCCTCGACGACGCCGCAGACCTCGAGCCCCGGCGCGAAGGGGAAGGGCGGCGTTTCCTGATACCGGCCCTTCACCATCAGCGTGTCCGCGAAGTTGACGCCCGCGGCGCGGACGCGGATCAGCGCCTCGTGCGCGCCGGGCACGGGCCGCGGCAGAGCGCCGTCGCGGAGCGCGGCGCCCGGCGCATCGGCGATCATCGCGCGCATCATCGCGCCGACTCGCGTTCGGCGATTCGGAGGATGTGGCGGGAGAAGAGATCATCCTCCCCTTCCAGCAGGGCGCCGAGCTGGGCGCGGAATTCGGGCCTTGCGCACCATTCGCGCATGTCGTCCTCCCAGGAGAGCCAGAGCCGCTTCGTCTCCTCCGTCATCCGCTCGTCGTAAAGGATGATGAACGCCTTCTCGAACACAGAGACGAGAATGCGGAAGAGGATCGTCTGACGCTCCCGCTGCTCCTCCGTCAGCGCCTTCTGCGCCGCGCCGCCGCGCATCAGCTGAAAGTCGGCATTCTCCAGCGCGAGCCGCAGGAAGCCGTCGTATTCCTCGGAAAGCTCGCGGTGGAGCGCGTTCTCCTCGTTCTGCCGCGCCTCGCGCTGCTGCGCGGCAAAGATCCAGATGCCGAGCGGCAGGCCAAGGATGGTGACGATATAGCTGAGCGCCTCCAGCGCGGTCATCGGGTCCATCATCCTCTCCTCAGGCCGCGAGCATGGCGGCGGCGCGGGCCGCCGGCCCGCCCTCGGCGGCGGGTGAGAGGCTGAGCGTCAGCCGCCGCGGCAGGGCCCGCCGCTCCGGAAAGGGGGCGACGAGCCGGCCCGCCTTGATCGCGGCCCTCACCAGGTGGGAATGGCCGATGAGCACCCCGCCGCCGGAAGCCGCCTCCTCCACCGCCAGCGCATAGAGGGAATGGACCGGCCCCGCCGGCGGCCGGCGCGGCGCGCCGGGCGCGATTTCGGCCCAGAGCGCCCAGTCGCCCGGCCATGCGGCGTCCGTCAGCAGCGCCTCGCGCGCGAGGTCGGCCGGGCGGCGAAGGCGGCGGGCGACGGAAGGGGCCGCGACGGGGAAGATCACGTCCGGCCCGAGATCGAGCGCGCGGGCCGCGCCCTCCGCCGGCTCGTAGAAAAGCGCAAGGTCGAAGGGTTCGCGCAGGAGGTTCGGCGCCCGCTCCAGCGCGGTGACGGAGAGCGCGATTCCCGGCATCGCGGCCCGGAGCGCGGGGAGACGCGGGGAGAGCCAGAGCTGCGCGAGGGCGGGGAGCGCGGCGATGCGCGCGGCGCGCGGACCGGCCCCGGCCCGGAGCCGCGCCGCCGCGGCCCCGAGCGCGTCGAAGGCCGCGGTGAAGCCCCGCGCCGCCTCCGCGCCGAGCGGCGTCGGCGCGACGCCCTGCGCCCGGCGCTCGAAGAGCGGGGCGCCGATCGCCGCCTCCAGCGCCTTCACCTGCTGCGCCACCGCGCCGGGACTGACCGAAAGCTCCTCCGCCGCCGCCGCGAAGCCGCCGAGCCGCGCCGCCGCCTCGAAGGCGCGGAGCGCGGTGAGCGGCAGGCCGGAGCCGCGGGGCGGGGAGAGGGACATCCACGAGGCGTAGTTTTTCTACGCCGGATTCGCAAGAGAACTGGTTTGCGCCCCGGTCCGCGACGGCGTTCCTTCGCTCGAAAGGAGACAGAGATGAGCAAGCCCGAACCCGGCCCCTGGATGAGCGCGCCAGCCCGCGCCCGCTTCGCCGACCTCGCTACCGCCGTCGACGCCCTCGCGCCGGGGGCGGTGGCGGGGCGCGTCGCCGCCCTTGCTGCGCGGAACCGGGAGATTCACGAGCGGGACTGCTTCAACCTCAACCCGGCTACGAACGCGATGAACCCGAAGGCGGAGGCGATGCTCGCCGCCGGGCTCGGCCCCCGCCCCTCGCTCGGATGGCCGGGCGAAAAGTATGAGACGGGGCTGGAGGCGATCGAGGAGATCGAGACCATCGCCGCCGCGCTCGCCTGCGCCGTGTTCAGCGCCCGCTTCGCGGAAATCCGGCCGCTTTCCGGCGCGATGGCCAATCTCGCCGGCTTCATGGCGCTGGCGCGGCCGGGAGACGCGATCATCGCGCCGCCCCCGGAGATCGGCGGCCATGTCACCCATCACGCCGCGGGCTGCGCCGGGCTCTTCGGGCTCCGCACCGTCCCCGCGCCGGTGGATGCGGCGGGCTACACCGTGGATATCGACGCGCTGGCGCGGCTGGCGCGGGAGGTCAGGCCGCGGATCATCACGCTCGGCGGCTCCCTCAACCTCTTTCCCCATCCGGTCGCGAAGGCGCGGGAGATCGCGGACGAGGTCGGCGCCTCGCTCCTCTTCGACGCGGCGCATCAATGCGGGATCATCGCGGGCGGCGCCTGGCCCAACCCGCTCGACGAGGGCGCGCATCTGATGACGATGAGCACCTACAAGAGCCTCGCCGGCCCGCCGGGCGGGCTGATCGTGACGAACGACGCCGAGGTCGCGGCGCGGCTCGACGCGGTCGCCTTCCCCGGCCTGACCGCGAATTCCGACGCCGGACGCGCGGCCGCGCTCGCCGTGACGCTGGCGGACTGGCGGGCGGAGGGCGCCGCCTTCGCCGGGCGGATGGTCGCGCTGGCGAGGGCGATGGCGGGGAGCCTCGCGGCGGCCGGTCTGCCGGTTTATGGCGCGGCGCGGGACTTCACCGCTTCGCACCAGTTCGCGCTGGAGGCGACACGCTGGGGCGGCGGGCAGGCCGCCTCCCGCCACATCAGGCCCGCGGGCTTCCTCGCATGCGGCATCGGGCTGCCGCTTCCGCCGATAGAGGGAGAGATGAACGGCCTCCGGCTCGGGACGCCGGAGCTGGCGCGCTGGGGCGTGACGGAAGGGGACGTTCCGGAGATCGCCGCGCTGCTCGTGCGGGCGCTGAAGACGGAGGAGCCGGACGCGCTCGCGGCGGAGACGCGCGCGCTTCGGGCCCGGTTCGACCGCATCCATTTCACGGCGGATGCGCCATGAAGTCGGAAGTCGAGGCCCATTTCCTCGATCAGGCGCGCTCCTGCCGCGGCCTCGGTTCGCCCTTTACGGCGGATCTGCTGACCCGGCTGCCCGGCGCGCTGCCGGATGGCGCCGCCTTCGCGGAGCGGCTGCGGGCGTGGAAAGGGGACCCGCTGGCCGACCGCGTGGCGCTTCGCGCGGCGGGGGCGCTCCATGCGCTCGCCCGGTCGGGCCGCGCCCCGGCGCTGGCGGAAGCCTATGCGGCGGGCGAGACGCCCTCCCCCGCACTCCTCGCGGAGGCGATCCGCGCGGGAGACGCCTTCCTCGCCCCGATGCTCGACCTGCCCCCGCAGACCAACGAGCCCGCCCGTTCCGGCGCGCTGATCGGCGGGCTCCTGATCGCGGCGGCGGAGACCGGGATGGAGATCGAGCTTATCGAGATCGGAGCCTCCGCCGGGCTCAACCTGATCCCCGAATTCTACGCCTACGAGTTCGGCCCCGCCGGCCGGCGGGCGGGAGACGGGCCGCGCATCGACTGCGAATGGCGCGGGAACGCGCCGGACCCCGCGGCCCCGCTTCGCATCGTGGAGCGCGCGGGCGTGGACCTCGCTCCGATCGACCCGGCGGCGCGGCCCTCCCCGCTCATCGCCTATCTCTGGCCGGACCAGCATGCGCGGATCGCGCGGGCGGAGGCCGCGCTCGCCGCCCTCGCCGCGACGCCCTGGCGCGTGGAGCCGGGGGACGCCGCCGCCTGGCTCCCCGGACGCTTGGCCGCCCCGCAGCCGGAGGGCCGGCTGCGGCTCCTCATGCATTCGATCATGTGGGACTACATGCCGGCGGCGACCCGCGCCGCCATAGACGCGGCGATTGAGGCGGCCGGCGCGCGGGCGACGGAAGCCCGCCCCCTCGCCCGGCTTTCAATGGAGCCGGACGGGGAGCGCGGCTCCGCCGCGCTCGACCTCACGCTCTGGCCCGGCGGCGCGCGGCGGCGGATCGGGCGCTGCTGCTTTCACGGTTCATGGGCCGCGTGGGCGTGAGCCCCGCCCTTCCCCGCTCCGGCCGGCGCCGGACGCCTCTTCAGCCGCCTATTTCGCGTGGGCGCAGCTGTGTGCACACAGTGAGCAGAGGGGTTAAATAAATGATTCAAAATAATATTCTGATTTACGACACTTTTGTGACAGTCATGGTTTAGCCGCTTCGCCCCTTGCGCGCCTGAAGTCTCGACGAAGGGGCGGAGGACGGCCCCGGAACGGCCCTCAGCCGTGCGACTTCGCGAAGGCGGCCTTCTGCTCGGCGCTCGCCTCGGTCTGGTGCTTCGCGCGCCATTCGTCATAGGGCTCGCCGTAGAATTCCTCGCGCGCCGCCTCGCGCGTGACCTCGACGCCCTTCTCCTTCGCGGCCTCCTCCCACCAGCGGGAGAGGCAGTTCCGGCAGAAGCCGGCGAGGTTCATCATGTCGATGTTCTGCACGTCCGTCCGCTCGCGGAGATGGTCGCGCAGGCGGCGGAAGGCGGCGGCTTCAAGTTCGATGCGGGTCCGGTCGTCCATCATGTCCTCCCTGTTCGAAGAGGACTTAGGCGCCGGCGGGCCTCCGGTCCAGCGCCTCGCCGATCCAGCGGGCGAGATCGCGGCCCCAGCGGCGCTGATCCGCCGCCTCCTCTATCAGATCGTTCCGGACCTCGATCAGGAGATGTTCGAGCCCCCGCTCCGTCCCGTGCCGGAACATCGTGTCGCCCCGGAGCTGACCGGAATAGGGCTCGTTGTCCCCCACCGTGAGCCCCGGCTCGTCCAGCAGCCGGTCATAGAGCGGGCGGAAGAGGCGTTCGTCCCGGTCCCAGAGCAGGCCGATCTCCCACGGGCGGCGGGGGCGGCCGCGAAGCTGCGGCGTGAAGGAGTGGATCGAGAGGAGCCGGGGCGCGACGCCCTCTGCGAGCGCGGCGTCGATCATCCGCTCCAGCGCCGCATGATAGGGCCGGTGGAACCGCGCCAGCCGCCGCTCCCGCTCCGCCGCATCCGCTGCGCGGTTTCCGGGGATGATGGAGCCGTCATAGAGCTTCATCAGCAGCGTCGGGTCGTCCTCCCCCCGGTTCGGGTCGATGACGAGGCGGGAGAAGCGGGTGGCGATCATCGGCGCGTCGAGCGCCTCGGCCAGCGCCGCGGCGACGCCCTGCGCGCCGACATCCCAGGCGATGTGGCGCGCCATGTCCTCCGCCGGGAGACCGAGATCGCCGCCCGCAACGTCCTGCGGCACACGGTTCGAGGCATGGTCGCAGAGCACGAGCCAGGCCGGCGGGCGGCCTTCGCCAAGGATTTCGAAAGGAGGATCGTCCATGGTCGCCCCATAGCCTTCGGCGCGGCGGCGATCAACGCAGTCCGCCAGACTTGTGACCCCGACTTGTCACAAGGAGAGGGTGGATAAGCGCCGCGGCGGGCTGTAAGAGCGGCGAAGAGGCAGTGACGACGGGAGATCGGGCCATGCGCCGCAACCGCAACGTGAAAATCGTCGCCACGCTTGGCCCGGCCTCATCCGACCGCGAGACGATCAAGGCCCTGCACGAGGCGGGGGCGGATGTCTTCCGCCTCAACATGAGCCACGGCAGCCACGAGGACGTGGCGAAGCGCCACGCCATCATCCGCGAGGTGGAGCACGAGATCGGCCGGCCCATCGGCATCCTCGCGGACCTTCAGGGCCCGAAGCTCCGGGTCGGGACCTTCGGCGCCGGGCCCGTCATGCTGGAAGAGGGCGCGCCCTTCCGCCTCGATCTCGACGAGGCGCCGGGGGACGCGACGCGGGTGCGCCTGCCGCATCCCGAAATCTTCAAGGCGCTTGAGCCAGGCTCCACCCTCCTCGTCAATGACGGGAAGATCCGGCTCAAGGTCATCGCCTGCGACGAGGCGCATGCCCAGTGCGAGGTTGTGGTCGGCGGCGAGATTTCGGACCGCAAGGGCGTGAACGTGCCCGACGTCGTCCTCCCCGTCGCCGCGCTTTCGGAGAAGGACCGGGCGGACCTCGAATTCGTCTGCAATCTCGGGGTGGACTGGCTGGGCCTCTCCTTCGTCCAGCGCGCGGCGGACGTGGAGGAGGCGGTTGCGCTGGCCAAGGGCCGCGCCCTCGTCCTCGCCAAGATCGAGAAGCCCGCCGCGCTGAAGGACCTCGACGCGATCATCGAGGTATCCGACGGGATCATGGTCGCCCGCGGCGATCTCGGCGTCGAGCTCCCGGTCTCCACCGTTCCGCCGCTCCAGAAGCGCATCGTGCGCCGCTGCCGCGCCGCCGGAAAGCCGGTGATCGTCGCCACGCAGATGCTTGAGAGCATGATCGAGAGCCCGGTGCCGACGCGGGCGGAGGTTTCCGACGTCGCGCAGGCGATCTACGAGGGCGCGGACGCGGTCATGCTCTCGGCGGAGAGCGCGGCGGGGAGCTACCCTGTCGAGGCGGTGACGACGATGAACGCCGTCGCCCTCGCCGTCGAATCCGACCCGACCTGGCGGGAGATCATCAGCCGCTCCCGCACCGCCTCGGGCGACGCGGTGGCGACCGCGATCACCGCCGCGGCGCGGGAGGTGGCGGAGACGACGGACGTGAAGGCGATCTGCTGCTTCACCCATTCGGGCGCCACCGCGCTCCTGATGGCGCGGGAGCGGCCCTTCGTGCCGATCCTCGCGCTCACGCCGTTCCGCGCCACGGCGCGCAAGCTCGCGCTCGTCTGGGGGCTGCATTGCGCCGTGACGGAGGAGGTGGAGCGCTTCAAGCTCGCGGTCGTGAGCGCGGCGCGGGTCGCTCTCCACGACGGATTCGCGACGGAGGCCGATTTCATCGTGGTGACCGCGGGCGTGCCCTTCAACGTCCCCGGAACGACGAACATCCTCCGCGTCGCGCCCTGCGACGTTCGGAAGATCTACGCCGGGGAGCCGGAATAGCGCGTCAGGCGCGGCGCTCCGTCGTCGGCGCCGCCGCCGCGCCGGCGAGTCGTGTGCCGTCCGCCCGATAGGCGCCGATCCGCGCGCGGCTCTCATCGATCGCCTTCAGCCGCCGCACAGCCTCCGCCGCGCCGTCGAGCCAGGCGCGCAGGAGCCTCTGGTTGCGCCGCGCCGCCGCGGCGATCTCCCGCACGGCGGCGCGGTTCGCCTCGGCGACGGAGGCGGGCATTTCCGAGAGGCTCTCCGCGACCAGCTTGCGCCGCGCGGCGAGGCTGGCGAGCTCCGCGGCGCGGCCCTTCACGAGAAGGTCACGCTCAGTCTGCAGGAAGGCGCGCGCCTCGGACAGGCGATAGCGCCAGCGCATCGAATCAAGCATCCCCGCCCTCCCGCGTCAGCAAGGCCTGATAGATGCGGTCGGAAAGCCCGATGCCGCCCTGCTTCGCCACGGACTCCGCCCATTCGCGCGCGAGGAGGCCGGAGAAGGCCTCCTCCCCCGGCCCGCCGCCATTCGCCTGCTGCGCCGCGCCGAGGCCGGCATGCGCGAACATCTCCGCAAGGAACACAGCCTCGAACCGCGTCGCCGCCTCGCGCAGCGGGTCGGGCCGCCCGGCCTGCGCAGGGGCCGGCGTCGCCGCCTTCGTCGCGGGCGCAAGAGCGCCGATCGTGGGGACATCCATTGCAAGTCTCCTGAACCTTGCGGCGATCATGACGCATTCGCGTAAACGAATGGTAAGATTCGCCAGCCATTATCGCACGCGCGAACCAGAACGGAGACGCGACGTGTTCCAGGGCGAGATCATCTCCATGCCGCCGGCCGGCGGCAAGGCCGCCGCCGGGGCCGCGGCCGGAAAGGCCCGCGCCGAGGGCGCCGGAGCCGAGGCCGCAGGGTCGGGCGAGAGGGGCGAAGAGGCGGGCGGCGGATTCGCCGCCGCGCTCGACGCGACCGACGGCGCAGACAGCGCGGCGGAGCGTGACGCGCCGCCGCGGCAGGACGGAGCGACGGCTGCCACGACGCCCGGCGCCGCTGAGGCCCGGGCGGCCGACGCGGGAGCCCCGCGCCTAGCAGCCGTCGCGCCGGAGGCCGCAGGAGCCGTGAGGCCGCCCGCGGCGGCCGCGGCCCCTCTCCCCGATGCGGCGCCCGTCGCGAACCAGAGTTCCGCGCCCGCCGCCCCGACATCCGCGACCGCGGATGCAGGCCTTGCGGGCGCGCCGCAGACGGCGCCGGACGCCGCCGCCCTGAATGCGGACGGAGCGCCCGCGCCACGGCCGGCGCAGGAAGGCGGCCGGGCCACGGCCGCCGTCGCCACGGAAGCGGGCGCGGCGGCCGCGCCTGCGGCAAAGCAGGGCGCGGACCCGGCCAAGCCTGCGCCCCGGCGGGACCCCGCCGCATTCGCCGAACCGAAACAGGAACGCGCCGCCGCCGAGCCGCGTAGGGGACAGGCGGCCGCGCCGGCAGCCGAGCCGCCCGCGCAGCCCGCTGCGGCGGCCGAGCCGAGCCCGGAGCCCGAAATGGCGGCGAAGGACGCCGGGAGGGCGAGGGATGCGGCCGCGGCTCCCGCCGGCAGACCAGGAGAGTGGAGCGCAGCCGGCCAAAAGGCCGAAGCGGCGCCGAAACCTGCGCAGCCCGTCGACGCGCCGCCTGCGGGGGCGCCGCTTTCGGCGCGCGCGCTCGAAGCCGAGGCCGAAGCCGCGCCGCGCATCGGCCCGGAGGGCGACGCCGCCCGGCCGCGCGAGGGCGCCGACGCGCCGAAGCCCGCCCTCGCGGCGCTTCCGGGTTCGGCGGAGAGGCCCGCCGCGGCGGGTTTCGCGGACGCGGCCGGCGCGGCGACGGGCGAGGCCGACTTCACGGGCCCGGCGCAGGAGACGCGCTCCGCCCTTCGGCTCGAAACGGCGGCGGCCCCTCATGCCCCGCTCGCGCACGGCGCAGGCGCAGAACGCGTCGCCTCCCAGGTCGCCGGGCATATCGCCGCGGCGCTGAACGGCGGAAAGGCGGACGGCGAGACGCTGGAGCTTCGCCTCGACCCGCCGGAGCTCGGCCGCGTGCGGCTCAGCTTCACGATAACCGAGCTCGGCCTCACCGCCGTCGTAAGCGCCGACCGGCCCGAGACGCTGGACCTCATGCGCCGCAATGGCGACATGCTGCAGCGCGAACTCGCCGATGCAGGCTATGAACGGGTCTCGCTGGATTTCAGCGGAGGCGGGAACGGGCGCGAGCAGGGCGGCGAGGGCCGAAACGGCGCCGACTCCGGCCCGCACAGCGCCGAGCCGGCGAAGAGCCCGGCCCCCTGGCGCAAATTCTCCGCCGGCGAGGACCGGCTCGACATCCGTATCTAGGAGACGATCATGGAAACCGCCGCCATTACGGGCCTCACCCAGGGCACCGCTTCGCAGACCGCCGCCTCGGAACAGGCCGCCCAGTCGGACGCGCTGCGCGCCGGCGGCGATTTCGAGACGTTCCTCACCCTGCTGACGGCGCAGCTCCGCAACCAGGATCCGCTCAACCCGCAGGAATCCACGGAGTTCGTCGCGCAGCTGGCCCAGTTCTCCGCCGTCGAACAGCAGGTGCGGAGCAACGAGACGCTGAGCTCCATCCTCTCCGCCCTCGGCGGGACGGGCGCGGGCGCGCTGGCGCCCTGGCTCGGCAGGGAGGTGGAGGCGCCCTCGGCGCTCGCCTATTCCGGCGCGCCGCTGGAGATGAAGGTCGACCCTGCGCCGGGGGCGACGGGCGCGACGCTGGTGGTCAAGACCGAGTCGGGCCTGACCGTGGCGCGCCTGCCGGTCGATCCGACGGCGACGACGCTGACATGGTCGGGCGAGACAGGCGGCGCCGCGCCGGCCGAGGCCGGAACCTATCGCTTCACGCTCGAACGTGTGAACGGGAAGGACGCGATGCCGCCGGAGACTCCGCGCGGCTTCTCCACCGTGGTCGAGGCGCGGACCGGCGAGAGCGGAGTCGACCTCGTGCTGGAGAATGGCGACGTCGTCGAGGCCGGGGCCGTCAGGGCGATCCGCGAGCCTGATTCCGGCGCCTGAGCCGCCCCGAGACGCGCATGAAAACGGGCGCCCCGAACAGGGCGCCCGTTTTCCGTTCAGATGTCCTGGCGGATGATGCTGGTGATGAGGACGGCGCGCACGCCCGGCCCGATGACCCGCTTCGCCGTGGAGGTCAGCGAGGCGCGGAGATCGTCCATGACCCGCGGCTCGGTGAAGGAGCCGTCGAAGCCCCCCGATTGCGCGTGAAGGAAGAGCACGCGCAGGAACTCGTCCCTCAACTTCGGCTCCTGCTCGAAGACAGGCGCGCTGCCGCCGGCATCCGGCGCCATCTCCACCGCCATCTGCAGGACCATGAGCGCGCCTACCTTCTCGTCCGCGATGACCGGCACGATGAACTGGCGCTCGAGCTTCACATATTCGCCCGGCGCATCGGGCGCGACCGCCGGCTCCGGCGTCTTCTCCGCCGTCGCCTCGGCCGCCTCGCCCTCCTCCGGCTCGGGCGCGGGCTTCATCGAATGCCCGGCGAAGAGCCCGCCGGCGAGGCCGACGAGCGCGAGGACGACGGGGATCAGCAGCTTCTTCATAGCGCGCTCCTAGAAGGGCAGGATGATGTCGGCGATCTGCTGGCCGTAACGGGGCTGCTGTACGTCAGTGATCTGGCCGCGGCCGCCATAGCTCACGCGGGCGTCGGCGATCTTGTCATAGGTGATCTCGTTCTTGCGGCTGATGTCTTCCGGCCGGATGACGCCGTGGACGCGAAGCTCGCGCAGCTCGAAATTCACCCGCACTTCCTGGTTGCCGACGATGACGAAATGGCCGTTCGGCAGAACGTCCGTCACCGTCGCGGCGAGACGGAGCGTGATCTCCTCCGCGCGACTGACCGATCCGGAGCCGGCGCTGGTCGAGTTCGCCGTCACCTGCGCGCCGGGGTCGAGGTCGATCCCCGTCAGGTCGTCGATGAGATCGGGAAGGCCGAGCAGGGCGCCGACCGACATGTCCTCGCCCGCGGCGCGGGTGCGCTGCGTGGCGTTGTTGATCTGGGCCTCCTCGTCGATCTCGATCACGACGGTCAGGATATCGCCCCGTGTCCGGGCGCGGCGGTCGCCGAGCAGGGAGGACGGGCCGGAGCGCCAGAGCGAGGCGCTCACGATCGGCTCCTGAATGTTGGCGGGCGCGCGCATCGCCGCGAGTTCCGCCGCGCTCGGCTGCGGCGTGGCGAGGGCGACGCGCTCCGGCGTGACGGTCAGCGGCTCGGTCGCCAGCACCTGCCCCGGCGGGGTGAAGGAGGGCGGCTTGCCGACATGATCAAGCCGGCCGCAGCCGGCGGCGGCGAGAAGGAGCGCGAGGGGCGCGACGGCGTATTTCATCTTTACCTCGAAACGATCACGTCGCCTGTCTCCGCGACATCGCCTGTGACGATGACGCGGGAGGCGAGATTCATGACGCGGATGCGCTCCCCGACCGCGCCGCGGTCGAGCGCGCGGCCGTCCGCGGCGATCTCGAGCGGGCCGCGCTCGAACCGCAACCGCACGATCTGGTTACGCTCGACAATGGCGGCGGGAACGAGGTCCCCCGCGCGGATCGGCCGGCCTTCGTAGATGGTGACTTTCGTCTCCATCCCTTCGACCGCTGCGGGATCGCTCAGCGCGCCGGGGATTGCGGCGGCGGCGACCCGCAGGTCCTCCGGCCCGATGACCGAGCGGGCCGGGATCGCCCGAGAGGCGACAAGGCTCTCCGCGCCGAGCGGGGCGGCGAGGAGAAGGGCGGGCAGCAGGAGCGCCGGGACGCGGATCGCCAGGCGGCTCATCGGATCTGCACCGTCGCGCCGAGCATCTGGTCCGCCGCGGTGATGACCTTGGCGTTCATCTCGTAGCCGCGCTGCGCCTCGATCAGCTCGGTGATCTCGCGCACAGCATCCACCCCGCTCTCCTCAAGGAAGCCCTGGCGGAAGGTGCCGCGCCCGTCCACGCCGGCGTCGCCGACATTCGGCGGGCCGGAGGCCGCCGTCTCCCGGAAGAGGTTGCCGCCGATGGCCTCCAGCCCCTTCTCGTTGACGAAGGTCGCGAGGGTCAGCCGGCCGAGCACCTCGCCCGCCGGCTGGTCGTCGAAGGAGGCTACGACCTCTCCATCCGCGTTGATGGTGATCGAGCGCGCATCCTCTGGGATCGTGATGCCGGGGACGACGGGGAAACCCTCCGCCGTCACCACCTCGCCTTCCCCGTTGCGCTTCAGCCCGCCGTCGCGGGTGTAGCCCGAGGTTCCGTTCGGCAGCTCGATCTCGAGCCAGCCGTTGCCCTCGATGGCGATGTCGAGCTCGCCGCCGGTGGCGCGGAGCGAGCCCTGCGTCACCTCCATCGAGACGGCGGCGGCGCGAACGCCGAGGCCGAGCTGCACGCCGGTCGGCAGCACCGTCCCGTCCGCCGCGTTCACCGCGCCGGGCTGGCGCACCTGCTGGTAGTGCAGGTCGGCGAACTCCGCGCGGCGCGGGTTGTAGGCGGTGGTGCTCATGTTGGCGAGGTTGTTGGAGATGGTTTCGACCCGGGTCTGCTGGGCCTCCATTCCGGTCGCGGCGATGTCTAGTGCGCGCATGTGGATTCTCCTTCACGCGAAATCTGGGGGCGCCTCGCGGCGCGGGGTTCAGCCGGCGGAGCCGATCACGCGGATCGCCTGCTGGATTCGCTCGTCTTCGGATTTGAGGAAGTTCGCCCCGGACTCGTAGGCGCGCTGCACCTCGATCATGCGGGCGATCTCCCGCACGGGGTTCACGTTGCTTTCCTCGATGAAGCCCTGGAAGACGGAGGCCTCCTCGGCGGGGATGAGCGGCTCTTCCGTCGTGAATAGGCCGCTCTCGCGGCGCGTGAGCTGGCTCGGGTCCTCCACCGTGACGATTCCGACGCGGCCGATGGGCTGACCGTCGGCCGAGATCGTGCCGTCCGTCGCAACCGCGATCTCCCGCGCCTCGGCCGGGGCGAAGAGCGGGGCGCCGCCTTCGTCGAGCAGGCGGTTCCCGTCCCGCGTCACGAGCTCGCCCGCGTCGTTGCGCAGGAAGGAGCCGGCCCGCGTCAACGCCTGGCCGTCCGGCGTCTGGACGAGGAAGAAGCCGTCGCCCTCGATGGCGAGGTCGAAGTCTCCGCCCGTGCGCTGCAACGCGCCCTGGCTGAAATCCGTCACCCGCACATGGGCCGCGGTCTGGGCGGAGGCGCCTCCGATCAGCGCGCCCTTCTCCACCATCTCCGCGAAGATCGCGCCCTCGCGGCGGTAGCCGTCGGTCGAGAGGTTGGCGATGTTGGTCGCGATGATGCGCATGTCCTTCATCAGCCCCGCCTGGCGCGAGAGCGTGACATATCCCGGATTATCCATCCCCGAGGGCCTCCTTGATTGCTTCGCGCACGGCGCGGGATGCGTTCATGACGGATTCGGCGGCGCCGAGGGTGACTTCGCCCTCCATCGCCGGCGGGTCGAGAAAGGCGGCGGCCGCGCCGGGCGCGGCGGCCTCGAGTTCGGGGCGAAGCGCGGTCTCCGCCTCCTCGCCGGCCATGAACGCGGCGAGGAGCCGGCGCTCGGGCGCGCCGGCGACGCTCGCCTGGGCCCAGGCGCCCGCCCGTAGCGCGAGCGCGGCCTGGTCTTCCGGGGCGGCGCCGCCGAGGGCGGAGAGCCGGTCGAGCGCGGCTTCGGGGCGCCCGGCCAGATCTTCCGCAGCGGCGCGGAGCCGCTCCGCCTCCGCCCCGCCGACGCCTTCGAGCGCGACGAGCGCGGCCTCGGCGTCACCCAGCGCCAGATGCGCCCGCGCGGCGGCGCGCCGCACGCCCGGCGCACCGCGCCGGAGGGCCGGGTCGAGGAAGGCGAGGGCGGCGTTGGCGAGGCCAACCGAAGTCAGCTCCTCGGCGATGCGCCGGCGCGCCTCGTCACCCGCCATGTCGGTCGAGATATCGTCACGATGGGCGAGCACGGCCCGGACATAGGCGAGCGGCCCGGCCTCGACCGCGGAGGCCTCCTCGAGGACGGCATGCGCCGCATCCTGCAGGATGACCGCCGAGTCGGGGCGCCGTTCGCGCGCCTCTCGCGCCGTCTCGAGCGCGGCGATGAAACCCTCGGAGCGGGCGCGGGCGCGGATTTCGGCGATCTTCAGCCGCCGCTCCATCGGCCCGCCGCGCGCCATGAACGCCGCCTCGGCGAGGGCTTCGGCGAGGTCGCCCGGCACCGGCGCGCGGCGCTCGATCAGGCTGTCGAGCAGGAGGATCAGCGCCTCCTGCGATTCGGGCAGGTCGCGCCCGCCAAGCCGCGCGAGCAGCGCCTCCGCCTCGTTCGCCTCCGCGGTTTCGGCGAGAAGCCGCGCGCGGGCGAGGTCGAACGCCGGGCCGTGATCGCCGGGGATCCGGCGGAGCATCAGGTCGATCCGCCGCGCGACGTCGACCTCGCCGCGATTCACGAGATCGGTGATGAGCGGCGGGCCGAGCAGCACACGGAGCGGGACGGGCATGACCCCGAAGCGGGCGACCATCTCCTCGGCGATCTCGGCCGCGCGGAGGCGCGCCGCCTCCGGCGCGTCTGCGGAAAGCGGCGGCGGCTGCAGACCGGCGGCGCGATACCAGATCGCCGTGAACCCAGAGCAGGGACCGGCGGCGTGGACGGGACCGTCCGCCGCCGGAATCCCGCCTTCGACGATCCGCGAGAGATCGGCCAGCAGGGAGGGATCCGACACGGCGTCGCCATAGATCTCGATCAGCCGCCGCGCCTCCGCGCCGAAACCGGCGGCGACATAGAGCCGGGCGAGCGCCGTCGCGGCGCCGGGCTCGGGGTTGTCGAACTCGTCCAGCAGCGTGGCGGAGAGCTTCGCCTGCTCCGCCTGGAAGGCGCCTGCGTCTGGCCAGCCCTGCGGGTCGAGGCGCGAATCTGCGATGCAAGGCGCGGTTTCGACCAGGGTCTCGGAACGGTCGGCCCGGAATTCCTTGTCGATCGCCGTGCGCGCCCGCACCGGCAGTTCGATCGGCTGTGGCGGCGGCGGGGCATCTGCCAGCGCCGTCTCGGGCGCGGGCTCAGGCTCCGGCTCCGGCGCGGGGGTCGCTTCGGGCTCTGGCTCCGGCTCCGGCTCCGGCTCGGCCCGGCGGCGGCGCGGCTCATCGGGCGGCGGCGGCGCCAGCGCCGCGGCCTCCGGCGAGCTGAATTCGAGCAGGCCCTGCTCCGCGGCGCGGGAAAGCTGCTCAAGCAGCTTTTGCCGCGCGATCACGACCTCCTCCTCCAGTTCGGCGCGGGTTTCCGGCCTCGGCGCCGCGGCGGCGACGGGGGCCGGAGCGCCCCCCGGCCCGGCCCGGCGCGGCGGAGGGGCGGAGAAGCGGGGCGCGGTGCGGCCTTCATTTCCCGCAATGCGTTGCGGCGCCGGCTCTTCCGGGTCGTCAGCCGCGCCGGCCTCGCGGAAGTCGATGGAGAGCACGCCGCCGGACATCCGCGCGGCGTATTCGCAATCGCAACTGAGGAGAAAGCGGATCCGCGTTCCCGCGCTTTCCGGGGCGAGCCGGGCGCCGGCGATGCGGCGGGAGAGCCCGCCCTCCGCGACCTCCGAAAGGTCGAAGCCGCCCTCCGCGCCTTCGGCGACCAGATCCACCTGCCGCTCCCCGCTCCGCTCCAGCGAGAAACCGCCGCCGGAGAGCGGAATCTCGACGCGGCTCGCATCGCCCACGTCATAGGCGCGGACGCGCGCCGCCTCCTGCCCCGCCGCGAAGGCGGGGGGCAGCGCAAGCGCCGCGGCGAGGAGGAGGCGCGCCGCGCTCATGTCGCCGCCTTCACGGCCTGGAGCGCCTCGGCGAGCGCGCCATAGCTCGGGCGGTAGTCGTGCGGCGTGTTCTGCCGGCCGACCTCGACGCAGATGTCGGGCGCGTGGTTGTGGAGATTGGCGACGAGAACCTCCTTGATGAGGAGGTAGAAGTTGTGCTCGGCGTCGACGACGGCCTTCACCTTGGTGGCGAAGGGGCCGACGAGGCCATAGGAGAGGAACACGCCGAGGAAGGTGCCGACGAGCGCGCCGCCGATCAGCTTGCCGAGCACTTCGGGCGGCTGGTCGATCGAGCCCATGGTCTTGATGACGCCCAGCACCGCGGCGACGATGCCGAGCGCGGGAAGACCGTCAGCCATCGTCTGCAACGCGTGGCTGGCGTGCATCGCATGATGGTGCATGCCGGAGAGCCGCTTGTCGAGCACCTCCTCGACCTGGTTGGGGTCGTCATAGTTCATGGTGCCGGCGCGGATCGTGTCGCAGATCAGGTCGACCGCCTCATGGTCCGCCAGAATCTTCGGATATTTCTGGAATATCGGACTCGAGTGCGGCTCCTCGATATGGACCTCCACATCGACGGGGTTGGCGCGCGCGATGCGGATCAGCGCGAAGAGCAGGCAGAGAAGGTCCTGATAGTCGGAATCCTTCCATTTCGAGCCCTTGAAGACCTTGCCGAGGGATTTGAGCGTGTACTTCACGTCCGGCACGGAGTTGGCGACGAGGAAGGCGCCGACGGCGGCCCCGCCGATCATCATCATCTCGTAGGGCAACGAGCCGAGAATGATCCCCATCTTGCCGCCGGCGATCAGATAGCCGCCGAAGACCATGCAGAAGGTGAAGACGATGCCGACGATGCCGATCATGGGCGTTCCTGTTCACTGGCGGAGCAGCCCCTTCCGGGCGCCCCTGGTCTTCTGACCGATCCGCCCCCTTCCGGCGGGCGGCCCTGGCTCGATGCGGGCGCCGGAGGCCGGCGACCGCGTATTTGCGTCTATTCCCGCGGCGCCGCCGCGTTCTGCCCGGCGATGTGGACGGTGACGGCGTAGGCCTTCTCCGGCGAGAGCGCGGAGAGGATCGCGGCGGCCGCCGCCTCGTCCATGCGGGAGAGGAGGCCGGCCGCGAAGGCCGTGTCCATGCTCTCGAAGATCGGCCCGGCGCGCTTGCCCTCCATCGTCTGGAAGGTGGCGACGAGCTTGCCCACGTCCTTTTCCGCCGCATTGTCTGCGACGCGCAGCAGGGCGCCGAGCCTGGCCTCGGCATCCTCCAGCCGCGCCATCTGGTCGTTCAGCTTGGCCTCCGCCGCCTCGATCACCTTGGCGCGCGTGGCGAGCGCCTCGGCGCGCGCGTCGAGCTGCGCCTCCCGCTCCCGCAGCGTCTCGAGCAATGCGGCGAGGTCGCTATGGGTCGGCCCCTCCGCAGCCGCGGCGGGCGCGGCGGGCGGCGCGCCGGCTTCCGACCCGGCGGCGAGTTTCGGAATCTCGACCGCCAGCGCGCTTGCCGGGTCGGCGGCGCGAAGCACGGCGGAGAGCATGAAGCATCCGCCGAGCATCAGCATCGCCGGCCTTCCGCGCGGCGCGGCGGGCTTCGGCCTCCGCGCCTGGGCGGGCTTGGCGCCGGGCTTCGGGTTCGGCCTTGCGGTCATGAGCGGGCGCCTCTCGACCCCGAGTCGCCGGAAAGGGCCGCGATCAGACGGCGCGCCAGCGCCTCATGGTCGCCCTCCCCTCGCGAGGACAGCGCCGCGCCGAGGGCGGCGGCGACCGCGGGAGCGGCGGCCGGGGAGGCGGCGGGCGCGCGCTCCTGGACCGCGGCGCGCGGCGCCGCGTCGACCATCTCGTCCCGCCGCGGCTCCTCGATCTCCTCCTCGCGCGCCGGCTGGCGCGCTGCGGGCTTGGCGGCGACCTTGGCGCGCGCCGGGCTCTTGGCGGCGCGCTTCGCGGCGGCCTTGCGCGCGGCGACCCGCGGCGTCGGGCGGGGCGCCGGCGCAGGCTCGGCGATTTCTTCCGGCTCTTCAGCGGCCGCCGACGCGGCCTCGGCCTCCGCCTCGGCGGCAGCCGCCTCGGCCCTCGCCCGCTCCGTTTCCGCGATTGCCGCCGCCTGCTCCGCGGCCGCGCGCTCCGCAGCGGCGCGTTCCGCGACCTTCGCGGCGGCCTCGTCCCGCTCGTTCCGTGTGGCTTCGACGTCATCCTCGAAGGCGCGGCGCGCGGTTTCGGTCCGTTCGCCCTCTTCCTTCACCCGCGCCGCGACCGCCTCGAGCTTCGCCGTCGCCGCGCGCGCCGCCGCAAGGCGCGAGTCGATGTCGCCCGCCGCCGCCGCCGTCGCGGCCTTCGCCCGCGCGAGCGCGCCGTTCATCTCGTCCACCTGGGCCGACATGTCAGTAATCGCCTTGCCGAGACCGTCCTCCATCTGCGTCAGCCGGCGCAGCCGGCGCGACAGCACGATGCAGTAGAGAGAGGCGGTGACGGCGGCGATGATGAGCAGGCCATCGGCGATGAGCTCCATTGGACGGCTCCTATTTCAGGACGAAAGCGGTGATGAGCAGGTCGCGCGGCTCCGCCGGGGCGGAAACGGCGCGGACGCGGCGGAGGAGCTGCGCGCGCAGCCGGAGCGTCGCCCCCGGCGCCTCGATGTCCGCCTCCTCGATCGCGCGGAGATAGGTGTTCACAACGTCGAGGATCCGGGGCTTCAGCGCCTCGAACGCCGCGGCGTCCTCAGGGCGTGTCTCGATCTCCATCTCGATGACGAGGAACTTCGCCCGCGCGTTCGGCCCGAGCGGGATCACCATCTCCCCGACCGGGACGAAAGCGGGAAGCGAATCGGGTGACACCGGCGGGGCCTTGGCGGCGGTTTTCGCCCCCGCCTCCTCAGACTCGCCGCCGCCGAAGGGCAGCGCGACCATGCCGGAAAACGTCGCGAAGAAGCCGCCGCCGCCAAGCAGCAGCGCCAGCGCGGCTCCAATGAGAAGAGGCTTGCGCGACCGCTTCGGCGGCGCGCCCTCTTCAGTCGTCTCGATGTCTTCGCTTTCAGCCATCGGCTCCAACCGCAGGTTCTCCCGGTTGGACCCTGCCTAACCGGAACCGACTAACCGAAACTTACCCGCGGCGCGGAATCGACCTGCGTGGTTGCCGGGGGCCTTCGGATAGCCTGCGGATTTTCAATAAATTTTTCTCGATTCTCCGGGCGGATGCCCCGCCGGCTCGCGCGCGCACGGGTTCTTTAGGCGCTTCGCGCCCCCGCCTCGAGAAGCGGCGCGGCGCTGGCGGGGAAAAGGCTGTTCCGATAACCCAAAATTAAACGCGTCCCGCCCATCTTCCGCCCTGTCCCCAGAATGGCGGGCGATAAGGACGGCGGCGACGTGAACACGATTCTGACCCGACTCGGAGAAGCCTGGGGCGCTATGGAGCCGCGGCGGAAGGCCGTATTCGCCGTCAGCGCGGTCGCGCTGGTCGTGGCGCTCGCCCTCTTTCTGCGAATCGTAACGGCGCCCACGATGGCGCTTCTCTATTCCGGGCTGGACGGCGCCGCCGCCAGCGGCGTGATCGAAGGGCTGGAGCGCCAGGGCGTGCCCTATGAGGTGCGGGGCGACGCGATCTTCGTTCCGTCCGACGCGCGCGACAAGGCGCGCATCACCCTCGCCGGCCAGGGCCTTCCGGCGGCCGGCGCCGCGGGCTACGAGCTTCTGGACGGGCTTTCCGGCTTCGGCACGACCGCGGAGATGTTCGACGCCGCCTACTGGCGCGCAAAGGAGGGCGAGCTCGCCCGCACAATTCTCGCCTCGCATCGCGTGATCCGCGCGCGCGTCCATATCGCCGAATCGCAACGCCGCCCCTTCGAGGAGGAAAAGCCGGTGACGGCCTCCGTCACCGTCTCCACCTCTTCCGGCGCGCTGACGCGGAGCCAGGCGGAGGCGATTCGCTATCTCGTCGCCTCGGCGGTCGCCGGGCTCTCCCTCCAGAACGTCGCCGTGATCGACCAGGAATACGGGGTCATCCTCCGTTCCGGCGAGAGCGAGACCGAAGCCGGGGCGGGCGCGGACGACGTCACCCGCGCCAAGGCGCTGGAGGAGAGCGTCTCCCGCCTGCTCGAGGCCCGCGTCGGCGCCGGGGCGGCGATCGTCGAGGTCTCCGTCGCCACCGTGCGCGAGAGCGAGACGCTGCGCGAGCGCCGGCTCGACCCGCAGAGCCGCGTCGCGATCCATACCGACACCGAGGAAAGCACCGAGGCCGCCAACGGCGAGGCCGGCGCCGTCACCGTCGCGGGCAATCTCGCCGACGGGGATGTCGAGGGCGGCGCCGGCGCGCAGCGGGACGCCGCGCGCACCCGGCAGCGGACGAATTTCGAAGTCTCCGAGACCGTGCGCGAGACCGTGCGCCCGGCAGGCGACGTGAAGCGCATCACCGTTGCCGTGATGGTGGACGGCGTGAAGAGCGAGGACGGCGTCTGGACCCCGCGGCCCGAGGCCGAGATGGCGCAACTGCGCGAACTGATCGAGACGGCCGTGGGCTATGACGAGGAGCGCGGGGACCGCGTGACGCTCCAGAGCCTCGAATTCTCGGAGCGGCCGGATCTCGGCACTGTCGCCGAATCGGGCTTCGGAGACCTCCTCGCCGCCAACGCCATGGCGCTGATCCAGATCGCCACGCTCGGCCTCGTCGCGCTGATGCTCGGGCTCTTTGTGGTCCGGCCGATTCTCTCGGTCGCGGGCCCGGCCGGCGCGGCGCAGTACGACGATGGGGGGGAGATGGACTTCCCCTCCTTCGGCGGCGCCGGCGGCATGGGCGAGGCCCTCGCGATCCCCTCGGGCGAGATGATCGATTCGGAGGCGCTGGGCGTGGACCGCCGCGCCCTGCTCGAAAATGCGGTGGCGGAGAAGCCGGACGAGGCGATCAAGCTCCTCGGCTCCTGGCTCGATGAAGGGACGGAGGCCGAACGGGCATGATCGCGCGCGCGCCGGTTCTGGAGAATTTCGGGAAGCCCCGCCTTTTCGAGCGGCGCGGCCCAGACCGCCCGCAGGACGAGGCGCTCGACCTCCTGCTCGCCCGTGCGCGCGGGCAGGCGAGGGCCGACGGCTTCGCCGACGGGGTCACCCAAACCGAGGCGCGGATCGAGCGCGAGCTGGAGGCCCTTCTTGAAGGCGTCGCCGCCGCGATCGAGCTCGCGCGGGCGGACCGGGCGGCGGCCGAAGGCGCGGCGGAGGCCAAGGCTTGCGCCGTGGCCCGCGCCGTCCTCGGCGCCCTCGCCCCGCGGCTCGCCGCGCTCTCGCTTCAGGACGACATTCTCGCCGCGCTGACAGACGCGTTCCGCGCCGCGCCCGGCGCGCGCCCGGTGATCGAGGTCGCCGCGCATCGCAGGGACGAACTGGAGGCCGCGCTCGAAGGCCGGGTCGCGGGGGCCGAAATCGTCGGCGCGGCCAACCTCGGAGAGACCGAGGCGCGGCTCCGGTGGGCCGGCGGATTCGACCTCATCGACGCCGGGGCCGCCGCGGCGCGCGCCCTCGCGATCCTCGACGCTCATCTCGCCGCCGGAGAGCCGGCGGCCCCCGAAGACAACCCCGATGACGATATGGAGACCGGATCATGATGGAAGACAGCAGCTTCGCGGACGGGTTCGGCGGCGGCGGCGGCGAAGACCCCGCGCCGGGGGAGCGGCGGCGCTCCGCCGTCCTCACCGTGCCGATCGAGGTGGTGGTCTCGGTCGGCAAGGCCCGGCCTGTCCTCTCCGAACTCGTCGCCCTCAGGCGCGACAGCGTGCTGCCGCTCGACAGCAAGATCGAGGACCCGGTGGAGATCCTTATCGGGGACCGGGTGATCGCCCGCGGCGAATTACAGGAGATCGACGGGGAGACGGGCCGCCTCGGCGTGCGCCTGACCGAAGTCGCCGACCTTTCCGACACGCTCTGACGCCATGCGCGCCGCCGCCGCCGCCGCCGCCCTCGGCCTCGCCGCCGCCCTTGCGCTCGCCCTGCCGGGCGCGGCGGCGGCGCAGGCCGTGAGCATCGATCTCGGCGGCGAGGGGGCGCTCACGCTGCAGGTCGTGCAGCTCTTCCTGCTGCTGACGGTGCTGAGCCTCGCGCCGGGCATCGCCGTGATGGTGACCTGCTTTCCCTTCATGGTCACGGTGCTCTCGATCCTGCGGCAGGCCGTGGGCGTGCAGGCGGCGCCGCCGAACATGATGATCGTCAGCCTCGCGCTCTTTCTCACCTATTTCGTCATGGCGCCGACCTTCGAGGCGGCCTGGGACGCGGGCGTTGCGCCGCTGCTCGACGGAACGCTGACGGCCGAGGCCGCCTTCTCGGAGACGATGGGACCTTTCCGCAGCTTCATGGAGGCGCGGGTCGACCCGGCGACAGTGGAGGCGCTCCGCGTAGCAGCGCCCGGCGCCGCGCCCGAGGCGACCCCGGGCGAGCCGGCGCCGCTCTCGCTCCTCGTGCCGTCCTTCATGCTGAGCGAGATCAAGCGCGCCTTCGAGATCGGCTTCCTGATCTTCATTCCCTTTCTCATCATCGACCTTGTGGTCGCCTCCATCCTCATGGCCATGGGCATGATGATGGTGCCGCCCGCAGTGGTCGCCCTGCCCTTCAAACTCGCCTTCTTCGTGCTCGCGGACGGCTGGACGCTGCTCGCGGGCGCGCTCGTCAGAGGATACGGATCATGATGGAGACATCGTTCGCGCCCTTCGAGGAGGTCGCCAACCTGCCGGTCGTCGCGCCGCAGCAGGGCGGCGCCCTCGCGCTTGCGCCCGAGGTCGCCGCGCGTTACGAAGGGCTCGGCGCGCCCGAAAAGGCGGCGATCGTGCTGGTCGCGCTCGGGCCGGAGACGGCGGCGAAGCTGCTGACCGGCTTCAACGAGAGCCGAATCCGCCGTTTCGCCCGCGCCGTGAGCGGGCTCAAGGAGACGCCGCCCGAGATCGTGGAGCGGGTGATCGCGGAGTTCCTCCAGAAGATCGAGGACACGCTCAGCATCGGCGGCGGCGCCGCGGAGGCGCGGCGTTTCCTCTCCGAAGTGCTGGAGAACGACCGGGTGAACCAGATCATGGCGGATATCGATGCGTCCGGCCGCACCGTCTGGAGCCTGCTCAACGATGTCGAGGATGCACGGCTGGCGGCCTGGCTCCGCTCCGAGCACCCGCAGGTCGCCGCCATCGCGCTCTCCCGCCTCACGGCGATGAAGGCCGCGCAAGTGCTGGAGAAGTTCGAGCCCGAATTCGCGGAGGACATCGTCATTCGCATGGGCCCGGCCGCCGGAGCGGATCCGGCGATGGCGGAGCGGATCGGCGAGGTGATCGCGCGCGACTTCCTGCCGTCGGTCATGACCCGCAGCCGCGGCAAGGACCCGGCGGACCTGATCGCCGGCGTGATGAACCACGTCTCCGTCCGCACCCGCGACCGCATCATCGAGGCGATGGACGGGGCGGCGCCGAAGCTGGCCGAGTCGGTCCGCAAAATCATGTTCACGTTCGAGCACATCCCGGAGCGGATCGCGCCGCGCGACATCGGCCTCGTGGTCAAGTCGGTGGACGAGGCGACGCTGATGAAGGCGATGAAGGCGGCCGGGGAGCGGGGCGCGAAGGTGGTCGACTACATCATGGAGAACATCTCCAAGCGCCTTGCGGAACGGATGCGGGAGGATCTCGCGGCGCTCGAGGCCCCGAGCCGGAAGGATGGCGAGGCCGCGCAGGCGGCGCTGGTCGCGGCGATCGTCGGCCTGCGGGACAACGGCCAGATCAAGATGGTGGTCAAGGAGGTCGCGGAGGACTGACGTCCGGCCTCGCGAATGGAACAAGAGCCGCGCGGCGCGCGGCCCTTCATCGTTCCCGCCTGGCGGCGGCTCGCCCCCCGCCTTGCGGAACGGCCTCCGAGACGGAACCGGTCCCGAAACGAAACGGGCCGCGCTGTGCGCGGCCCGTTTTCTGTCCGGCGGCTTCTGCGTCGGCTATTGAAGCACGAATTCCGCATGGAGCGCGCCGGCGGCCTTCACAGCGGCGAGAATGTCGATCATCTGCCGCGTCGAGACGCCGAGCGCGTTGAGGCCCTCGACGAGATTGGCGAGAGAGACCGTCTCCGGCAGGATCATGAATCCTTCGCCGCGCTCCTCGTCGATCGCAACATCCGTCCGCGGCACGACGACCGTCTCCCCCTCCCCGAACGGGCTCGGCTGCGAGACGACGGGGGCCTCGCGAACCCGGAGCGTGAGATCGCCCTGCGCGACGGCGACGCGGCTGATGCGCACGTCGTCGCCGAGCACGACCGTACCGGAGCGCTGGTCGATCACCACGCGGGCCTTCTGCGCGCTGTCCACCAGAAGGTTCTCGATCCGGGCGATGGTCTCGGCCGCGCCGGCGACCTGGACCTGCGCCGAGTCGATCACCACGGTGCCGCTGTCCTGCATCCGCGCGACGCGCCCGCCGAGGCTGCGGTTGATCGCGGCCGCGATGCGGGAGGCCGTCGTGAAGTCCGGATCGCGGAGGGCGAGGCGAAGGTCCTCGATCTGGGCGAGGTCGAAGTCGATCTCGCGCTCGATCCGCGCGCCGTCGGGGATCGTGCCGCCAGTGGGCACGCCGCGGGTGATCGAGGCGGCCTCCCCGGACACCTCGACGCCACCGGCGAGAACCGGCCCCTGCGCGACGGCGTAGATGCCCCCGTCCGCGGCGTTGAGCGGCGTCATGATGAGCGTGCCGCCGCGGAGCGAGGAAGCGTCGCCTATGGCCGAGACCGAGACGTCGATCCGCCGCCCGGCGCGCGCGAAGGGCGGCAGCTCCGCCGTCACCAGAACCGCGGCGACGTTCTTGGGTCGGAACTGTTCCCCCGTCACGTTGACGCCGAGCCGTTCGAGGAGGTTGGAAAGCGCCTCCTCCGTGAAGGGCGAATTGCGGATGCCGTCCCCCGTTCCCGGCAGGCCGACGACAAGGCCGTAGCCCACGAGGTCGTTCCCCCGCACCCCGTCGAACTCCACGAGATCCTTGATGCGGATATCGGCGGCGACAGGAGCCGCCGCGAGAAAGGCGGCGGCGAGAAGCGTGCGAAGGATCATGCGGTTCACCTCAGGAAGTTGGCGAGCGTCAGGCTGGAGAGCCGCGAGGTCATCTCGAAGACGAGGGAGAGCTGGGTCTCCAGCGCGTTGAATTCGGTCGCAGCCTCGAACTGGTCTCGTGCGATGAGCGCGTTCTTCGCCCGCTCCAGAAAGACGGTCTCGGCGGACAGCCGGGTCTCCACTTCCTCGAGCCGCTCCTCCGCGAGGCCAACCTGACCGCGGAGCAGCACGACGCCCTCCACCGCCGAGAGGCCGGATGTGGCGGCGGCGCCCAGAACGTCGAGCCGCTCGCCGATGGTGGCGCCCGCGAAGGCGCCCTCCGCGCCGGTGATCGCCAGCGCCAGCGTGCGCAGCACCTCAACGATCTCCGCCTGGTCGGCGCGCGCGGCGAAATTCACCCTGAAGCCGTCTTCAAGCTCGGTCGACGGGGCGTCGGCGGTCGAACCGACATAGCCTGTCGCGGCGAAGCCGGTCGGGTCCGTCAGGAAGTATGCGTCAACCGCGGCGATAGCCGCCGCCCCGTCCGCCGCGCCGGCCACGCGCGCGGAGATCTCGGCCAGAATGTCTTCCGCCGGGGCCATTGCCGGGCCGTCCACCGCAGCGCCGGCGAAGAGCGAGCGCTCTCCGAAGCGGACGTTGAGGGTCGTCACGACATCCGTGAACGCCTCCCGCGCGCCGGAGGCCCGCAACTCGGCCGCGCGGATGTCCTTCGCTTCCACGGCGGCGGCGAGGCTCACCCCGATCTGGGAGGCCGCGCCCTGAATGCGCTCGAGCGCGGACTGCATGACGCCGGCGCGGCTGACGGCGGCGGAGATCGAGCTCTGCCGCCCGGCGACGAGGGCGAGGTCGCGCTCGACCGCGTAGAGCTTGATCGGATCGCCGCCCGTGGCCTTCACGACGTCGGACTGGCGCCCGGTCGTCAGCTCCAGCGAGGCGCGGTTGAAGTTCGCCTGGACGTCGGCGATGGTGCGGGCGTTGCGGCCCGCGATTAGGAGATCGGGAAGTCCGGCGACGGCCATGATGCGCTCCTGTTCTTCGGGCTCAGAGGTTGGTCAGGCGTTCGAGCAACTCGTCGACCACCTGCACGACGCGAGCATTGGCGCGGAACGCCTGCTCGACGACGAGGAGGCGGGCGAGCTCCTGGTCGGTGTCGACGCCGATCCGCGTAAGCTCCGCCTCCGCAAGGCCGTCCGTGCGGCCCTGACGGAAGGCCAGCTCGGAATCCGACGTCGCGGAGCGGGAGAGGATCGAGGCGGAGAATTCCGCGGCGAAGCCGGCGGCGTCTCGCTGCGTCGTGAGTTCGGTTCCGGCCGGCGGGATGCGCAATTCGCGCATCGCGTCCTGGAGGCCGCGGAGGAGCGAGTCCTCGCCGACTTCGCCCGGCGCGGCCGCGCCAATCCCGTCGCGCAGGCGGAAGGGCTCGCCGCCCCGGTCCGGATCAACCGCGGGGTTGACCTCGAGCCGGAGCGCGAGGCCGGTTAGGTTCGCCGGGTCGAAGGCCAGCCCGCCATCGGTGAAGAGCCCGGCCGCGCCGGGCGCGAGGGTCGGGTCGGCGGCGAGGCCCTGCGTGCGGCCGATGAGGTCGGCCGCCATGCCGTCGAGCGTCGCCCCCACGCGCGGCAGGATCGAGTCCCGCAGCTCGAATGCGGCGCTAAGCGAGCCGCCGTCCAGGAAACCGGCGTTCCCGCCCTCCCCGATGCGCATCGCGAAACCGTTGATCGAGATGCCGGAGAGACCGCCATTCGCCAGCGTCCGGTCCGGCGTCACCAGGGGCGTCGGTGTGAATTCGAGTTCGAAAACGTTGCCATCGAGCAGCTGGGCCCCGTTCTTCGCAAAGATCGCGACCTCGCCGAATTCCCGCGGCACGACCTTGATTGGAATCATGCTGGTGATCCGCTCGATCAGCCGCGCGCGCTCATCTTCGAGCGCGGTCGAGTCGCCGCCCGAAACCTGCCGGGCCTTGATCTCCATGTTGAGGGAAAGAACCTTGCCCAGCGTGTCGTTGACGACGTTCACCTGCTTGGCGATCGAGGAGTCCGCTTCCGTACGGAGCGCCATCGCCTCCGCGGCGACCCGGGTCACGGCGGAGACGTAATTTGTCGCCGAGCCGACGGCGGCGTTCAGGAGCGGCGCGCTCTCCGGCGTGTCGGCGGTGGCCGCAAGGGCCGCGTCGAACGCGTCCGCCGCGGTCGCGAGCGCGAATTGCTCGCCGGGCTCACCAGTCACGGCGGCGAGGCGGGCGAGCGCTTCCGCACGCGCCTTTCCGTCCCCGGCATCCGCCGCCGAAAGCCGCCGCGCTTCCGTCACCCCCGGTGCAATGGCGCGAACCGTCGCGTCGATGCGCACCCCGGAGCCCTGCCCGCCCGGAGCGGAAGGAGAGAGGACGATGTCCTTCCTCGAATAGCCTTCCGTCAGGGCGTTGGAGACGTTGTTTGAGATCAGTTCGGTCTGCGCGGTGTTCGCGCGCAGGCCGGTCACGGCGTTGGCGAGAGCCAGAGAGAGGGTCATGGTCCTGTCCTTCCCGAGTTATCTTCGCCGACGCCTATATCGTCAGCGCTTCAGGTTCGTGGTTTCCTGCAGCATCTCGTCCACCGTCCGGATTACGGTCGCGTTGGACGAATAGGCGCGCTGCGTCGTGATGAGAGATGTCAGCTCGGTCGCGATGTCGGCGGTCGAGCCTTCGAGCGCGAAACTGACCATGCCGCCCGTCGGCCCGTCGCCCGCGTTCCAGAGGAAGAGCGAGCCCGAGCTCGGCGAAGCGGCGAAGGCCGGTCCGTCCGTCGCCCGGAGCCCGTTGAGGTTCGGGAAGTCGGCGACCGGGATCTGGTAGAGCGTCCGGACGAAACCGCCCTCGAAGACGCCCTGCACGAAGCCGTTCTCGGTGATCGTGATCGAGGAGAGGCTGCCGACGGGGGAGCCGTTCTTCGTCACGCCGGTCGGCCCGAACTCGGCCGAGAGCTGCGTGAGGCCGATCGAGTCGCCCGGGGTGCCGACATCGAGCTCGATCGGCCCGCTCGCCGTACTGAAGGTGAAGATGCCCGTCGCGGCGTCATAAGCGCCGCCCGTCGCCCCCGCGATGCCGAGGATCGAGCCGCCGTTCGCGAAGCCGTCGTCGAAGGTGACGACGAAAGAGGCGACGGGGTTCGAGGCCGCGTCGGTCGCCGAATCGCTGATCTCCACGGTCCACTCGTTTGACGAGCCCGTGGCCGGAATTGTCGGAGAGAAGGTGAAGGCGAGAGACTGGGAGGCGCCGAGATTGTCGAAATACTGGGTCGAGAGCGGGATCGGGTCGCCGCTCGCGCCGGCCTGAGTCTGGGCCGCAGGCAGGTTGACGCCGAGCCCGATTTCCGTCGTCGGCGCGGCGACGAGGCCGCCGCTGTTGATCTGCACAGGCGCGAGCCCGGTAGTCGTGTCGCGCGGGAATGCGGGCACCGAACCGTCGCGGTTCGCCGGCCAGCCGAGCAGCACCTGCCCCGTCGACGTTCGCAGCACGCCATTCTGGTCCGGCCGGAAGGAGCCGGTAGAGACGAACTGAACCGGGATTTCGTTATCGAGATTCGCGAGGGCGGAGACAGAGGTAACGGGAATCATCCCCCTTCCGCCGATGGCTATGTCCGTCGCGCTTTCCGTGGTCAGAAGGCCACCGCGCGCGTCGATCTGGCGGAACGAGGCGGAGCGGACGCCGCCCGCCGTGTACTTACCGCCGCCCGCCTCGCTGACCACGAGGGAGGAGAATTCCGTGATGGCGCGCTTGTAGCCGTTGGTCTGCGAGTTCGCGATGTTGTCGGAGATCGTGCCCAGCTTGCTCGAATTGACGCTGAGCCCGGCCACGCCGGCGTTCAGTGAGGATGAAAGCGTCATCGCCGTTCCTTCTCTAGAGCGCCTGTGGCGCGTTCTGCTCCATCTCCGGCCCATCCGGAGCCTTCGGGGCATGCTGCCCGACCTGAGCATTCTCCGGCGCGTTCCTTTCCGCGCGGTAAAGCGATGCGGGCGTTTTGAGACAAAGCCCCGGGAGCGCGGACCTGCCGCCGGCGCTCGCTTGCGTCGCCTGCGGGCCTCCCCGTCCCCCGCGTCGGCGGGCGCACGCCCCCACGCGCGGGCGGCGGCAGGCGCATTCAGCGTCGGTCGGGCCGCAAGGACGGCTCCCTTCTATCCGGGAACAACACGGCAAGAAGGTTAAGTGGGACGGTTTTGATCCTGCGCCCCGGTCATGCGTTTCCGTGCCGTGTCCATCAGCGGTTGCGGCAAAGGGTTCGTATTCCCGAACGCGGCGTCTTTCATGGGAACTGACGCGGCGACGGCTGTCTCAGGGAAACACTCCCTGCGCGCCCCTGGCGAGCATCGTTCGCGCAGACTGTCCCCACGGCTGCGCATCGCTGTAGGCGTATGTCCAGAACCGGCCGCCGCCGGGCGGCGGGGTCGTCCACTCGTCAAGGTGGATTCCGCCGCCCTGCATGACCAGCCCGACGCAGCCGAAATTCGCCGCAAGCCAATACTGGCCAAGCCGGCAGAGCTCCAGCGCCCGGATCTGCCGCCCGCCAGCATCGAACACGTGGATGTCGGCGGCGCGTCCGCCGGATCCGAAGTCGTCGTGCCGGATGCTTCCGACGCGCCGGTCGCCGTCGCCCAGCCGGTCCTGCCCGCCGCTGTAGATGTTGATCTCGCATCCGGCGCCGAAGACGGCCTCGGCCGCCTCGACGATCCGCTCCTCGAGGTTCGCAGTGCAGGGCCGGTTCCGGATCCTGTTCTGATTGGTGTAACGCAACCGTGTCGTCGCGAGGCCGGCGATAGCGCCGAGCGGCGCCGCGTCGACCGCGACCGGGTCCGCGCTCCACGGGACGGCGTCCGGGTCGAGGTCGTCAGCGTCCTCGTGAAGCGCCGGCCGCGCCGTCATGGCGTGGATCGGCCCGTCGTCCAGATCGTCCTCGACCCCGGCGCCGAGGCCCGACCGCACGCTTTCAGCGATGGAGGCGCCCTCCATCGTCCTTTCCCGATCGCGCTGCAGCTCGCTATGGCCGTAGACGCTCGCGCGCTCCACGCCGAAAGCATCGCAAAGCGCCAGCGCCAGCGCGCGCGACGTCCCCACCTGTTGCGGCGTCGGGCTGAAGAACGGCTTTCCGGCGCCGACGCAGGACACGCCAATCGCGTTGCTGTTGTTCGCGTGCCTGCCGAAGGGCTTGCGCTCCGGGTCGCTGGACGGCTTCACGTGGTTCGTCCGCTTCGTCAGCGGCGCGCCCTGAATGACTTCGCCATCGGGGGCGACGTAGAAATGATACCCGAAGTGATCGCCCCCGCGGCCCGGGTCGCCGTCGATCTGGTACTGGACGTACCAGTCGATGTCGTGATCGTCCCCGGTATGGTGGATCACGACCGCTTCTAACGGGCGGCGGTTCGCCGTCGCGCTGCGGCCATATGGGCAGGCGTCGTCGCCCCGGTAGGCGATCTTCAGCCCGTTCTTGCCGATGGCGCGCTTGCCGTCGGGCGAGATTTCGATCGACGGGGCGGCGTCGACGGCCGACTGCCGCAACGGCTCGGGCGCGGCTCCGCGCATGGCCTGCGCCACCCTCGCCTCCAGCGCCGCCACCCTGCGGTGCAACTGAGATTCCATGGTTTCCTCTTTCTGTCAGATGGTTACGCCGTAGGATTCGGTGCAGGCGCCGCCTGCGTAGCGATCTCTCGCGCAGGCATATCCGCCGTCGCCCCAGCACGTGCGCAGGATGAAACTGCGGGCGCGCCCAGGCGGGCGAGCGGCTGGCCGATCCAAGGCCCGCCGAGGGCGCAAGGGGGCGCGTTGTAGCCGTGGGCGATGACCCGCAGACCCGGTTTGACCATGGCCACGCCATCGAGACCCCGGCGACACTCCTCCCGCACCGCACCTGTCAGCGCCGCCTCGACCTCCTCCACGAACAGTGTCGCCGGGCTCGGGGGGCTTCAGGATGCGCTCAAGCCGCCCCTCGCCCCGCACGTCGTTGTCGGCCGCATCGCCGCATGACGGGATGAACTTGTCCGCGTCGCCTGACAGGTGACCGAAGACGCCGGACAGGATGACGGGATAATGGAACCAGCCGCCCCCCGCCGACGCCATCCGGGCGCCGTCGAAGCCGCCGAGCGCCTTGAGGTTGAAGACAACGCGACGCTTCACATGCGCGATCCGGTTCGCCAGGTTGGGTCCGGTCTCGCGAAGGCCGAACCCAACGTCCGGCCGCGGCGCCTGCGCCGCCTCGAACGCCTCGCGCTCCAGCGCGTCGATGTCGTTCTCACGCAAGGCTTTTTCGACCGCTTCTTCCATCCACATCTCGATTTCCCTCTTCTCTCACCCCTCGTCCCGGAGGGGCCGCCGGGCCGGCAGGCCCGGTGACTCCGCCTGCCCGGTCAGCCGCTCGTCGCCGGGGCGACCAGCGGCGCCGGGACGAAGCAGATCGCGACATCCTTAAGCATCTTGTCGTTCGCAGCCTTCAGCGCGGCCCGGATCGCTGCCTCCGCCTCCGCGGCCGCCCTGGCGTCCTTGGCGAGCCCCTGGGCCACAGCGGGCGCGGCGGCTGGGGCCGCGTCGCCCGGCTTCGACGCGGCCTGAAGCGCGCTGAACGTGCCGGCGAAGTCGGGAAGCTCCCGGATCAGGGCGCGCCTGAGCTCGATCCGCGCGGTGACATAGCCGCCCTGGACGATGGCCATGCGCTGCCGTTCGAACTCTCGGTGCTCTGTGTAAAAGCTGTCCAGCGGCAGGCTCGACTGCCCGGCGCGCACCACGCAGGCCACCTGCGTCGAAGCGGCGAGCAGCGCCTTGATGGCGGACGGGCCGTTGACGTATTGCGTCCCGGCGGCGATCACGCCGCCCGCAAGTCCGGCCCCGCCGGTCACGGCGGCGGGCGCGTTGAACGCCAGCCCCCCGACCGCGGTCGCGGCAGCCGCGATGATCCCGAGCGCGGCCGCATCCTGCCCCGCTGCGATCCGGTCGGCCGCCGTGACATAGGTTTCGGACAGCGCCGCGCCATAGGTCACGAGGTCTCCGAAATTCCGCAGCGCCAGCGGCGAGCCGCCGGCGACGTTCACGGCTCTGCTCTTCGGATCGACCAGCGCCCGCTCGTCGGTCGCCAGCTGGAGGCCCGGCGCGCAGGCCCCCGTCATCATCGCGGCCAGCGCGACCGCGCCGCCCCCGGGAACCTTCAGCCCTCTTGAACAGGTCATCATCTTCTCCCTTGCTTCGACTAATTCGTGAGAAACGGGCCCAGCGCCTCGGCGATTGCGCCGTGATCCAGATCGGGCTCGTCATCGTCGGCCTGCGGCGGTCCCGCCGCGCGCAGCGGCTGCGCCCCGCGGTCTTCGACGGACAGCATCAGCGCCTCATCGACGTCGAGCCCGGGGGGAAGACGCCCGTGGCGATCCTCGACCATTCCGAGAAAACCTTGCCAGTCACGAAGGTAGAGGACAGGACAGGATGTGGCGGACCAGCGCCGGTGCGGCACCACGCGGTCGACGCCCTGGCCGATCCTGCGGAGCAGGACCGCGGTCAGCAGCGCTGCCCGCGCGTTGGCCGCCGGCTGGTCGACGCCCCGATGCATGCAGGTCTCGATCCCGATGCTCCGCGCGTTGCCGCGGCTGCCGGCGTGCCAGCCCTTCTCGTCGACCGGGAGGTGACGGATCGCCTGCATGTCGTCGACAGTGAAGTGCCACGAGACATCCGGCCCGCTGCGGACATAGCGGGAATGCGCCGCAGCGTCCGCCCCGGGGGCGTCGTTGCCGGTGTTGTGGATCGTGATGTGGTCCGGGCGGATGAGCTGGCCCGGCCGGTTCCTTTGTCCAAACGGGATCAGCTCGACCGAAAGGTTGAGCCGCTCCCTTACGTCCCGAGCGTCGTACATCTTATTCTCTCCTGCTCTGCCGCGGTCACGTGAGCCGCGGGTCGCGGGGCGCGGGGCCTTCGTCGATCAACGGAGAGACCGCTCCCGGCGCCGCCTGGGCGGCCCGGACCGCCTCATAGGCGTTCACGCAGCCCCAGCCGAAATAGCGGTCGGGGGAGGAAGCCTGGTCAGGCAGACGCCGCGCCGTTTCGGCGAGGATGCGGCGGACCTCCGCCGCGGTGAGCGTCGGATTGGCCGCGAGTATCAGCGCGCAGACGCCGGCGGCGAGCGGGCAGGCGCTCGATGTGCCGCCGAACCGGTCGTCGCGCTGGACCGTATAGGCGCCGCGCGCATACCCGGCTGGCCGCAAGGTTCCCGATGGCGTCAACTCCCAGCCGGTCGCGTCGGTCGTGACGATCCCCCAGCCGCCGTCCCCGCTCGACGGCGCCGAGATCCAGATCTCTTCGCCATGATTGGAATAGCTTGCGCGCCGGTCCTGACTGGTGGTCGCCGCGACGGCGATCACGTCCGGATGGATGGCGAAGCCGTTCAACGACCCGCCAGCGGGGTCGTTCACATCGCTGCCGTCGTTTCCGGCCGCGAACAGGATGATGCAGCCCTTGCCGCCCCGCCCTTCGCGGGCGGCGCGTTCGATCATGTTCTTCTTGCGGGTCGATAGCGGAAAGAGCCGCGCATAGGCGCCCCAGCTGTTCGAGATGATCGACGCGTCCGAGCGCAACGCGAACCCGAACCACCGCTCGAATTCGGCGTCGGAGAGCTCGCCGCCCCAGGCGATTGCGATCAGACGGCTGGCGGGGGCGGCGCCGACCACGCGCCCGCCACGCCGCCGGGCCAGCGCCACCCCGGCGACGGCCGTGCCGTGCGCCGCCCCGGCGCGCGGGCGGTCAATTGACCCGCCAGTCATCGCGTCGAAGGTTGCGTCCGCCTGCCCGTCAAGATCCGGGTGCGAAAGATCGAAACCGTCGTCGATGATTGCGATCCTGATGTCTCGGTGGCCTGGCTCCGGCAGCAGCGCCCACGCATCGACGATGCGAGCGTCTGCGCCCGCAATGTAGCCGACGCCCGTTCCACCGTGTCGGCCGAGATTGCGCAGGTGCCATTGCAGAGGGGCGAGGTCATCGACACTATCCCCCGCGCCGTCGAGCGGCCTGATCGGCGTGCCCATGTCGGGCTCGGCCGTCGAGACGCGGGCATCCGCATTCAGGTTACCGCTTGCCGCGACCGGGTTCCGCGACCTGCTCGTCACGGTGACAATGAATACGTCAGCCCCGCGGCTCTCGACGAGGCCGAGCCCGTGTTCAGCGATCAGATCGGATTTCTCCGCGTCCGGCAGCCCGGCGACGAACCGGAGATAGATCTCGCCAGTCGGCGTCAGCGGCGTCGGATCGTCCCCGATATGCCAGACATGGGTGCCGAGCGCGATGTAGGGCTCCGCCCGCCGCCGGTCGAGCCAGGCGTCCGCCTCTCCGCCGGTCAGGCGCATGATCTCGAACCCGGCGATGGCTCCTTCGCGCCTGACTCGCCCGTTCGCGGCTTCGAAGGCCATCGCGTTTCCAAAGGCCTCGTCCGCGCCGGGGCGGGGCCGCAGGCCGACCATCGCCTCGCTCTTCCTCAGTCCGACGGGCGTGTCGCCGAACCTCAATTCGATCTGTTCCGTCATTTCGCTCTCCATCCCAGGCCGCCAGGCGCGGTCGTTGGAGAGAGCGTCGCATCGCGAGAGTCCGAAAAGCGTGAGCCGCAGCGTGAGGAAACCGCGAAATCTACTGCGGCGTCACGGTCTCTGGGTCAGAGGGGGGCTGAGAGCGCGATGCAGGCGCGCAGGCCGACGCGACGCGCCCGGGCCGGCCGCCCCCTCACGGAGAAGACGGCGGCCAGCCGTTCGGGAGCGTGGTCAGTCCTCCGGCCGGAATCGCAGCCGCATCCGCCTCGCCTGGCTGGCGGAGTGGAAACCGTGCCGCGGCTTCGACGGGTCATGATAGAGTTGGCCGCCTGAAAGCCGCTCAAGGCGCGCCGACCGCTTCGTCAGCGTCTCCCGCTCGGGGCTCGGGCTTGTCGGCCTCGGGAGCGTCAGGGGTTCGAGGATCCCGGTTACCTTCGGCAACGGGTCGCCCGCTTGCAGCGCTTTGGCCGCCGCCTCGGCGATGATGCGCGCGATCTGCGGGGCGGCGACGCTCGTGCCGTTCAGCGCGACACACGCGCCGCTGCGCGAACCGCAGCCCAGGATTCCGGCGATCGCGCGGCTGGTCTCGGTCGGCGCGACGTATTCGGGCGCGGGAATGCGCGCCGACCCTGCGGCGCTGTAGGGCGCGACGGCGAGGTTATGGGCGTATCCCCCGCCGACAATCGTGATGCAATCGTTCGAACGGCGCCGCGACTTCGCCTCTTCAGCCACAAGTTCGGCCATTTGCGCCGCCTCCTGCGCCTCGCCTTGCGGCTTCTGCTGTTTCCTCGAACGCTCCCGCCACGGCTTTCCGCGCTTCGCGGTGGCGAGGCTGGACAGCGTGCCGTTGCGCCGTATCGCGCCGTCCGGATACTCGTCCACGTTCCAGTCCGTCATCGCATCGAACCGCGACGTGTCGGTGATCCGAGAATGGAAGTGGCTCTGCCGCCCTCGGGGCGCGACGTGCGACACGTTCTCGTCGCGCAGGATCCAGCCTTCCAGCACCCCGTCCACGGGGACTAGCGCCTCGAGCGACAGGTTCCAGTCGCCTGCCGGAGCGACCGGCAGCTTGTGATCGATCCGGGTGGTCGGCGCGAGCGCTATGAGAATGCGGCTGTACGACGACCAAGGCGCATGCCTGGCAAGCGCGTCGGCGCTCGGCGGGCCCGGGTCGAGCGGGGTGTCCACCGCGACCCGCGCCGCCGCCCGCTCAGGTGGACGCTCACCGGAATCCGCGGCCGCGACGAGAATCCAGGCTCGCGCCGCGCCCGGCTCCCGCGCCAGGGCGTCGCTGATCGCGAACCGCTCCCGCGCGACGCCGGGCGCCTCGAGAGTCAGGAAGACGTCGGTCGCGCCGCGCGGGCACCAGAGCTCGATGAAACTGCTCGTGCGGTCGTCATGCGCCACGCGAAACGTAGCGTCGAGCCGCTTGGGCCCGAGCTCCTGCGCGACATCGGTCGCTATATGCGTCTGCGTCAGGTGCGCGTTCCCGGCGGGCAGCACCGCCTCGACATAGGGTTCGCCGTGTCCAAGTTCGCTCATCTTTTCCTGGTAGCGCTCGATCGAAGCCTTGAGCTGGGATTCGAGGATGTACGCCCCGTCCCGCGCCCCGCTCGAAAGCCCGTAGCTGAAGTTGAGGATGACCGGGACCGGCGCGCACAGCGCCTCGCCGATTTGCGCCGCGCGCTCGAACACGTGGTTGATCGCGTCGAACGTGGCGGCCAGCTGGGTCGCGCCCGAGGAATCTTGCGAGGCCAGAACCGGGATCTGCACGCCGATCACCCGGATCTTGCCGGCAAGCCATGCGTCCTCGCCGTCCAGCTCGTCCGGACCGTAGCCGGCCGCGATGGAGGCGACATGGCACCCGTGCGAGAACCGCATGTGGAGCGGGCTCGGCGAATACTCGCGCCCCCGTCCCCGGGTGATCTCGAGCCGATCCAGGATCTGGCCCTCCGTGAGGCGAGGATTGCTGTTCAACAGCCTTTCCACCTCGCCGGGCATGACCTCCCTGCCATAGCGGACCGTGCCATTCTCCCGCGCCGGCGCGTCCTGCACCCACAGCGTCTCGAACCGGCACCGCCACTGTTCGCCCTCCTTGAACAGGAACTCCTGATGCGCGGGATTGAAACTGTCGTCGATGATCGCGACGAGGACGGTCTCGCCGGTGATCCCACGCCCGCGGACATCGATCTCCGGCTGTTTCGGATCGGCCTCCCCGATGCTCGACTTGCGGAGCGGCAGCAGGACCGAGAAGGCGTCGCCGGACGCGCCGGCGGCTTGGTCGAACGAGACTTTCATCGTGACCGCGCGCAGGATTGTCGTGCGCGCGAAACTCCGGTTTCTCCATGAGCCTCGGCTGCTGCGGGCGCCGTAGCTGATCGTTGCCGCGTACGAGAAGTCGGCCTCGTCGTTCTTCTCGATCTCCGCAGTGCGGCGAAACTCCCGCGCATAGCGGAAGAACCAGTGCGCGTAGCCGTCGGTCAGGTCGACGGGTCGGGCAGACCCCTCGACTTCCTGCACGACGTTGTCGGCGACGTCGTCGCGCCACACAAGACGGGCCATGGTCAGCGCCTCGGCCATTCGGCTTCGGCGAGCCGGACCAACGCGCCGAACGTCGAGCGCTCGACCGGCGCGACCTCGGCTGCTCCGTTCAGCAACACCCGGGGGTCGCCTGCATCCTTCAGTTCGCCGGCGTCGTCGAAGAGGTCGTCATGGTCGAAATCGGCGTCGGGCGAATTGGTCCCGTTGAAGACGACCTTCCGGACGGAGAGCGACTCGCAGCCTATGCCCCCGGCGGCCGCCAGCCCCGTGAGCACCTTCCCGATGGTCGCGCCGAGCGCCGCGCCGGCGACCGAGTCCACCGGGAAATGCACCCCGGCGATGGTCCGGTTGATCGCGATCCGCTCGGCCATTCGGAACAACATGTCGCCGAGCTTCGCCGCCCCGGCCCCGGCCCGCCTGGCGAGGAAGGCGCGGAGGAACGTCGCCACCGCGTAGGCCTCGGTCGCATGGCCGCTCGGCAGCGCGCCGTGGCCCGGCGTCGGGATCATCGGCTGCACCTGAGGCGAAAACGCGTCCGGCCGCTGGCAGGCCAGGAGATGCTTGATGTCAAGCACGCAGGCGCTGGCCACGGCGTAGATGATTCCGATGAGTTCGTGGGTCCATCGACGCTGCCCCGGATGAAGCCCGACGATGTGGTTGAAATATAGCGTCGTGAAACCCGTCTGGGTCAGGATTTCCGTCGCGCGATCCGAGCGCAGATCCGCATAGCTCCGCACGTATCTCAATTGCTCTTTGAAATCCGCATGACCCGGGCGCGTGAACCTGCAGATCTCGGCGGAAGACGCGGCCTCGGGCGGGTGCTTCTCAAAGGAGAGGACGGCCTGGTCGCCATCCAGCGAGACCCTCAGCGTCGAGAGGATCTCGCGGAGGATGACCGAGGCGCGCACCGCCGGGGACCAGTCCTCGATGTTGGCGGGCTCGCCGATGGTCCTCTCCTTCGGCGCCAGCACGTCGTCGACGACCCACCGCCCGACGATCCCCTCCCGCGCGAGGAGGAGACCGGCCGCCGTCGCGGCGTCGATCGATCCCGCCACCGGCGCGTCGCCCGAAATGCCTGTGATCCCGGTGATCCCGGTTATGCCCGTGATCCCTGTTATGCCGGTGATGCCCGTTATCCCGGTGATCCCGGTGATGCCCGTTGACGACGCCATTCGATTTCCCCTCTCCCGAATATTTCTTCAACGCGATGGAAGTCCGACGGAGGACAGAGTCTCCGCCCAGTCGCGGCCGATCTGGAAAGCGGCCGCGGGATGGTTGCGCAGGTACTTCTGGACCGTCAGGTCGGGATCGAGCCTGAGCAGCGCGCCTACCGCCATCAAGGCTTCAGCCTCCTGCCCCATCTTGGCCAACGCCACCGCCTTCACCCGCAGCGCCGAGGCGTGGTGCGCGTTCGCCTTCAGGGACCGCTCGACCACCGCCAGGCCCTGCTCGTACTGGCCGTCGGTCACATAGGCCGTCGCCGCGAGCGTGTCGTAGAAATACGCATGCGGGTCGAGCGGCGACAGCGCAAGCGCGCGCTCCGCATATCTGACGGCGAGCGGACCCTCGCCCCTGAAGGAATGCAGCCGTGACCTGAGGATCGCCGCGAGCGTGTTGCTGGGCTCCAGCGCCTCGGCCGCCTCGAACCGGCTGCTGGCCGTCGCGTAGTCCCGCGCAAGGTCCGCCTGGACCATGCCGTCAACCGCCAACGCGAACGAGTTTCTGGGATCGATCTCAAGCGCGCGGTCGACCAGTTTCGACGCGGCGGCCGTATCCGCCGCGGCGTCCGCGCTCCACCCCTGCGACACCGCAAGGATCCGCCATTTCGCAAACCATGCGTATCCCTCCGGGCTTCCGGGCGCGCGGGCGATCAGTTCCTCGAACCTGCGCCTCGCGTCGTCGAACGCGTCCTTCGTATGCCGGTGCATCAGAGCGATCGCCGACATCAGCAGAGCGTGCGTCTCCACGTTCGGCAACGGTCTCGTGCGGGCCAGTTCGACCGAAGCGGACAGAATTCGGTGGCCGACATGGTTCGCCATGTCGAATGCGGCGCGGCTCTCGCCGGAAAGCACGGCCGCCACACCGTCATCGTGGCGAAGCGTCGACAAGAGCTTGCCGCGGCGCGCGTCGAAAAGGTCGGCGTCCACGGAGAAGCGCTGCGCGTCGCCCCGCAACGAGCCGTAGAGGACATAGTCCACCCCGAGCGACCGCTGCACGACGGCGAGGTCGACGGCCGAACCGGCGAGGCTCCTGCACGAAAGATGCGAGATCACATCGATGAAATGAGACCGGCTCAGCGCCCGCGAGATCTCGAGCGCGAGGAGATCGGCGAAATAGGCCGCGTCGGTCGCCCCATAATGGCAGAGAAAGGGCAGGATCGCGACCCGCGGCTTGATCCCCTCTTGCTCCCGCGCCACGCTGATCGCGGGCGGGATTGGACCGCCCCGGCGCTTCTGCCTCAGCCAGTCCTCGAAGCCCTCCTCCTGGATGTCGATCCCCTCAAGGAAGTCGCCGTCGCGCGGATCGCCGACGATCCGGATCCGCTCCGGGCGGAGCGCGATGTCGCTGTTGGTGACTTCGAAGAGCTCGTCGAAGCCGCCGCCGATCACCGCGCGAAGGTCCGACAGGCACCGGCGCAGGCTCGCGCGGCCCAACTCGGAGCCCGATCGCGACCAGAGGAGATCCTGAAGCCAGGTCCGCGTGTGCCGGCCGTTGGCCGCGGTCGCGAGCACTGCGAGCAGGGCCTTTTGCTTCGCGCCTCTTATCTCTTGCTGACCGCCGTCGCTCCATTCCGCGACGAACGCACCGAAGAGCCTGATCTTAAGTTGTCGTTTCAAACCGCGCGCCCTCGAATGAGCCGAATCGAAACGTGATGCGCCGCTACGTCTAGTAGTCAGACTGCGTCAACTTCACCTGCTTTAAAAGCGCCTCACACTTTTTTCACGGTTTGGGCCAAATGACCTGCATCGGACAGAAAACGTCAGCCCGACACCGCGCTCGGGGGGACTGCCTTCAACCCGCCGCGAGGTCTGGTTCCGTCGCCAGCAGCGCGACACCCTCGGGTCGGCGACCAGCGGACCTTTCCCCGACTCGTTCTTCAGGAAGCTCAGGCGAGGCAGCGCCGCCTTGCTTGCGGCTTCACCTTCCTCGCCATCGGCGACAATCCCATTGGCGCTCGCTCCGCCCCGAAACGGACGAGGAAGGAACTTCGAGCGAAGATCAGGATTAAGTCCACGGGCTCAAGCAACCTCCCGGCCTCACCCGAGCGGTGACATATGCGGCCTAAGCAGATCCAGATAACCTGCCTCACGGAGACGGGCTCTCAAGAACTAGCCAAGAGCACTATAGCGCTCGTAATGCTTGATAAGCTTATGGATCGTGTCGTCGTCAGCCTGACCCGGGTTTTGGTAAGCGTCCCGCTCTGCATCCGTGAGCGTGTAGCTCCTGCCAATATCTATGGGAGTCGAACCGGCGAAGCGATCCTCGCGCACGTAAACTGAGGTTATGTGCGCACCGCTCTGATGGCCTGGTATAATGTCGTTCGGCCCTGCGACAAAATCCAGCCGCCGGAACGGAAGATCCTTGAAATAATGATCTGCAACGAACGAATTGTTTCGTGCTTCTGTATTATCCACAATCACCATTTCGAATTGCTCGAAAAGCTTTAGAGCGCCAAAGCGGCACATCACAAAATATCGGATTGCGCCATCAAGGACTAGTATATTATGGCCATTCAACAGTCTCGGATCGGCAAGATCGCTCTCCATCCTGATCACGTCACCTTCGTTCAGGGCGGCGCGGTGGCTCAGCCAGTAGCGCTTCGAGAGCTTTTGAAAACTCGGGTTCCACTCCGCCGGCGTGAAGTGCAGACGCAAGTTCTTGAGCGCTTCCGGACGATTGTACAAATACAAAAGGATCCAAATCGTCCACTCTGGCGACGCCTCGACGAGTGAGGCGCGTTGCGTTCGCAGACACCACCAGATTGTACTCCGCCCTCCACCGTACTCGATCACACTATCGGTGTAACGCACGTTCGCTGACAGCCAAGTCTTCGCGCCTTCTGTATACCAAGGGGACGCCGCGTTCAGCCATTCGTGTTTATCCGAAACAAAACGATGAAGAAGGCGGCACTGCTCAAGCGAAAGGAGCGAGCCAAGCATGGATTCGAAGACAACATGATCGGCCTTGATTTCCTGGGCAGTGAGTTCCGGTCGAGTACGAAGCGCCTTGATTTCCTTGCGGAGAACGCCAATCGTTTTTGACTGGGACTCGATGAGATCATGAAGGCTCTGCAGCGTCTCAGCGATATCCGTGGTGCTTTTTTCTGTCATTCGGGCGATTCTCTACTTTTTCTTGTGTTGTCTGCAGCGGCCGCGATGACTTGCATCAAGCATCCGTCCGGGCGAACGTCATTTCCGTGTCTGAACGTGTTGAGTAGATAACCTTGTAACCGAAACCGATAAGCTTATCCACGTAAGACTTGGTGATGTCGCGCCCACGCACGCGGTCACCTGCGCCAATATAAGAGTAGTGCCACTCCAGTGCGATCTGGTTCGGGAGTATTCCGCACGAAATCATGTCGTCCAAAACTGCGTACTCCGCCCCTTCTATATCGATCTTGAAGAGGTCTATAACTCGATGAGACATTTTTTTCATAATCGTGCCGACCCGGCGAACCTCGAACACTTCTTCCCCCACCCCGGCGGAATGGCCTTCTCGAATCTCGACAGAATTGTAGTATTTCGACCGCTCTTTCTTCACGGTGAAGTATATGGAGCCGTCCGTACCGGAAAGCCCTATTCGAGAGAAACGCAGGCCTTCAGGTTTCTTTTGTCGCAAATAAGTCGCGCTCTCGTTCGTCGGGTCAAAACAGTTTATCACAGCGCCAAGTTCGCGAACCAGCGCCCTCTCAAACTCTATTTGATGCCCCAGGCCGCCACAGTAGATCACCGATTCCGGGCCCAATCGAGCCATGTCGACGAAATATGGATTGTCGCCTGAAGTCCCGAGAAGGCGCCCGTCTTTCACAGCGCCGCTCACAGCTCGACCTCTTCAAAGGCACTGAGGCGCTTGTTAACGATCAACGAGAAGTAATGGAAATCGACAACTCCGCCCTCTTTTTCGGCAATCGCGAGAGCTGCATCCTGGGTCATCTTGCGGCGCTTGATTGCGCGGTGGTACTCGGCCGAGAATATCGGCTCGTAGGAAAGCAGACCGAAGGAAACGCCCTGCTCGACCGCGAAGCATGCGTCGACGTCCATGTCGAGTGTCCAGACACGCTCAATTGCCTCACGCATCTCGCCGAGCGAGTTCGGAAATGCGCTGGCGGCGCCGATAGGCCGAGCCCTGAGCAACAACTTGACGATCGCGCCATGCGCACAGATCCGGTAGAGTTCTCGCCAGAATGCGGCGGCGCTGGCCCGATCAGTCGCGAGATGTTCGGCAACATTTTCGACGAGCACCTCGGCGAATACTCCGTCCTTTCCATGCAGGACAAGTTCATTCGTGTCTTGCTTGTACACTACGACACAAACATCATATCCTGGGCGGGAAACTTCGTTGAACGACAGATAAGCCCTCGTTCCACTCGGTCGTCGCGAGTCCAACTCCGCCGGATCGAGCCGAAGCGGCCCTTCGGCGTTCCCATTCTCCATGTTCAGGCGGCCCGTGTCGAGAAATCGGGCATGGTGATCGGCCTGGCGCATGGCATGAATTTCTTGGTCATCTTCGCGATATCGATCTCATCCTCCGCGTAGTAATAGTTTGTGATCGCATATCGCCGCCCATCGGTTATCGGAAGGCCCGAATGAATGTTCGAGCTCTCGAAGAGCACCACCGATCCCTTTGGGGCGGTCACAATCAACCGGTTGGCCTTCGCAGCCTCCTGGAAATCGGCGAACTCGTCCGGCGTCCATCGGTTGGCGAAGAAATCGAACTTGGTCTCCTTGCAATACACGCCATAGGGCCAGACCCTGTTGGACCCCGGAAAGAAAGAGAAGGGGCCATTGTCCGGCCCGACATCCGTCAGGTAGACCATCGCCTTGAACTGGGGAGACATTCGGTCCCGGTGCCAGTCCCCGCCCGAGCGGCGCGGTTGGCCCGCCACCATCTCGAGCCGATTGGCCATGGAGAAAACGCATCTCTGGGTCTTGCCTACGGCGAGTTCGCCGACCTCCTCAAGGAATGAATCGCGTCGGAACGCCTCGATTTCCGGAGCCAGTACGTCTGCGCCGAATATCCGCAGATCGCTTCGGCGCCATACGATTTCCGGCCGCTCCTGGATCGCGCGATCAATAGTTCCTACGAGCGCATCGCAGGTCTCAGGCGAAAAATATCCCTTCAGAATTGCAATGCCGGCCGACGCTATCGACGCCTTCACCTCATCGCGAACCGCTGCGTCGAACTGAACGTCCGCATACTCGAAGGTTACGTTTTTCATGGACACAGTCATCATTACCTCGATTTTCGGCTGATTGCCCGCAGCCGAACCGCACCGATCATTGCACGCCCGCTGCGAGCACCGATTGCATTCGTCCGTAGACAAACCCGGAAAGCTCCCCATCGTCCAGAGCCTTCAGTTCACGCCACCAGATTTCGTCGATCGCCGCGAAGGAACGCTCATCGCTCCTCTGCTTGATCTGCCACGGCTTCTCGCCGACGAAATGAAGGATGCGTATGTCATCTTCCTCGACGCACGCAACCATCTCGTCCGCTGTTCCGATCTCGCATTGCGCCTTGAGCAAGTACTCGTTCTCAGGATGTCTCCGAAGATATGAAATGAGAAGCGAGCGTTTCGTGTAGTTGAAGATCGACGGCAGATATGTGATCCGCCGGTTGGGCATGAAGAGGTTGATGATCGCCTGATCCGCCAGGCCGGTTCCGCGGCGCGGCGTGAGGTCCCTGATGGCATCGAGCACATAGTCGGTCGTCATCAGCCCGTTCATGCGTTCGCGGTCCACCAGCATGACCCCGGTGTTCACGAAGGCGCGCGGCCTTCCCGTGGAGGCGTCTCGCGCGCGCACTGCCACGAAGCTTCCCTCCGCGAGGAAAACCTCCTCCAGCGAGCCAAAGATCAACATGTCGCTGTCGAGGCAGAGCACCTTTCGCTCGGCGGGATGGTTGAACGCCTCAAGAATGTAGAATGCGGGCATCAAGCGATCCGGCGTCTTGAACGTCGTTCGCGCATGCATATGCACCGTCTCGTAGGAGAGAGGGTCGACATCGACGAACTCGATCTCCCCACACCAGCGGAGCATCATCTCTCTGGCGGCAGGCGACAGGAATTGCTCGCCGCTCTCGGCGATGACGTAGAGGCGCGGGCGCAGAGCCGGATTCTCACGGCGAAAGCTGTGGATCATCAGGATGTATGCGACGGCGAAATCGTCGTTGACGGCGCTGCAGAGAGCGAATTCCTCAGCCGAAGAAAACGTCATGGTCGCCCCGCCGGCTTCATCCCGAGCACATGCTCGAAGCTCAACCTGGGAAATGTGTTCAACCGGCCGCCATCCGTGGCGTTCACAATGGAGACGCCATCTGCGGCAAATCGTTTGCGCGCGATCTCATATGAGCGGAAAACAGGGCCGTCATCCGCCCAGACGCGCAAGAGGCTTTCTGTCTTTGTCGTGGAAGAGGCATGTTGCTTGTAATCGTAGAAGTAGGCCTTCTCATCGGAATCCGGCTTGATGTCATAGTCGCAATCGCAGCCGATGAGATAAATCTCCTTCAAGCCGAAATGATGGGCGAGAGGGAGGCAGAAGGTGATTACGCCCGTATAGCCGTCCATCATCGGCCGGCTCAGATCGAGATTGATGTCTTCCGCTTCGTCAACCTGCTCCTTGGGCCGATCGAAAAGCAGGAAATCCGTTTGTGATTCCGGAAATATCGCCGCTTCGCGGAGATAGTCTGCGAAGGCGAACGAGAAGAACTTGTGAACCTTCCCCCCGCGATCCTGCATCTTTCGCGCCCATTCGCCGTTAAGCTCAGGTTTCGCGTTCCCCCAGCCCCCGAACATCTCATGCGACGAGACGCACATGTAGGTCGGTGAGATGTCCTCGAACTGTTCGTGGTTGACGAACCAATTGGTGACGAACGTTACTTCGTCGCGGAGCAACGTGAGATCCTGGTTCCGGATCGAAGGCCCGTTGCCGATGATGAAGGCGCGCCGCCCCCTGTGACGATCGCGCATATCCGCGATACGCCGGTATTCCGGCGACGCCAGATAGGCGGCCCGCAATTGCCGCCGTTTCTCCAAGTGGACCATCCTCGGAGGCTCGGGCCTCGCTGCGGGCTGGTTTGCGCTGGGGGCCGCAACCGTTTTGCCTGGCGCCAAAGGATCACGTCCCGACCAAGCCAGACGCGAAAGAGTCACCTCCGAAATGTCGAATCCCCTATCGGGGCTTCCATTGGACGTCCACTCGGAGCCATCGTCCGGCAGCGCGACAACCTCGACCTCGGCTACGCCGGAGTCCGGTTGAAGAAGGCCTTCGAACCTCAATTGCCACCATCCTGTTTCCGCTTCCGGGAAGAAATCGACCGAAGTCAGATCCAGGCCCTGGCCAGCTCTGTTCATTCTGCGGCCACCGGTCGCAAAATCCAGAAAGCACTGAACCCAATTCGATCTGAAGTTCGCCCGACTCCTCAACTTGACCAGCACGCGCTGCAGTCCGCGCGGCGCGATCCGCACGTAGACGCCCGTTGCTTCCTCCGCGAGAACGCTTTCGAAGCCGAAGACGGTCGAGTGAATGCCGAAGGCTTCCGCCTCCGTCGCACGAAGCGTCGGCGCGCCTTGAGGCTCCTGATGGACCTCAACATTCATCCGGATGGCGGAAGGCTTTTTGCCGGACGAAATGCCGAACGCTTCCTCCCGCCTCTCCAGTGCAAGCCCTCCGGCTCGGATCGCGTGCAGGACACGGCTGATCCGGGTCCTGACCCGGAGAACTGGTCCGGACCGATTGCGATTTTTCGGGCATGAATCTGGAAACGGAGGAATGCCCAGATGCCCAAGAAACGCTTCAC